>CAZDQM010000043.1:0-52974 GCA_964507825.1 uncultured Nitrosopumilaceae archaeon | reverse complement strand
ACTCAAGATGATTCTATACAACAAGTGGAGGGACGAGTCGATCGCGCGGGAGGCGAGGTGACACCATGACGACATGACATCCATGTCGCCGTCTGATGGGTACTTGGTAGCACATAGATGGCGAATTAGGAAACACAGTAGGCTGATCAGAAACTTTATAATTGCATTGGAGTTCATTCGTTTCATGGTCACAGCTGAACAAGCAAAAAACATGAGGGAAAAGGTAGACATAGAGGGCGTAGTAGCACGCAAGGGTGACACTCGGACCGTAAACATGAGGTCTGGTGGAACGATCGATGTTTGTGATGCATACCTGACTGATGATAGTGGGGAAATTAAACTCACATTATGGGCAGAAGATATTCAAGCCGTGAATAACGGCGACAGGATCAAGATCACCAACGGGTACATCAATTCCTTCAAAGGCGAGGTTGCCCTTACAAAAGGCAAATTCGGCAAAATGGAAGTAGTTTCCAACATCTAGAACGATTTTTTTCTTCTCCAATCTACTAGAGATAAAATAATACCTACAAAGAGCATTATAGTGCCAACCATTAGCATGATGAGAGATATCACTAAAGGTAGTATCATACTAGCAAAGATTGAGTTTGGATCACCTAGTATGTCATAATCATCTGGGTCCGCACCGAACATCATCACGACTGCAACGGGACGGTCTCCAGTGTTTTCAACTTGAAAGTTGTAAGGTTCCATATTCTCAATTGCAATAATGTTAAAGACTACAGGTTCGTTTGTTTGTGCAGAGTCCAAATCATCGCCATGAATGTTCGATATGTGAACCGTGACTTCATCGCCGTCCTCAAAATCCGTGATTTGAATGCCCCACAGCATAGATGTGTTAGGATTTTGTCCAGAATATCTAAAGGTACTACTGCTACCTGGAAAGATCACATATTCATCAGTGACGTGATCAAACATGTCGCCGAATAGATCTGGAATGAAAATTTCGTCATCAAACACAGGATCTCGGTCCGGAAGTACCATGAACATAATTATGATGGAGGTCAAAATCATTACCATACCAATTCCCATAACAACAGGACCGCGCTTGTTCATAATGATTACGCATAAACTCTAATGTTGTAAACTATCGCTTTGTAGATTTTAAGGATTTATTCAGTGTCTTTTTTGCTGGTTTTCTTTTTGGTATCGTCTTTGCTGGTTTCTTTGCGGGTTTCTTTTTTGATATCGTCTTTGCTGGTATCGTCTTTGCTGGTTTCTTTTTTATTGCTCTCTTGGCCTTTTTCATCGCGGCAAGGCGCCTGCTCTTTCTTGCAAGTTGCGCCTGTAGTTTTTCTTCTGCTTTTATGAGATTCTTTTTGACGTTTGCTTCCTGTCTTGACGTGAGCTCTAGTTTTTTGGACAGCATTTCTGAATCTGTCGTGCTAGATTTTATCAGCTTTCGTAGTTCCGGCCGGACCTGTGTGGCTTTTTTAATCCGGGCAACAGTCTTACTTTTTATGACGGAATGACCGTCGATCTCAGTCTGTAATACCTTGACCATTTTTTTACGGTTTTTTATCTCAAGTTCTGCAACAGATATGCGCTCCCTGATTCCACGTAATCGTTTTTGCACCATTGCCTTTTCATCGGCAGAATCCGCAAACTCCTCGTCCTGCTCGGCCTGTTCTCGTGCATCCCTTTCCTGGGCTAGCCGCTTTTCTGCACCCTCAATCAGCCTCAGAATGCTGTCATGCTGGGACGTCTTTTGGGTCAAAACCAGCAAAGTATCAGACAGATCTTCCTCAGCAGACTCGATTTGTCTGTCAGCGGATCGAAGGCCAGATTTGGAGCGACGCAGTATAGATTTTGCATCATCTAGGTGTTTTTCAGACTGACGTCTGATTTTGGATACCTCCCGTTTCTTTGCACGTAGTCCATCCACGGCCGCTTGAAGCGTTACCAATGAATCTTAACAGATCGAAGAAGGGTTAAATCATTAGTATAACCACTATTTGACTTGTATGTTAAGAAAATTAACATGGTTTTGAAGAAATATTAGAGAATGTGTACTGTCCAAGTCATGGAGTTTCACCCCTCAAGGTTGCCGATTTGCAAGACGTTTGATGTAAAAAGTGAGACCGAGGCATCCGGTGCGGCAGAAGAGATTGTAAGAATGGGATTCAAGGATCGCCGTGATGCATTCAAGGTCCTGATGCCAAAGGAGTCAAAGCTGGCAAAGAGGATAGGATATACGCTTACAACGTCGATCAATGCAGGATTGCGGGAGGCAGACCAGCACAGAAACGTCAGGTACTGGACATTCCATCATGACGAGTCGCATTATGCAATCGTTTTGATAAACTCTGATGCCGTAGATGATCTAGAGTTTTGACGGCTCAAATATCGTGTAAAGCTTTGTCTTCTTTGCAATGGCGCCGGCAAGCAACATCGCAATTATGGTTCCCCCGATCACGTCCATCGGATAATGATCCAAGAGGTAGACCCTGCTAAACGACACCAGCGCCGGATACAGCAGTAAAAGATAGCACCCGTGGGGGAATCGCTGAGACAGGGCATATCCTAGTACTATGGCAAACACCATCGTTCTTGCAGCATGGCCCGATGGATACGACGCAAAGAAGCTGCCCTCACAGAACAGGGCAAACGTATCACGGCTTACAGGAATGGGAAAGTCCGGTCCTTCGTAATCCACATTCGGTCTGTCCCTATCCACCCCGCATTTCACATAACCCGTAAGCAGTGTGGTAATCACAAGCAGTATCATCAACGATATCCCAATCTTTCTTGTTCGTCGGACCAGTACCATAATAATTGCAAAAACTAGCATGTTAAACACGTCCCCTGTCTCGGTGACATACTGCATCAAGACATCAAAGGGGGAATTCCCAGCAATGGATTCAAAATAGGCTGAAACCATGTTATCAAGCCCGTCAGTGATTTGCATGTAAACTAACATCGTTACAAGTACGGTTGCAACAGATAGGATCAAAAATGGCCTTGATCTTATATCAAAAATCCATTCTTGCAACCATGCCACCCGGTCACGGTTAGCGATGGCGCGTATATGGATTTAACTTGAATGATCTGTGATGAGCGTGACGGCCCGACGACGATATAGACAAAACACAGGTCAGGATGGATCTGGCTTGCAAACAATACTAGACGGCTGTATCAGATTCGGACAAAGCGGCTTAAAGATTTTAAGATGGTAAAAAATATGAAAGTTGTGAAGGTTCTCACGCTAGATAATTTTAATGTCAGTGGAAAGACAGTGTTTTTGAGGGTGGACATGAACTGTCCGATAGACCCCAATACCATGAAGATTGCCGGGACAAAACGGATCGAAGAGGCCATCAAGACCGTAAGAGACCTAAATAATGCAAAGGTCGTCATGGCCTCGCATCAAGGTAGGGTAGGGAACTCGGAATATATTGGAATGGACGGACATGCAAAAGTCATCGAGAATATGCTTGGCCGGGAGATCAAGTATGTAGAGGATGTCATCGGCCAGTCGGCCCAGGACAAGATAAAAAACCTAAGAGACGGGGAAATTCTGCTCCTGGATAATCTGAGATTGTGTGCAGAGGAAAACTATGAATTCACCCCGCAAGATGCCGCAAAGACCATCATGGTCAAAAGACTATCAGGACTGTTTGATCTGTGTGTACTAGACTCGTTTCCGAGCGCCCACAGATCACACCCGTCAATAGTCGGGTTTTCCCACATCCTGCCAGCTTGCGCAGGCAGGACAGTAGAACGCGAGGTTCGAAACCTTGACGAGATAATGACCGTAGCCAAGGCGCCGCATGTAATCGTACTCGGAGGATCAAAGGTGGCAGACAGGCTAGAGGCAATAAAATTACTCATAAAGAATAAAAGAGCTGATCACGTCCTGCTCACAGGCCTGATCGGAAACGTGTTCATGAGAGCCCAGGGAAGAATCAGATCCTCGCTGGGAATAAAGCGCGAAGAGGAGGCGGTTGCAAAGGCGCATGCGCTGATTGGCGAGTATCCAGACGTGTTTTCGACCCCGGTGGATGTCGCAATTGACAAGGATGGCGAAAGGGTAGAGCTTGATGTGAGGGATTTAAACCCGGGAGAGTCGATTTACGACCTAGGTCCAAAGACCGTCGAATATTATAACAAGATAATCACAGGTGCCGGAACGGTATTTATCAGCGGCCCCGCCGGATTCTTTGAAAGGGATAACTTTAGTTTCGGGACAAAGGCCCTGCTCAAAGGGGTTGCAAACTCCATGGCAACTACGATTGTAAGCGGCGGCCACCTCACATCGGCATTGAAAAAGTACGGACTGGCTGAAAAAATAAACCACATTAGCACGGCCGGTGGGGCGCTTGTACTGTACCTGACTGGGGAAAAACTGCCGATGATTAAATCCCTAGAAGAGGCCGCCCTGAAAAATCCTAGAGTATAGACCCGCAGCCCGGGCAGGTTCTTTCCTCAAGGGCCCCAAGAAAAACATCACTGTTGCAGGCATTGCATCGGGTTTCCTCGAGCCTTGCGAACAGCTTGAGCCATATGGTGGTAAAATTCTGTGCAATGTTCCTTGTTACGCCGGAATCGCAGAGTTCAGTTATTGCAGGCTCTAAATCATCAACAATCCAGTTCGGATCAACGTCTCCGCCCCGCCGTAATGCGGCAAACAGATCATCGTTGTTGAACCGAGTCTCCTCGTCATTATAATTTTCATATATTATCCTTCTAATCTGCAGTGGTATCGGTACCCGTGGAATAAAGTCAGGCATATCAGTACAGGTTTGTAGCATCCTCTTTGAGGTCCTCGACATCAGAGCCCTCGGTATGTTTTGCAAGATACGAGTACAGTGCAAACTTTAGTACCTTGAGCGACAACAGTGCGCACTTTATACGGACCGCCTGGAGGTTTTCTAGTCCCAACTCTCCTAGGACGTCGTTTTTTGCTATTTTTCTCACATCCTCAAGGCTTTTGCCCTTGCTGATTTCAGTCAGGATCGAGGAGCATGCCATGCAGATGGCGCATCCCTTTCCATGAAACTTTATGTCACTTATATGATCATCATCAATCTTCAGATCGATGTCTATACTGTCGCCGCACAGCGGGTTTGCATCATGATATGTTGCATCCGGATCTTCAATCTTCCCATAATTGATCGGGTTCCTAGAATAATCTATGATCATTTCATGATAGATGTTCGCGCTATTACTCATAATTTGAACAGCTCCGATACCTTGTGTAACGAGTCCATCAACGCGTCAACATCCTCCCTAGTATTATAGATGTAAAAGCTTGCCCTAGACGTGGCGGCAACATCTAGCTTTTCCATCAGTACCTGGGCGCAATGATGCCCGGAACGTATTGCAATTCCATCCTCGTCGATGACATGCGCCACGTCGTGCGGATGAATGTCCGAGAAGTTAAACGATATAACGCCACCGCGCTTTTCCATTTCCTTGCTTCCGTAAATCACTATTCCCCGTACCCCGGACAGCCTGTCAATGGCATATCGCGTAAGATCCATCTCGTGGTGCCGCACCGCATCCATTCCAATCCTTTCAAGATAGTCTATGGCAGCTCCGAGCCCAACCACATCGGCAATATTGGGGGTGCCTGCCTCAAACTTGTAGGGCAGATCATTCCAAGTGGTCTCATACTTGTGGACCTCCCTGATCATGTCCCCCCCTCCGTGGAACGGATTCATGGTATTCAGCACGTCCTTGCGTACCCACAGAACCCCAATACCCGTGGGCCCTAGCATCTTGTGACCCGAAAACGCGAAAAAATCACAGTCTAGCTTGGAGAGATCGACTGCCATGTGCGGGACAGCTTGAGCTCCATCAACTAGCACAAGTACCCCGGCAGCCTTGCATTTGGATATTATGGTATCAGCGTCGGTGATTGTTCCTAGCACGTTGGACATTAGGCTAAATGTTACAAGCTTGACCCGCCCGGTTGCAAGGTATTCGTCAAGCTGTTCAAGTCTAAGTTCGCCGTTCTCATCAATTTCAACATATTCTAGCCTTGCACCCTTTTCCTGGACAAGCAGCTGCCACGGCACGATATTACTATGATGCTCGTATTCAGTAGTCACAATGATGTCATCCTTGCCTATATGCGCCCTGCCCCAAGAGTATGCAACTAGGTTGATTGCCTCCGTAGTGCCGCGTACAAAGACAATCTCCTGCCTGTCCCTCACATTGAGAAACTTGGCAATCTTGTCCCTTGCGGACTCGTATGCCTCAGTCGCCTCTTCAGCAAGGGCGTATACGGCACGGTGAATGTTCGCATTATGGTTTTTATAATAATCGGTAATTGCATCGATGACTTGGTTTGGCTTTTGCGTGGTTGACGCGTTGTCAAGATAGATGAGCGGCTTGTTGTCACGAACCGTCCTAGTAAAAATTGGAAAGTCCTTTCTTATCTGATATGATAATTCCGCGCTCTGCAACACTATACCTCCACATAAACTTCGTTTTGCTCTATTTTAACATTATAGACATCGAGCGCCTCCTCGGCCGGTGGATTTTGCGGCTTGCCATCATCTAGATTGAAAACAGACAAGTGTAATGGACAGCGCACGCCCTCGTCGGAAAGAAATCCCGTAGAAAGATCCGCGTCCGCATGCGTGCAGACGAGTCCGGTGGCCCGGATTTTTCCATGCATGTTTGACAGCAGGATTTTTTTGCCGCCATGTGCAAAACCTAGAAGGCATCCGTCCTTTATCTGATCAGTTGTACAGGCCCTAATCCATTCTCCCAACATATCACCGGTATTTGTAATGCTGCTGTATTTCCGAGTTTTCGTTGTACCGAGTCTCCTCAATCTCGGTGAATTTTTTAAGCTCCTCATCTATGTTGATGGAGAGCTCACGTCCCTCCCACTTTGATTCAATCAGGTATGCAATCCATGCACGCACTTGGATAGACATTTTTCTGGACAGCGGCTCTAAAAATCCCTCAACAATGGTGCGTTCGGCCTCAGAACGGCTCAGGCACCTAGTCCCAAGGTAAAAGATCTGCTCCTCGTCTATCTGGGCCACGGATGCAGAATGAGTCGCCTTGACGTCATTGGTAAAGATCTCAAGTCCAGGGATCGCGTCGGATTTTGCATCCTTATCCAGCAGAATGGAGCGTCCGGAGAGATAAGAGCTTGATTTAGACGCATGCTCGTTGATTCTAATCATTCCCTTGAACAGCGACTTGGACTTGTTGCGAAGGATTGACTTTTCAATGACCTTTCCCTCCGTGAACGGGCTTTGATGATTGACGTTGGTCTGCAGGTCAAATGACTGTTCGTTGTTGCCAAATACCACCTCAGAATCGTTTGCAGTCGCACCACGCTCATTTAGATAATAGTCCGTCCTGTACCTAGAGACTAGTGCTCCAAACAGTCCAAGGTACCAGTTTAATTTCGAGTCCGTGGCCAGATCGGCGCGCCGCGTTGAAAAGTTGACGGATGTCGGTGCAAGCATCTGGAGTGTCGTTCCATCCACGCGCGCATTTGCTCCAACTAGCATGTTAAATAATTCAAGATAGGCCTGCTGCCGAGAAGCGTCTGGCGAATACAGCTCTTGAACGATTGTAGAGCTGCTGTTTTCGCCCGCAATGACAACGTTTCGTGAGATTGTAGAGGATCCATCCACAGAAAGGCTTGAAACGATGTGAATCGGATCATCTAGCAGTACGTTATCTGGAATATAGATGAATATGCCGGTGTTGAATGCCGCGTTGTTCAATGCGGTAAACTTGTCCTCCTCAGGGTCGGACGCGTCAAGTGCCTTTTTTACCAGAGGCAGGTTGTGTTTTAATGCATCACTCATAGAGGAGACTAAAACCCCCTTGGATCTTAGATCGTCATTGATTCTTATTCGGTGTATGCCGGTACCGATCTGTACTATGTGATTTTCATTCTCCAGCTCGGCTAGCCGCCGGTTTAGAAATTCTGGAACTTGGGAATCCGACACTATGGAGAGCGAGACCTGGTCAGGATCCATTTTTTTGGCATCAGTATACTTGCCGTACAGTGGCGATGTCTCTATCGGCAATCCCTCATATATTGAAAGTGAATTTTTCCTGTGTTCGGTCAGCCAAGATGGCTCATCTCCCGACGAGGAGATCGCCCTGATGTGGTCCGAATCAATTGTAGATAATGCAATTGTGGACATTTCTTATCAGATCGAGTAGGACTAGCCCACGGAACCGTCCATTTCCAGCTTTATCAGCCTGTTTAGCTCCACGGCATACTCCATCGGCAGCTCTTTTACAAATGGCTCCATGAATCCGTTTACGATAAGTGTCAGCGCCTCTTCCTCCGAAAACCCCCTAGTCATCAGATAAAAGATCTGCTCGTCGCCAATCTTGCCAACCGTCGCCTCGTGCGTTATGGTAGCATCCTCCTGGTTGATCTCCATGTAAGGGTACGTGTCGGTCTTGGAGGTATCATCCAAAAGCAATGCATCACACCGTACCGTGCTCTTTACGTTCGTCGCCCCCTTGGCAACGTTGAGCAGGCCACGATAAGTCGATCTTCCGTTCAGCCTGCTGACAGACTTGGATGTGATCTTTGAGGTGGTGTTAGGTGCCAAGTGGACCATTTTTGCCCCCGTATCCTGGTGCTGGTTTTTGCCGGCAAATGCAATGGAAAGGGTCTCACCATATGCACGCTCCCCCATCAGGTAGATGCCAGGATATTTCATGGTAAGCTTGCTTCCAATGTTACCGTCAATCCACTCTACCGTTGCACCATCATATGCATAGGCTCGTTTTGTAACCAAGTTATACACATCGCTACTCCAATTCTGTATGGTGGTGTACCTCAGGTGTGCATCCTTGTGTGCCACAAGCTCCACCACGGCAGAATGCAACGACTCAGACGAATAGACCGGTGCTGTACAGCCCTCTATATAATGCACATCCGCGCCCTCATCCGCAATGATTAAGGTTCTCTCAAATTGCCCAATGTTTTCAGCATTGATTCTAAAGTATGCCTGCAACGGCATGTCAACATGAATGCCCTTTGGAATGTAGATGAACGAGCCGCCACTCCAGACTGCGCTGTTCAATGCGGCAAACTTGTTGTCCTCGGGCGGGATGATCTTTCCAAAGTATTTCTTAAATATGTCAGGATATTCCTTGAGCGCTGAATCAGTATCTAGGAATATCACGCCCTGCTTTTGCAGATCCTCTCGTAAATTGTGATAGACCACCTCTGACTCGTACTGCGCCCCCACGCCTGCAAGGAATTTCTTTTCGGCCTCGGGAATCCCCAGCTTGTCAAAGGTGTTCTTGACCTCGGCAGGAACGTCATCCCAGTTCTTTTCGGTCTTGTCAGAAGCCTTTGCATAATAATAGATATTTTGAAAGTCAATGGCGCTGAGATCCCCGCCCCAGTTGGGCATTGGAAACTTCATGAATTGTTCAAACGCCCTGAGCCTAAAGTCAAGCATCCACTCTGGCTCATCCTTCATCTTGCTGATGCCTATTACAGTCTCTTTTGAAAGGCCCTTTTTGCTAAGATGTACGTACATCTCAGTAGAGTCCTTAAAGTCATACTTGGAATAGTCGATTTCAAGATTTTCAGTGGTCATGATATCTCATGGTTGTAGATATTATAAATACATGTGGAAAAATAGGCACAGCTAATTAAATCACGACTGATGAAAACACTCCTTGATGGCATCAAACGCGCCTGCAACGGTATGGATTCCGGAGATCGTGCTTTGGACACCGAATTTTTTTAATTCGTCAGCGGTAAACGGACCTATGGACACAACCACGGTCTTTCCAAGATCCGAGACTAGCCCCTCCCTCGGGCGATCATTTTCCATTATCTCAAAGAATGCGCGAACCGACGAGGCGCTGGTAAAAACAATACCATCCACTTTGTTTTCGGAGAAGAGTAGTCTAAAGTCGTTCCATTGAGAGGTGTCCCGAAATGCACAGACATCATAAAGGATGACCTCCATGGTGTGCAGTCCGATTTTATCCAACAGTTCCTTGAGGAATGGAGTAGACGCCCCGCTTCTAGGTACGATCACGCGCTTGCCCACGGCATCAAGTCGGGTAAAGAGCTCACCCACTCCAACTGACGAGTACGTTTCAGGCATGTGTGCCACCCTTATTCCATACGCCTCTAGCGCGGCCCTAGTCTTTGGGCCCACCGCCATCACGATGGTACCAGATATGGCAAGCCTTAGATCGTCGAGCTTGGATGCCTCCCCTGCCGCATTAAAGAGGAGTTTTACCGCCTTGGAGCTCATGAATAGTGAATAGTCGGGCCCGTATCTGGCAACAGAGTCCAAGAGGTCATCGACGATTTTTTCACCTCGACTTGTAAGCTCGATCGTGGGTAATGGTACAGGGTTTGCGTTGCCGCTTTTCATCAGGCGGATGAATTCCTCGGAATCCTCCCTTGAGCGAGTAATTGCTACTGTCTTGCCCTTCATCATTTCCATCCTATCGTTTTTGATAAATCAACTACCCTTCCTATAATAATATTGGCAGGCGGCCTGATCTTGTTGACCCTTACCTTTGATGCAATGTTTGAAACGTTGCCCACGATGGTCCTGTGCTTAGGAGTCGTCCCGTCCTGAATCACCGCCGCGGGTGTTTTCTTGTCCATTCCACCCTCGACAAGCTGCTTGCATATGACATCAATTCTTGACAGTCCCATCATGATTACAATGGTGTCAACGGATCTTGCAAGCAGTTCCCACCTAACGGCAGGCTGTGATTTGGCAGGATCCTCATGACCGGTCACAAAAACCACGGACGACGCGTACTTGCGGTGAGTCAGCGGGATTCCTGAATAGGTTGCAGAGCCGATTCCGGACGTAACTCCCGGGACAATCTCGTATTTTATTCCGCGGCTTTTTAGAAATTCGGCCTCTTCGCCTCCCCGTCCGAAAATAATCGGATCGCCTCCCTTGAGGCGCACTATACAGCGCTTTGATTTCGCATGTCTTGCCATCAGTTCGTTGGTAGTATCCTGGTGTGCCGCGTCGTCGCCCACCGCGCGGCCGACATATTCCCTTTCAGTGGACGATGGGATCATCGAGATTATCTTCTTGCTGACAAGCCGGTCATAAAGCACGATATCGGCCTTTTGCAAAAGATCCACTGCGCGAACAGTGATCAAGCCGTGATCACCGGGTCCTGCGCCCACAAGGTACACCTTGCCGTTCATTTTTTGTTCCATTCCTCCACCTTTTCCCTCCAATTTAATGCAAGTTTTTCAATGCCTTTATCCTGCAGCTGCCTGCCTGCACGCATTCCAATCTCGACGGCATCGGCCTTTGGACCGGATTCTTTTACAAGGATTGACGTCTTCCCATCAACCGAGAATGCGCATGCCTGCAGGAGTAGATCACGGTCTCCTACACGCCCATAGGCGCCTACCGGGAACCTGCAGCCCGAGTCTATCATGGAAGACATGGCGCGTTCTGCCTCAATCCCCATCCGGCTGTCTCGATCCTCGATGGATTTAAGCATCTTGACTGTATCATGATCATCTGCGCGGCACACCAGTGCAAGGGCGCCCTGGCCCGGCGATGGCATAAAGTGAGTAGTGTCCAATACATGATATCTTACGCGCAGACCAAGCCTAGATATCCCTGCCTTTGCTAGAATTATAGCGTCAAATCCCCCCCCATCGGACTTGGCTATCCTAGTTTCAATGTTTCCCCGAATCGGCCTTACCTGAAGATCCGAGCGCATTACAGTAACCTGTACCGCGCGGCGTAGACTGCTTGTCCCAACCACGGAGCCGGGCCGGATCGATTCCAAAGTGTCCCCACCCACGGAGACAAGCACGTCGTTTACCTGCTCGCGTAACGGAATGCAGGCAAGCTCAAGTCCGGATGGAATGGATGACGGAACATCCTTGAGACTGTGCACGGCAAAATCAACACCGCCGTCATGCACGGCCTTGTCCACCTCCTTCTCAAAGATCCCCTTTTGATCAATGGTGAAGAGTGGGCGCGGGTCAGTATCACCGGCAGTAGAAATGGTTTGGATGTCAAAGTCGTGCGCCGGGTTTTTTTGTTTCAACTGCTCCACAACCCAGCGCGTCTGTGCAACGGACAGCCTGCTTCCGCGGGTCCCTATTTTAAAAATCAACGCGTCACCGACTTTAGGGCCGCATGATACGCGTTGACAGCATTGTCTAAATCATCAATAGTGTGTGCATCTGAAAGGAAGACTGCCTCGAACTGCGAGGGCGCGATGAATATTCCCTGCCTCAGAAGTGATTTGAACATCTTTTGGAATTTGGTTGCATCGGCGGCCTTGGACGTGGCATAGTCAACGACTGGCATGTCAGAAAAGAATATCTGCATCATAGACGAGGTAAAGTTGATTTGATGCGGTATGTTCATGTCGGCGGCCATATCACCGATGGCACTTGAAAGGCGCGCACAATACCTTTCCAATTTCGGATACATCTTGTTTGCCATTTTGTTCATGGTCATTACCGAGCTTGTTGCAGCGCAGACGGCTACCGGGTTGCCTGCAAACGTGCTTGCCTGATAGACCCTGCCCGCAGGTGACAGCAGATCCATGATCTCCTTTCTCCCCCCAACTGCCGCAATTGCAAACCCGTTTCCCAGTGCCTTTGCAAGGGTCGTGATATCCGGCCTTATTCCAAAGAATTGTTGCGCTCCCCCAGTCGATATTCTAAATCCGGTTACGATTTCATCGAATATCAGTAAAACGCCGTGTTTTTTGGTGATCCTCCGGATATCAGATAAAAAGTTCCCTTCAGGCAGAATCAGCCCCATGTTTGCTAGGACCGGTTCCACTATAACGCAGGCAACATCACCATTCCTTGAGAGTACCGTATCAAGCTCAACGGAGTTGTTATACTGTACAACTAGGGTATTTCTTGAAACCTCATCTAGCCCTCCGTCCGAAACCGAGATCCCGTTGTGGGCAGAGCCAGAGCCTGCGCTTACTAGGACCGAATCATGCGCGCCGTGATAACATCCTTCGAATTTTACAATTTTCTTCTTTTTTGTAAAGCCCCTAGCCAGCCTGATCGCCGTCATTGTAGCCTCTGAACCGGTGTTGACTAGGCGCACTCTGGCCATGGATGGAAAGTTGTTTTTTATCAGCTGGCAGAGCCGGACCTCCTGCTCGGTGGGAGCGCAGTAAAGCGTCCCCTTAGACAGCTGTCGAGACACTGCCGATATTATCTCCCTTCGGCGGTGTCCAAGAAGCATGGATCCATATCCGTTGCAAAAATCAACATAGCGCTTGTTGTCGACATCCCAGATCGAACTGCCGTCTGCCCTAGTCACAAAGAATGGATAGGGCTCAAAATACCGGACCGGGCTGTTTACACCGGACGGAATCACTCTCTTTGCATCATTGAAGAGCTTTCTTGACTTGGACACAAGACTAGTAGGATGCAGGTCATTATTAATCCTAAATCACGTGTCTGGCATGACGGCCAAGCACCCTCCGAAAGACGGCCGCAACTGCCACTGCGCCAATAAACGGGGCAGTCAGGTATATCCACAGTTCCACGGTGTTTCCAGCCACCAGTGCAGGAGCTAGGGAGCGAACTGGATTCATCGAGGCGCCAGATATGGGACCGAGAAAATAGACGTCCAGTGCGACAGCGGCCGCGATCACCACACACGTCAAGACGGGCCCACGCTGCGACCCAACTGCAAAGAGTATCGCGCCCATCAGGAATACGGTAGCTAGTACCTCCACACCGTATGCCGTAAAAACCGCATACCCAGATCCCGGCAAAGTGGAGCCCAGATCCGCGTAATTCCCTATCAGGTATAGTATGGCAAGGCTTGCGGTAAACGCGCCGATCAGCTGGGCGCAAAAGTAGACTGGAATATATCTTGCACGAACATAGCCCGCAATCCAAAACCCGATGGTGACGGCAGGGTTAAAATGCGCCATCGAGTATTTTCCAAATACAAAAATCAGAATTGCCAGTCCTACAAAATGCATTGCAGCGATGAATCCAAGACCCAGAATTCCGCCGACGCGTCCGTCATAAACGATAGAGCCGGCGGCAGCTACGACTAGTCCAAACGTGCCAATCGTCTCCGCAAGGAAGATTTTCAGGCGCATTACTGCTCCATGCGAGATATCAGTTCCTTGATTTTGGATTCAATACAGTCACGAATCTCCCTTACCTGTTCCACCGTCTTCCCCCCGGGATCAGGAATGTTCCATTCGATAGAGTCATACGACAGAACAGGACACGCTTCCCGGTCCATGCATCCCATGCTTACTAATATGGAATCAGATATCATGTCATCAGAGAGCGCCTTGGGCCGGTTTTGAGATATGTCTATTCCGACCTCGTTCATCACTTGGACCACGATCGGGTTTACATCCACGGCAGGTCGTGTCCCAGCGCTAAACGAGTCAACGTCTGGTGCATGCCTCTTAAGGAATGCCTGTGCCATCTGGCTGCGGCCCGCGTTTTCAACGCAGATGAAGGTAAATTTTTTTGCGGTCAAATCTCTCTTGGCTTGATATGCGACTGTATCCTTTCCTCACTTGGCCGGTGCTTGCCGGTTACAATGTAATTGATTGCATCACTCATGAATACTGCGTGGTCACCGATCCTTTCTAGGTACCGCAGTAGCAGTGCCTCGGCGAGGGCGCACTTCGTGTCCGTGGAATTGATCAGATTGGGCAGTCTGTCACGATAAATCTTGTCTATGAATTCCTCGTCCTCGCGGATCTTGACGGCTTTACGCACGTCAAGTTCGGCAAAGGAAAACACCGCCTCGCGAATCATGTGCTTGACCTTCTTGGAGGACTCTATTAACGAGGCATTTTTGCATGTGGATATGTCACCAAACGAGTCGCGTACAAGCGTGATGTCGTATGCATAGCGACCGAACCGTGAAAACGCGTAAGAGATCTCCGTCGAGGAGCGAATTAGTCTAAAGTCGTCTGCAACGGGTTGGAACTTTAACAACATGTCAAACGTCAGGTCCTCCACCTCAAAGTATTTGTCACGTATAGAGTCCGAGAGAGCTAGTACCTTGTCCTTGGTGTTGGTCCCGTCCAAGTAAGAGTCAACTGCCAGTGATATGGACTCAGTCACCATGTCCCCCATCTCCGCCATCATGAATGACAGCTTTTGCAGCGAGGAGTCTATAAGACGGGTCATTTAGCCAAACCGGCCCTGTACATATTTGGCAGTAAGATCATTCTTAGGATCGGTGAACAGTTTCTTGGTCTCGCTGAATTCAATCAAATCCCCCAAATACATAAAGCCCGTATAGTCAGATATTCGGACCGCCTGCTGCATGTTGTGCGTTACGATAATTATTGTAAAGTCCCTTTTAAGCTCGGTGATGGTCTCCTCAATTTTCTGGGTTGCAATTGGATCCAGGGCAGATGCAGGCTCGTCCATTAGCAGGACCTCAGGCTGGATTGCCAGAGCCCTAGCGATACAAAGGCGCTGTTGTTGTCCCCCGGACAGCTCGATGGCAGACTTTTTTAGATCATCTTTGACCTCATCCCAAAGATAGGCCATTTTTAACGAATCCTCGACAATCTCGTTAAGGATTTTTTTGTCCTTTATGCCGTTTAGCTTCAAGCCAGACGTCACATTGTCATAGATTGACATTGTAGGGAACGGGTTTGGCTTTTGAAATACCATTCCAACCTTCCTCCTGTGGTATATCGGATCGATCTCCTTTGAATAAAGATCAATGTCGTCTATCATGACGCTGCCGGTTACCCTTGCATTCTTTGTCATGTCATGCATTCTGTTAAGGCATCTAAGGAACGTCGTCTTTCCACACCCCGACGGCCCGATTAGCGCCGTGACGGAGCGTTCCGGAAACTTCATGGTAATGTTCTTCACTGCCTCTATTCCCCCGTATGAAACGGTGACATTATCTGCAATCATCTTGTACCTCATTTTGTCCACTGATATGGTGCTGTGATCTACTGCCGGACTGCGCGACTTTACGGGCACAGGTTCCACTGCTTTGGCTTTTATGGACAATGCTGTCATCTTCTTCCCAGTGCCCTAAGAAAAACTATTCTACTGCTTGCAGAGAATTTTGAGCGATCCCCGAGCACAAAATACCTAACAGCTAGGTTGATGACCATGATCATTATAATTAAGACTAGGGCGGCCCCCCACCCATGCTGTTGTGCCCCCTCATATGGTAGTAGGGACATGGTCCAGATTCGAAGTGGTAATGCATCCATTGGCACGTCAAACCCCCCAAAGAATTGACTGCTGCCAAGTATGGTGAAAAGCAATGGGGCCGTCTCCCCGCTTATTCTAGACACCGCTAGAAGAATGCCCGTAATCATCCCACTCTTGGCGGCCGATATTACGATCCTAGTAGTTATCACCCACCGTTTTAACCCCAGGGCAACCCCGGCCTCACGGTACGTATAAGGCACCATCTTGAGGGACTCCTCGGTGGTACGCGTGACAATTGGGAACATGATTAATGCAAGAGCAAACGCCCCGGCCCAAATGGAAAAATGACCCAGAACAAGCACGATTAATAGAAATGCAAATATCCCAATCACAATGGATGGGAACTCCATAAAGACGTCGTTGAAGAACCTGATCACACGGGCAAGCTTGTTGTCACCAAATTCCGCAAGAAATACACCAGACATCAGGCCTATAGGAACTCCAATCAGGC
Source organism: uncultured Nitrosopumilaceae archaeon (assembly GCA_964507825.1). Taxonomy (GTDB): domain Archaea; phylum Thermoproteota; class Nitrososphaeria; order Nitrososphaerales; family Nitrosopumilaceae; genus JAWVZS01. The sequence goes on along the minus strand of CAZDQM010000043.1, from coordinate 36,337 downwards.
TCGCCATGCCAACCACGATGAATGTGCCCTGAATTGCAGGTCCAATGCCCCCTTCTCCACTTCCAACCGCGCCCGGAATTTCAGTCAAAAACTCGATGCTAAGTGCCATGACCCCGTTGCGTATTACCTCGATGAGAATGCTGCCTAGCGGTATTATTGCCACGATAACGGTTGCAAAGACAACCGCTCGGATGACTTTGTCCATAACAAGCCGATTTTTCACATTTTCCCTGAACAGGGATCGGTAGAACTGCCGCCTGGCTTGATCGGTCAATTGTTGATTGCGCCCTCCTTTACCTTCAGCATCCTAGTGACCAGCACGTGTGCAACGACATTGATTGCCATCGCAAGGCCTAACAGTATCAGCGCCAGTCCAATCAGCGCCGGGACCTGCAGTGATCCGGGCGTGGCCTCGGCAAACTCGTTGGCCAGTATGCTTGCAATGGACTGACCCGGATCAAACAGCGTGTCGACGATTGCGCGTTCCCCTATTGCGTTGCCGATGAGCATGGTGACGGCCATTGTCTCGCCCACTGCGCGCCCTAGGCCAAGTATGGATGCGCCAATCAGGCCGGTCTTGGAATATGGAAAGACGGCAAGTTTGAACATCTCCCATTTCGTAGCCCCAAGCATATATGCCGCCTCCTTTTGCTGCTGTGGAACCGCCTTCATGATCTCCCGTGAAACCGCGGATACCGTTGGAATAATCATGATCGCCAGAATTATGCTGGCCGTAAGAATGTCCAGTCCGAACGGGCGCGAATCTAGGAACCAGATATAGTCTCCAAACGTTTCATACAGGGGCATTTCAAAGTTGTCCCGGAAAAACCCCCGGAAGATAAACAGTCCCCACAGGCCGTAAATTACGCTTGGGACGGCGGCTAGTAGTTCTACAACAAACCCCAGCGGGGCGCCGATTTTCGGGGGGGCATCCGATAGAAACATTGCAATTCCAATGCTGATTGGGACGCCTATCGCCATTGCAAGCCCTGCCGTGACTAGGGTACCGAAGATATACGGAAGTGCTCCGTATGACTCCCTGTCCTCAACCGCGTTCCAGTCAGTCTTTGTGATAAATGAGAGGCCGTCTTCCTCCCATATGGGCCATGACTCGGTGGCCAGCTGAAATACCATCAATACGATCATTACCAAGACAAAGACGCCTGCAAGCATGGAACCCATTTTGAAGATTCTATCAGATATAGGGCTACGCCGCCGTATCGCATTCAACAAGATGATACAAGGACTAAACGATAACTAGTATCTGACCATACTTTACACGAAGTTTATAATCTATATAGATCATTGACCAAAATGTTAACCGTTGTCGCGTCAAAACCAAAACAGGACGGAGGATGCAGATGATACCAGTCAGACTAGGCGCCTTCAGCTCAGCGGAGGTTCAACATACATCATCTCACTGCCAAAAAACTGGGTCAAAGACCTCAAAATCAATGCAGGTGAGCACGTAACAATAATCAAAAACCCAGACCATTCCCTGACTCTGTTTTCAGAGTACAGGCAGGATAAAGATAGGTCGGGTGCCACCATAATTGTGAGCCAAAAGGACACTACCGAGTCGGTAACAAGAAAAATTATTGCAACGTATCTTGGCGGATACACGACAATTCAGTTAAAAACCAAGGGCGTGAGAATCCAGTCGGAGCACGCCAGTGCAATACGAAACCTAGTAAGGACCAAGATGATAGGAACCGAGGTCGTAGAGTCAAGTTCAGAGGCTATAATCATCCAAGTACTGACAAGGTTACCGGAGCTCTCCTTTGAGACCGCATTAAAAAGAATGTACCTGATGGCCGTAAATATGCACAGGGAAGCCATGGAGGCGCTGTCCAATACAGACGTGTCACACAGCGAAGAGATCATCAACATGGACGACGAGGTAGACAGATTCAGCCTGTACATGAGAAGAAACTTGGTAATGTCGATTGAAGACGCGGGGATTCTGCAGGACATGGGGCTAAAAAAGGCATCAGACAGCCTCGGGTACAGGACAGTAATCGGCAGAATAGAAAGGATTGCAGATCGTGCAGTATTAATTGCAAAAAGAATAAAGTTTGTTGATGGGGAAATAGAGCCAAGGATTTTAAAAAAAATCATGGCCGCAAGCGAGCAGTCGCTACAGGTCTTTAAGAATGCAATTACGGCGCTAGAATGCAGGGATTATGAAATGGCAGAAAGGGTGGCAGGCGAGGTCAGAGATGTGGTTGAAAATGAAAAGAATACAATGTCCAAGGTAAGGGATTCAACTAGAAATTCTGGCGTGATTCGATTTATTCTAGAAGACATTAGAAGGACCGCCGAATATTCCAGCGACATAGCCGAGGTAGCCATAGATGAAAACATAAGATCGATAATTGCAAAATAACTTCCAGGCAACGTTTCTAAATCATTATAACTCCTGTAACTGTCAACATGGTTTTGAGATCATTTAGGAGCAAGTTCAAGATATAATGTAAAGATCTAAGCACGGCGTTAACAGTTACTAAATCCCGCCCATGTACACATGGCACAAAGAATGGTGTAGGCCTAGTTAAACAGGGGTCGTTTTGGAGCTCGTTCGCTTTGCTCCCTTTGATAGTCCAAAGAATTGTAGGTTCCAGTTGGCTTTTCACTGGCAAACAATGCATCATATAATGGATTATACGGATGATACCCTATGCATTCAAAGTCAAACGTGTTTGAATGTGCAAACCCCTTAAAGTAACTCGTTTCGCTATCTATCTGCGTCTTGACAACATAATCAGTGATCCTGCAATCATGGTACTCAAATCCCCGGATTACATGTGCGCCCTCGTCCTTTACTATCTGTACATCTACATCGAACAGATCGATAGAGTTGCTGGTCCCAGTCGTAAACGGCAGATCAAGGTTCTGATCAGCGTGCATGTACAGCATTGGAAGGTCAACGATCTCCCCGGTCAGCTCAAACATGGGAGGAACCGATATGGGAGCTCTTCCGATGTTGCTCGATCTCAGCACATCACCCTGCTTGAATATCGGAAAGATGCCCGTCTCATGACCGTGATTATACTCAAAGGTAACGTGTGCAGCCAGTCCTCCGGATGACGTATGATTGGAATCTGGCGCGTCATAACTTGCACGGCTTGTCTGCCAGGTGATCACTCCCCCGTAAACGTCGTCATATCTCGGATTTACACCGTCTAGTCCAACGCATTCAACCCCAATCTCCTCTACAGGTGAAAATCCGCTCTTGGCCGTAAAGCCCTCCTCCTTGTCATAAAGCGTCTTTATTCCATAGGCGGCTGCCCTACAATCATCAAAGTCTAATTCACGCAGGATCACGCCATCACGGATGAATTGTACAAGTGCCTCAAAGTCGGTGTTTGAATGGGCGGTTATTCCCTTGATTCCCCTTGCATTGTCGATTGCCTTGTACAACAGCGGATAGTCACCAACTAGGCCTTCGACCTTGAATGATGGAACCACGTTTTGCACGTTCTCCTCAAAGCCGCTTGTCAGCTCAAAGTATGGGAATTCAATCCGTTCAATGCCCTGATCAAATTCAAACTCTACAAACGTCCGTATATCATCATAATAGATGAACGGGGTCTCGTATACCACCACGGAGGTGGGATCATAATAGGCCTCAGACATGGACGAGAGGTTCAATCCGCTACAAAGGAATTCAATCTCGTCAACAAGTGCAAACCCGGTTTTTGAGGAGATATATGACTCATAATCGTCGCTTAGGGTCATTACCCTATAATCATTCACCTTACAGTCATGATATTCCAGTGTCCTGACCGATTTTCCCTCCCTTGTGAAATCAATCGTGATTTCAGCGTACTGATAGTTCCACTCATAAGAGCCAGAATGTTTGTGCTTGAATGCGGTATCTAGCATACGGTGCAAGTGAGGCGCGTCCCCAACGAGGCCAATCAAGGTAAAGGTAGGCGAGGCGTTATTCTCGATATAATTGCTGTTCGTTTCAACGATCGGGAATTCGTGAACCTCGGTCCCATCCTTGAACTCAAACGTTACAACAGGGACCAAGTCGCCCACATACACAAAGGCATCCGCGTCCCCAACATTGGAAATGATCATAGTTGATGTGAGCGTTAATGATATAATGAGAGCCAGTGTCGTCATTATTACACTTTTATGATTCAATAATGATAGATTAAAAAAATGAAAAATATAACCCCTCGCCACAGCATATTTGGTATTGTACGTTTATCTAAATGTATGACAATATGCTATATAGTTAAGAAGAGATCATGTAAAATCCCGCAGGATGGCGGCCGTCCATACTCGGCGTCCACGCATCCAATACCATTATACAATAAAAACAAGGTTTTATGAAATCCGATTAGACCCTGAGTATTCCCTGAGAAATCAGGTACTGCAGGCCGTTGATATAATCCTGATCAGTTATCAGGCCATCTGCCCACAATCTTGCATTATTCCTTATCCAATCGGGAATTTCATAGTCATCTTGCCCCACATTCATAGTACATGACATGTCTGTTGCACCATCATAGTCAAACACAGGTTGTGAGTCAAAGGTAACTCTTGCTAGGCCCTGTTTTCCTATTTCAGCGATGCTTTCAGGAATTGGAACGTACAGTAAACTAGCAGAATGCTCCTGTCCGTCGGTGATCATCCAGTGCATCATATGAACCACGGCATCAGCTAGCTCCTTGTTGCTTACTGTCTTGTCCAATTCTTCATAAAGTAACAGGTACGTAAAGCTTGCAATCGGGTACGAGTTTTGTCCGGGTGCGTTGACTATGCTGACCTTGCTCCAATCACAGTGTGCAGGCGGCAGTATCCCCGCGGCGCTATCTGATGCGGCCGAAAGCGTCTCGAGTGTAGGCTCTACGTATGCGGTCCCGTCACCGTTTTGAACGTGTGCAATATTCATGCTGTTTTGAAATGCATATGCTAGTTCGATGTATCCTATTGAATACGTCGTGTCACGGACGTTTATGGTGACACCCTCGTTGCCCTTTCCACCTAACCCGCTTGGCCATGGAACGCTCTTTCCCTTGCCTATTTCAGCCTCAAATTCTGGACTGATTACAGACAGGTAATCGGTGAAGATGAACGTCGTGCCCGAACCATCAGAGCGATGTACCGGTATTATTTCCTGATCAGGTAGAGCTAGTCCGGGATTAAGATGTACAATCTTGGGATCATTCCACATTGTGATCTTGTCCATGAATATACCTGCAATCACCTCGCCGGTCAGCTTGAGGCCACTTTGCGGAACCTCAGGCAGGTTGTATGCAATTACCACGCCGCCTATTGCCTCCGGTATGTGTAACGTGCCAGGTGCCTGTTCGGCCTCCTTGCCCATCGGCTTGTCTGATGCGGCAAAGTTGACGGTCTTTTCAATGTGTTGCCGGATTCCTCCCCCGCTGCCAATAGACTGGTAGTTCAGGTTTACGTTATCGAATTCTTTTTTGTACTCTACCCGCCACAGATCAATTAATGGAAACGGAAATGATGCTCCCGTACCAACGATGCTGAACTCCTTTTCTGGATTCGGTACGGATGGGGCAGACGCTGCATTAACACTCAGCGTCGGTATTACAGCAAGCAATACGGCCACAGATAATACGGCCGTCAGTTTGCGTATTGTCATTGTAAAAATCGAAGATATGTTACAATATACGCATTGTAATAATAGATTACGAAATGACCGGATCAGGAAGGGTTACTATATAGTCATGGTATAGGATTCACAATTTGTAAACAAATCCTGTCCCTCGCCGTCGGCACCGATGCATGTGTCAGTATCAGCCCCGCCATCAATCGAGTCCAGCCCAGAATTTCCATAAATCACGTCATTTCCAGACGAACCCTTGAGTATGTCATTTCCCTGATCGCCAAATATCCCATCGGAACCATCGTTCCCAAAGATGATGTCATCGCCGGCGCCGCCAAATATGCAGTCGTTTCCACCATATCCCAAGACAATATCGTTGCCACCTAGTCCAAATATCAGGTCGTCGCCGTCGGTGCCCTCCATGACATCGGAGGATTCCGTTCCGGTGATGACGTTATAGCTGTCCATGGACCTGCCGCATGCATTAAAGACGCCCCCGGAATCAGCGCGTTTTTCAGGCTCGCCGGAGCTTGGCCCGCTATTCGTACCGCCGGCCGCGACCGCCGCCTTTTCTACAAACGGTGTATCGTGTCGAAATATCTTATGGCCCAGGTAATCTACCGTAAGCAGGTGGCCCGTTTCAGCCAGTATGATGTCAGAACCATGCGTCAGAAAGTTTGAGAACGGCCCAAGGCGCTCACTTACCATCAAGGTGCTGTACCCGTCCTGCTCTAGGTGCAAGATGCGATTATCTGCAGAGTTTAGGATGAACATAGTGTTATCTTTTGCAATGTCTAGCGCGATTGGTGCAAATTGCCAATTGTGTGCGGTAAATTTCATGGTGGATAAGCGATGACCCTCGTGATCAAATTTCTCAATCTTGCCATTGCCCCTGTCGACGCCATATATGTTGCCGTCTGAGTCCGTCGCCACGTCCACTAGATGCAAGAATTCTCCCGGATCAGTGCCCGTGGTGCCCATCATGTTCAAATATTCACCACTAGGGGTAAACGCTTGAATTCGTTGATTTCCAGAATCGGCAACGTACACGGTTCCGTTTATGCCTATTGCAACGGCAGATGGGAAAAAGAACTCGCCCGCGCCGTCTCCGCGCTCGCCCCAATGCGAGATGTATTTTCCATTAAGATCAAACACTTGGACTCGATTCAGATCTCTGTCAGCGATATAGACTAGGTTTTTGTAAATTGCAATACCAGTTGGCTCATGGAACTCGTTGTGCGCCGTGCCGCTTCGGCCCCATTGATCCAAATAGTTCCCCATCGCGTCAAACTTTTGGACGCGCTTGTTTCCAAGATCAGTCACGTACAAGTTCCCGTCCGAATCCTCAGCTATGCTTTGCGGATGGGATAACCGCCCCTCATATAGGATTCCAAACCTGCCAAAGTCGGACACGTATTCATAATTAGACAGCGAGTATGCAGCAGGCGTGATGCCCCCTACCAGCAGGATCCCGAAAACCATCACGACGGCAGGTACCGCATATTTCAACATCAAAGAATGTTAAAATTCAAGCAAGTTACTAAGGGTTAGCAAATTTTGTATTTTTAGTCAATTTTTGATACAGTTAAAACGGCTTGTTCACGTCGCGTCTAAAGGCATAGCTTGCAATTAAAATCATTGCAAGGACAAAGAATACAATGATTCCGATGCTTAACACGGTTGAAACGCCCCCAATGCCGGTCATCATTTCACGCACCAGCAGTACCGTGTATGTGACCGGGTTAAAGCGTGCCAGTGTTTCGAGCCAGTCGGGCAAAAGTTCCAGTGGAAACAGTGCCGGGCTTAGCATGAATAGGGGCATTCCAAGAAAGTTTATGACGCCCCAAAACGTCTCCTGGGACTTGGCACTAGCCGCCACGGTGACAGAAATTCCCGAGAATCCCAGTGAAAACAGGATCACGATGCCCATTATCGGTGCAATCATCAGAGGGTTTGCAAATTGAACGCCTATGGCCAGTGCAATTCCGATTATCAGACTCGCTTGCAGTGCCGAGATCATGGAGATGGCAAGCATCTTTCCTAGTGCGATTGACGAGCGTGAAACCGGCGAGGTCAGAGCCTTGTTCATAAAGCCGTAGCGCCTGTCCCACAGTGTGTTGACGCCCCCAAATATGCTAGTAAAGATCGCAGTAAGTATTATGACACCGGGGGTCATGAACTCTATGTATTCCCCCTCATACCCGACTGACTGGATCAGGGGCTGGGTTCCTGCAAACGTGTTTCCAATTACAATTATCCATATGGCAGGCTGAATCAGCCGAATCAGTATACCGGCCCGAGACTTTTTGTACCGTTTCATCTCCCTCCAAAAAATCACGTAGGTATCAGACAGCATCATGCACGTAATCGCCTCATTTTTGCATGTTCCCGTTGACGGTTGAACCCGCTCTCGTCCCTTATTTCATGTCCCGTATAGGAGATAAAGACGTCATCAAGCGTGGGTCCGGTAAGCGATATGGAGCTGATCGTGATGCCGGCTGCCGCGGCGATCTGAAAAATCCGCGGTATCACCATGGCCCCATTTGCCGCATATACCGTGATTTTATCGTCGCGAGTCTTGACATCGCCCACATCAGGGATTTTCCGTATGGCCGGAACCACGGCCGCCGCCCCGTCGGCGGCAATCTGGATTACCTCCCGTCCCATAGCGTCCTTCATGGCCGTAGGGGTGTCGATCACCTGAACCTTCCCGTGATCAATAATTCCAACCCGATCACACAATCGATCCGCCTCCTCCATGTGATGGGTGGAGAGGAGGACCGTCATCCCGTACTCTGTATGGATATCGCGTATGTAATCCCAGATCTTTCGCCTTGTTTGTATGTCTAGGCCGACGGTCGGCTCGTCCAAAAGCAGGACCTTCGGACGGTGCAATAGGCCGCCTGCAATGTCAAGTCGCTTTCTCATCCCGCCAGAATACGTGATTACATCATCGTCTTGCTTGTCGGACAGTTCAATTAGTTCTAGAATCTCATCAATTCGCGAATCAACATCCCTTTTATCGACATGGTTCAACCGCGCCTGCAAGAGCAGGTTCTCACGCCCCGTAAGGTATTCGTCAACCGTTGTCTCCTGCTGTACATAGCCGATGTTCTGACGCACCATGTCTGCCTGTGTCACGACGTCATATCCTGCAACTAGGGCCTGTCCCGAACTAGGCTTTAGCAGAGTGGTGAGAATCATCATCGTAGTGCTTTTCCCCGCCCCGTTGGATCCCAGAAAGCCAAAGATTTCGGACTCTTTGATCTCAAACGAGATGTCGTCTATGGCCTTTACGTTCCCAAACGACTTGGAGATGGATCGTAGTTCGATCGAGTTCAACAAATTAAACGATTTTTTCAATTATAAATTTTTACATGTTTTATTGATAAGATTCCATCAGGGACGAATGATATCAGGGGACGGGTCCCCTCCCATGTACGAGCCGCAGTGCCGCCATCATACCCCTGCCCAATTCCTTGATGCATTGTAGTCATGTCAAATCTTCTGCCTGCCGTCAACTCGTCATCGCCTTGCCGCGCCATCCCTGATATACAGTTGCGGCGGACTGAGCCTCAGGGTCGGTATTTTACACCCGATGCCAAGACGTGGCAGGAATATAAAGTCGGTATTTTACTTTACCATCGCACATGCTCATTTACGCAGGAATGCCACGTAGAGTGGTTCCAATTGCCAGACGCGTTTGGGCCGACTGCCGTCGCAACAAAATTTAAGCGCATGAATCATACCTGTGACATGAAGGGATTGTGTCATGAATGTAACACGTCAAACGTAGACGTCGAGATCATGAATGGTACTCCAAAATGCAAAAAGTGCATGGAAAAAAGAATAGATTGATCACTCGAGTTCCTTGTATTCTGCCTTTGTGACCCTTAAGATTATTTTTTCACCGACGCCCCAGATCTCGGTCTTGGAGACGATCTTGGTGTGTATTAGGCCGTCGCGCACCTCGATGGATTCAAGATCGCCGGTTTGTGGATTCTTGTGCAGTTTTTTGACCTTGCCAATCTTGTGTCCGTCAATATCCGTAACGTCAATGTTGGTCCTGACAGGCGCCGTGCTCAGAAGAAGAGTCTCCTCGGTAAACCTGTCAATGTATTGCTCGGACAGGAAATAGTCTCTGTGAAATCCTTGATGAATGGTTACACCTGAAACCTTTAGCGTGTCCTGGTTTATGTGTATGTGCTTGACCTTGCCGTACTTTATTCCCTCACGATCCACTACGCGCTTGCCGGTAAACGTGTCTGCCACAGCCGTCTTGGACAGCGTTCCAGCCAGTTTTGTAGACATGCCAGAGTATCCAAAAATTTGCTTATCTTATGCTGTATCAGAAATTTCCGGCAATGGGGTTAAATTACTTGACCAGACAACCCCCGCATGGGTTTTGAAAACAACACCTCGTTCCTAGCCGTTCTTACAACCGTCGGCAGGGTCACTGGAAGGAGCCACTCAAAGACATTGCGGGCAGTAAAGTACAACGACATGATATACTTTTCACGACGCCGACCGGACAGCGATTGGTTCAAAAATATCATAAAGACGCCCTCGGTGACGGTCCGGTTTGGAAACGAAAAGTTTTACGGAGACGCGTCAGTTATAACGGATAAAGTGTTGTCCCGCAAGATTTCTAGCCTAAAGTATCCGGATGAGCGGCGGGCCAATGAGGGGCGCGTGATCGTCCAAGTCAGTTTATGTGGACGATTGTAGTGACGCCGCGCTTGTCATATTCTACCCCGTCTTTGAGCTCGACTACCGTGACGGTAAACGATATCACGTCGCGTATTGCGGCCTCTTGGGCATTCAGCTTTAGGCGGACATCCATCATGTCATGCTCCCCCGTGGGAAGAGATACCTGATCCAAAAACGCATTGCAGGTTGACTCGATCCTGAATCGGTCGTCCTTGAAATGAAAGCCCAGCATGGTCTTCCGACCTTCACGTCCGGCCGCCTTTACATTGACGTCAATGATCCCAGGCCTAGCATGCGTGTAGCTCGACTTGTTGCCTACAAAGACGCCTATTTGAAACGGCCTTCCCGCGGTGGCCTCGGCCATTTTTTGAATTCCATCATTCATTACCACGTCAATTGACTTTATGGTGGTAGCCACCTTGGCAATCCATTCGTTGCACCTAGCAACGGTGGCGTCAATTTCGGCCCTGCGCCTCTTATCATCATCTGCTGGCAGTTGGTAATAATCGACCCACGCCTTGTAATCATGCGAGATCTCCTCGACAAAGTCTATGCAGGTCCGCTTATAGTCCTCTGCCGTGGCCGCGCGCTCTGCATTATCATCAGTACGCATCCCGTCATAATCCATCGGCATTGCCATGATCTGCTAGAAAGGATGCAGGATAAAAAACCAACTAGGGTATAGACCAAGGGTTAAATTGGAAAGGGCGCGCCACGGTTCATGCTTTTTACCGATATCACGGGGGATCTTCGGGCCAGCCTGATGTCAGATCTGGCACAAATCAGGTTTCTGCTAAAAAAGAATCCCGCCCTTGGATACACTAGGATTACGGAGATAGGACACAAGGTTGGTGAAAAATACGGAATCAGGCTGATTGTAAATTTTCCACACGAGGGAAAGATTGACGAATATGATATGTATGGAAGGCGTGATTTGAGCCTGATTATTGACCAGAAAAAGACCAGGTTTCCCATAAGCAGGGAAACTATCAAGGAAAAGGCGGCGGAGCTAATCGATGATACTAGGACCGAGGATGCATACATGTATGAGGGCAAGGAGGGCGTAAGGCTACTTTTCAAAAACGGGCGGATAGACATCCTGCCCCACTCGGTTCACATCTGGTGTGAGTTCACTGACGGTGTAACAAAGTTTTGCGACTGGCTTTTAGAGGCAGTCTACCTCTTGAAATCAAGGACCTAGTCATCCTCCAACGATTCCAGAATATGCCGCGCTTCAGTGTGCTTTGGATTCTGCTTTAAAATCTGCCTGCAACACTCGGATGCGGTATCATGCTCTTCTCGACTAATGTGAATGCGTGTCTTTAGGTACAGGGTTTCTACATCGTCCGGTTTAACTGCCAATACACGATCAAAGTAATGCAACGCCTTGTTGGCATCCTCTACAATATAGTATATGCTTCCCATGATAAAGAGATAGTCAGTATCGTTGGCAAACTTTGATGCCAAGCTGTTTCCCAAGGCGATCGCCTCCTCATACTCCCCCTGCTGGATTAGTTTTCTTAGCTTGCGTTTTGGATATCTAAAAAGAGCCATTGTTATTCAATACCAGCAATCTTCCGCCTATGAGAAGATAAGGATGATTCCGTTTCGGATCAGGTATTGGATACCTGCAACAAACGTGTTATCGTCAATCATCCCGTCGGACCACAGGCCTGCATTGTCCTTGATCCATCCCGGAATCACGCTAGAGCCAGAGCCGGTTCCCTGCTGCGTATCAGGAATCACGATTATTCCCTCCCGGATCAGGTATTGAAGTCCTGCAACAAACGTGTTATCGTCAATCATCCCGTCGGACCACAGGCCAGCATTGTCCTTGATCCATCCCGGAATTTTGGCCTCTTCTGGTTCTGAGTTACTGGCCGGTCGAACGGTAAGCGGGACAATCAGATAGTCGATCGGGGTTTTTGTGAAATCTGGAACGACGTGCTCTGGCGCCAGTCCGTATACGATTATCAGGTAAAGGTTTTCACCTACCGGCTCCTTGACAGGCATAATCCGCTCGGCTAGTCCGGATGGGGAGTAAAGGTACTGCTTACTTTCATCGTCTGCTAGGCTTCTGATTGGAGGTAGGGTCACGTCCTTGTCAACGACCATTATATCATACTGCACCTGGTTTAGGAACTCGTTTTGATCATACTTGTTCTTGAACTTTATCAGCCATTCAATGTCACAGCCTTGCTTTGGACTCTCCGGCTTGTACCCCACCTCAAGCCCGTATGCGAACTGTAGTGTGGATTTTTTTATAGTTGTAAACTGAATATTGCTGTTGTCAGGGCAACCTAGGGCCGCAGTCTCCACGGCAGACGACACAATATCGACAAACGGGTCTTCTGTAACATTCTCCTTGTAATCAATCAAGGTCAGCACATATTCAGGAGGAGGATGCCCGGATGCAACATGTGTCCACGTGTTGGCCTTTATTGGAAATGGAAAGTTGTCGACGATCCAAATGTGGCTGTGTGCGCCGCCGGTCTTCCAGCCGACGCGTATCGTATCAAAGGTCCCGGCAGGGACAGTTATGGATTCTGCCTCTTGCGGCGCTACCTGCTCGCCTCCTATGTTTCCAATCTTACCCCAAGAGGGCCGGCTGAATTCCTTGGGCCCTTCGCCTCCTTCGCCCCCATACGATGTTGCAAATGAGGACAGCCAAGAGATTGATGATTTTACCGCGCTGCGATACGTGATCAGGTTGTCCGTTCCCCCGGTCGGCTCTGCTGCAATCTTGCCGAATTCCATCTCTCCCTTGTATACCCTGCCGCCGTCATAAGCTACTGCCTTTGCCAGCCATTTTGATTCAGAGCCTACCTGCTTGTCACCCTGGATCCAAAAAAGAATGTCAAATGACGTGCACTCTTTGTAATCAACATGGCAGAGGCGGTACTCGAAATAATCCCCCTGCTTGAGCCCCTCACCAAGCCACCATTCTCCCGGAACGTTGACGCCGCCGCCGATCTGTTGTGCATGCGCGACAGGAACTAGAGATATCATCATGGCAGAAGATAGAATCATTATAGAGAATAACAGGATGGAAGAAACGGTACGATTCAAGTATTGTTTTTTGTAAAATTCCCTAGTTAAATCTTGTCCGTATAGCGCATATAAGCAAATATAGAGGATTTGCAGAGTCTAGGCATGTGCGACTGCTCGAAGGTTCACCTGTACGAAGTAGAATACAAACTAGAGGGCATGATCGTAGTTCCAACCCACAAAAATTGCGGCAGGGAGTTAAACGATGGACAAGCTGGAAAACTGCAAAAGGATCTAATCAAGCTATGGGGATTTGAGGAAGAAGAAGAATAAAAAAAATATAGTCGGATTCTAATGTTCGGCGTTCTTGCAAGTATCTGAGCTGCAATCACACGTAGCATCACAATAGCATTCACTTTGCATAGTACAGTCACATTCGGTGCCGTTCTCGGCCTGTGCTGCACATCCACATGCTGCATCTGACATGAGTGCAACAACGCATGATTGTTTTAAAACGTTGAGATCTTATGCAGAAGAGATCTTATCCATAATATAATTTCTCAAAAAAATCATCATAATTTATCAACAAGAATAAAATGACTAGGCATTTATTATTAAATCTGCACGGCATCAAGAAAAAAAGTATGCCCGTGATTTACGATTACTCGCAGTAGGGACGCAAGTAACATGTCGAGTCCGCGCTATAACATTATCATAATGCAGGTCAAAGATTAGAGTACACGCGTCCCCTCGACACTGTATTTGTACCACATATTTCCACGGCTCACCACCGTCCGTAATGCGCGTCCGAACTCGCTGTTGGTCGGATTCATGTCTGCAATATTTGCAAATGTAAACAGGTGTAATATGATATTTTCCAGTTTGCTCACAAACCCTTCGCACCCCCGCGCCGGTATCAGTATACGAGTGCATCTATTCCGGTTACCATCAGTTCCGTATCAACCACAATACGCCTTTCTTGCGCCGCATCGACTTGGAATCCCCGTATTCGCCCCAGAGCAGATTGATACAAGTTTGGAAAAAACGCATGCAACATTAAAGTGGATTATATCAGAATGTATTAGATGCCAGGTGCAATCAGCGCGTCGCGTAATGGAGTCACTATATACTGTTCAGGATTTCTTTGCATACCTTGTGAATTGCTTGTAGATCACGCCGTAGCTTTTCATGATCATTTTCTAGGTCAAATGCCACCTTGAGAATATAAATGAGATCGGGGTTGCGATGCAAAGAGTCCCTTATGGAGACAAAGTTGGCATGGTTTACACAGGTTAAATACATGTAACAGTCCGCAAGCATGGAATTCTCAATGAAAAAATCGGTTTTTGCACGGATTAATTTAGAGTGGCCGCCATGTCCTGTTTCATCATAAAATCCCATGGCAGACTTGGACATTCGTCTCAGTAGGGACGGCGTTGCCCGTTCCATACCTAGATAGTCGTTGATTACCATGGCCCTGTCAGATACGGAATTTTTGTTGATCTTCCTAAGCTTGTCTAAGCAATGGGCAGGAGTGGGCCTTTGCATGTTCAGCGCAAGGACGGAATAGGCAAGATATACCAGTGCGGATTTTGCCCAGCATGCGGCAAAAACATCCGAGTCGATCCCATCCCTAGCCCTAGCAATACAAAATATTGAGTCAAACAGGCAGTTCTTTGCATAATCGTGAAAAATCAAGGTCCGTTTTTCCACGACTCTGGAAAGGAGCATATGAAGTTCCCAAGAGGCATCCTGAAGAATTTTCATGTTAGAGTAATTGACCAGAACCGCAGAGTCCAGATCCGTCAACGAGCCGCGGCTTATTCGCAAGATATCATCGTCGGTACACATGATTTCATCGGGGCCGCCAGAACCGTCAAACACTGTCACGTTGTATTCGCACACGCTAAGCGAGTCTCCGTCGCCCCTACATCCACCTAGCCCAACAGGACTGTCCGTGGACAGCAGTTCAAGCAGTGTATTATCATCCATCGATTCAGATACGACCGGATTTTCTATAAAGAATACAACCGACTAAATTTTACCAATAGATCGACTGACAAAACATTTCCTTTAAATTAAGATTCGAGCCGTCATTTAACAAGCTCCTGTGGTGTAGTCCGGCTAAGCATACTGCCCTCTCAAGGCAGTGATCTCGGGTTCAAATCCCGACGGGAGCATCTTATAATCAGCATGATGTATCATACATGCTCGCAGGCGGCGTCACGATTCAGGTTGCCAAAGTTCCACCAACCATCTATTTTTTCTTTAAATAACGAGCTTCAGTACATTCGTGTGTGGGATTGCGTAACATTGTCCTCAAGGAAGAGTACCGTTCAGACAGGGACGACATAATCACGGAATTTTTCATACCGTGCCTGAGTAACTGCATGGAGTACGATAGGTGCATCGAGTTCGTCTCATTAAAGAGCCTCATGACTCTTGCTCTGGGGTTTGACAACTTTGCTAGGTACAAGGCAAGGATGCGCATAGTTACAGGCCACAGGTTTGGAGCCCTAGACCTCGAAATGATTTCAAGACTCTTTGATACCGAGGGCGTATTCAAAAGCAGAAGCATCCGGGAGTCAAAAATGCAAATGCTGAAAAAAGTCATAGACGGTCACCAGCTAGAGCTGAAAATAGCAATACCGAATTCCGAAGTGGTGGCAGGATCATTTACCGAGAAGATTGGGATTTTCATAGATGGAGACGGGGACGTGGTCACGTTTACCGGCACTTCAAACGAATCATTTAACACAGCAAACAGGAATTTTGAGTCAATCGACGTGTTCACATCGTGGAACGACAAGTCGCGGGTAGAGTCCAAGATGAGGAATTTCGAGGATTTGTGGAAGAATAATACCAAGTATCTTGAAATATTCGATTTTGAGAACGCGGTAAGGCTTAACTTGGTAAAATATTCGTCACACTGGGCGCTAAAAGATTAGGAACCAGCCGTTACCCGAAACTTGTTTGCAGGAAAACTAATCTCAGATATCTTGTAATATATCACCTCGCCCCGGCGCTCTATAACAGCAATAATGGGCTCCTTGCCCATCCGCGTGATCTCGGAGATTTTGTTTTGGAGTAGTCCGATCTTTTCCTGCCGCCCCTCGTTCAAGGCAAATATCAGATATTTGGCGCCCTTGTCTCCGAAATGCCCCCTTTCATACGCCCTAAAATCGGAGCCAAACCCGAATCCATCCTTGACTACATACCCACGTGTCCTAAGATCACGATAGATGAGAAACTTGGTCATGATATCCTCGTCGGTTTTCTGAAAGGCCTGAATCAAGCCGTCAAAGCTCATGATGGTGCCGCCTTTTTTTAGAGTCAGCCGCCGGACATACACGAGATAAAGCGTTTCAAAGCTTGTCAGCACAAACCGCTCCTTTTCTATCTCCCCATATCCCTTGATCTTCAACGCATTGCACATGTCCGGGTTTTCAATCACGGTCCGTCCTCGGATAAACTTGCCCTCCACCTGCGGTTCTTCAGACGACATGATACAAGACGGGGGTGACTTTTCCATATAAGGGTGCATAGAGCCGTCTGAACCGTTATCGGTCACCGCCCACCATGAATCAGTACAGGGTATGATTTGACATGTCATTATCTAGCAGGCGCGATACAGGAAGGAATCATGTATACTTTGAGTCACGGCATCCCGTGCATGAAGGGAACAACCGTTAAAATATGGGTCACAAAACCTTATGATAAAATGCATGGTGCAAACTATAGAAAAAGCAACGGACAGCCTTATGCGCGGAAAAAATACATCAAGGGCAAACCCCAGTCAAAGATCGCCAAATTCCATGGCGGCAAGCGGGGCGATTATGACTATATCGTGCAGTTGCTCATCAATGAAAAGATTCAGATCAGGCACATGGCAATAGAGTCATGCAGACTGGCTGCAAACAAACGCCTAGAAAAAACCACCGGCGAGACAGGATACTTTTCAAGGTTAAGGATTTATCCCCATATCTTGCTTCGCGAAAACAAGATGATTGCAACGGCGGGTGCAGATAGATTACAGGAAGGAATGAGGAGAGCGTTTGGAAAGGCCGTCAGCCTAGCGGCAAGGGTAAGGATAGGCCAGTGCATTATGGAGATGGAGGTAAAAAAAGAACATGTCGAGGCGGCATCAAAGGCGCTCAGAGCAGCATGTGTAAAACTGCCCGGTACCCCCTCAATCAAGATCATTCCAATCATCAAGAACTAGACCTATTCAAAAATTCCTCAAGTTTGATCAGTATGCTTTAATAGCCAAAATCAAAACTAGTGGCTGAGCAGTTGTAGTATAGTTTGGTTATTATTCGAGCTTGCCAAGTTCGTGACCCGGGTCCGAATCCCGGCAACTGCACCATTGATTCGGGAGCTAGGCTTGCAGTCCCCGTTTGATGTCCATCAATGCGCCGAACAGGCGATCCTTGCTAGGTAGTTGAATCATGATTAGTATATCCCTGTGTAATTCAGGATTAGGTGGGGACAGCGTCAGAATTGTCGTTTCTGCCATTAGCTCGAAAAATCTCAATGATTCTTGCGCATTGACAAGTATTTTTTCGACGAATCTGTTCTTGGAGAAAGAGAGTACAACATCAACGAAGACGTGGCCTAGGCCGTCCTGTAAAACGTCCAAATCCACATCTAGTGAAAGCCGATGCCCGTTCATATTTTGCAAGATGTGGTCAAATCTTTTCTTATCAAGCAGTATACATGGCGTCTTTATTCCGTTATAATCATACTCGGTTATACCATCATGGGCTCTTGACAATAACGACTCTAGAATGTCAGGCATCCTTATCTTCCAGCTTGGGAACAATCTTGTCGCCTGCCTTGACCAAGAATGGAGAGATGAAGGCAGTAATGATTGAAATCATGCCAATTAGGGGGAAAAGAAATGCGCTGACGGCCCCTATGTCCACCCCAGCCTTTACGATTACAATTGAAAACTCTCCCCGTGGCGCACCAAGCGTGGATGCAACGCGCAATGATTTGGAGCGCTTTTGTCGGAAGATTATGCTACCAATCATGATTCCACCGAACTTCATTCCCATGGCAACCGCAATCAGCCCAATTGCTACATATATGTAATTTTCAAGCTGACTTATGTCCATCAGCGCCCCCACGGAGACAAAGAATATTGCGACAAACATGTCCTTGATCGGACTCGAAAGCAGCTTGGATACTTCGGCAGATCTTGACTCGGCGACTAGTACACCCGCCAAAAACGCGCCAATGGCCACAGATAAACCCACAATGTTTGCCAAGAGCGCGTATCCAAAGCACAGCCCCAGCACGCTTAGCAACAGTATCTCGCGCTTTTCTGCAGCCGCTACCTTGTCTATCAGGGGCGGGAAGATCCTAGTTCCAATTGTAAACGTTCCAGCAATCAGTCCAGTGGCCACTAGGATCACCACTATTACCCCTTCTATCGAAACTGTCCCGACTAGTGCAACAGACTGTAGTGACGAAATTAGTATTACAGCGATAACGTCCTCCACAATCAGGATTCCAAGAATCATGATCGATGACTCTTTCCGTATTTTTCCCATGTCCTCTAGGATCTTTACGATTATTGCCGTACTAGAGATTGAAAGGGCCGCTGCAATGAACAAAGAGTCCATGAAGCTTAGGCCGAACAGACTGGCCGTATAAAACACTACACCCAAGGTGGAAAAGAGTCCCAGTGTGCCCACCCCGACGGCAACCTTGCCGATGGAACGGATCTTTGCATAAGGGAATTCAATTCCAATTACAAACAGCAACAAGATTACTCCGATCTCGGCAAAAAGATTCAGCGCGGAGATATCAGATAGTATTCCAATCCCTCCCACACTAGACGGGCCACCATCGGGTAGGAACCAAGACCAGAGTGGCGACAGCGGCCCAATCAACATTCCGGCAAATAGATAGCCGATTATCAGAGGTTGCCTTATCTTGAAAAATGCAAGTGTAACAACTGCACCCACAATCATGATGATTGCAAGGTCGGTGACAAATGTAGTATGTGGAAGTTCCGGCTTTAGCTGCTCGACAATGGTATTAACGCTCTGGTTCAGTGAGGTTTGGATCCCAGATGAATTAATCTGCAGGATTGCATTTTCCACTAATTTATTAGATGATTTTGTCTTAAATGATTTGTTATTGATTTGTGCTATCAGCCCTAACAGGCCCAAGCGTTAAACGAGTTTCAGAGGCATTAATACAAGCAGACTGCCAAAAACATGGGATAAAACCTCTTTATGTTAAGATACCATAACACGGATTGCAGGGTGATGAATGGGTCATCTGAAACTTGTGTGGAGATATGACCTGGGGTATCTGACTGCCGGTAATTATATCATCACCAAGTCATTAATAGTACGGTAATATACGGTAATACATGATACAGTGTGAATACTGTCCGAGAACATTCATCAAAGGCTCCGATGGTCAGGTGGAGAAGATATTCCACGAACTATTACACGGACCTGAGGTCGTAAATCAATAACCACTTTGATCCTTTATTTTTGACCTGTGTTTTTTAATTCAGAAAAAACCACATACATGCATGGCAGTAAAAAAGACAAGCCGTCCGACAAAAAAGGTAACGCGCGCCAAGCCTTCAGAATCCCGTACAGCTAAAAAAACATCCAATACAGTAAAGAGGGAACCGACACCAGGCGCGGTACTAAAAAAGATGGCCGTGGTTTCAGATTCCACCAAGCAGCTATCAAAGGAGATCAAGACAATGGGTAAGATATTTGCAGATAATCAAAAGATCCTGATATCAATGAAGACGATGATGGACGCGATCACCACTTCGCTAGAACAGATTCAAAAACAGTCAAAGCAGATCAACATTTTAGAGGATGACAATCAAAAACTGTTTGCCGGCCTGAACCAGGCACGATTACAGGCAGACATTGTTTCAAAATTGAATTTCCAGACTGCCAAGCTAGAAGACGAGATGGGTAAGATCCGTAAAACAACGCCAAAGACAGAAGAGCTTGCAAAACAAGTGGGCGACAGCATGAATTCCATCCAAAACAACTCGCAAATGATCATAAAGATTGCACAAAGAATAGACGACGTCAGGGATCAATTGCGCCAAGTCTCTGGAAAAACAGAGTCCCTTGCCGAGATAAGCGTCGAGATAGAGTCATTGAAAAAGGGAATAGAGTCCGGGGCCAACATAGCACACATTAGAGAAGAGCTTGACAATATAGCTCAAAAGGCAAACGCAACAGAATTTCTCAAGGGTGAAATGGTAGAAATCAGCAAGACAATCAGAACCATAGCAGAAAAGGCCGAAAATATCGACAGTCTAGAGGGCATAATCAACGGCCTAAAGCAACAATTTGCCAATGTAGCAGAAAAGGCCGCCCCGATATCGTCAATTTCATCAGAGTTAGAGTCGATAAAAAGCAAGGTAGAGTCAATATCACACAGCGCAGGAAAGATTGATGCAATGGAAGGCGAGATGGAGTCACTTGCAAAAAAGGCTGATGAGGCGGTCCTAGTCGGTGAGGGCATAAGATCCGTCCAGATGGACGTGGGTGAGATCAGGCAAAACCTTGCAGACAAGACGGATACCATAGAGCAAAAGATCGCCACACTAGTAGGTACAGTTAGAAAATCTGATGAATCCCCGTCAAGGGATGTAATTGCCCTGCTCAAGCTGTCCGAATTCCAGTCAAGGATTAGAATGAATTCAGAATCAAAGTACGGTGAGTTAAAGGATATAGAGGGCATGGCATCGCAGATAGGCGAGATTGCAAAGCTGTTTCAGGATGTTTCAGCCGATGGCGGAGTCGAGATGCCGTCTGATGTCCAGCAGTGGGCGGTTTCAAAGATATTTGACTGTGCCGACAAGTGGGAGATTCGCTTCTCAGACGTATTCAACGTACTGCACAACAAGCTAGGAAAGGAGGGTTTGAAGGACATGATTAGAATCCAGCAGGTCAGGGACATTTACGGAATAAGAGCAGTAGACGAGATCAGGGGCGAGCTTGGAATCTCTTAGATTTACTCGGCGCCGTCATAGCTTGTAAGCTGATCCTTCTTTCGCTTGAGTAACGCAAAGATTCCAATTATTGCGGCAATCCAGAGCGCGCTGAATATGATGTTGGAGACGCTCACATACATGTATGGCGTGGCATCCATTATGTTTTCACGCAGCTCGGCCGCCTGTCCGGAAAGCTCCATCATTGCAGTATGATACGAGGTGCTGTCCTGTGGGACGGAGGTTATCTGTTCCGTGTAATCTAGCATGTGCGTCAGCTCTTGTTGCATGCGTCCAAAGTCCGTAGATGTCGTAGGAAATATCCAGACAGGATTGCCTTGCTCTGGCAGGCTGGCTTGCGCCTCCCTGATGTGGACAATTATGGTGTCCGTGTCGACGGAGCCTATGATTGCAGCCATGTTTCCACGGGCCAGATCCAGCGGATATACGTCGTTTGTATATCCTTGTATGGCCAGATACGCTCCAAATACGATAATTGCGATGATCCCTACGACCGCTGCTTTGTATGAAATATTGGCCATCTTCTCTGCTCTGCCGATTATGTAATTATCTCCGGATTTATTTCTTTTAAATCTGGAATGTGAAAGACTAAGGGATGCGATGTAAATGAATCCAACCGCTTGGATCCCTATAATTGGTGCAAAAATCGGGTTGTTGGTAAAGATCGAGATCATGATTCCAACCACTCCGTAAACACCAAAAAAGATCTCAAGTAGCGTGGTCTTTGTAAACGGCAGATTGTATGCCTTGTTCTTCCAATCGTCGTCGTTTTTTATAATGCCGTATTTCGGCGTCCTTAAAAATTCGCTTTTTTTGCCCGCTACTGCGTCAAATACGGCCACAGTATTATTGACTGACATGCCGGCATTGTAAACTAGCAGGAACGGTAGTATCTTGGCCTTTGACCGCCACGAAGAGGCATACATCCGTTGTATTATCAGCAGGTAAGCGCCGGGTCCCATGGCAAGATATGCAGCTATGGTCAGTGCAGGTAAAAAGCTGATTATGTAAAGATCAACGTTAGAGGCAAGCAGTATCGGAAGCGCAAGGAACTGGATCAGCATTAACGGATAGACAATGTGGCGCGTCAGCTGGATGAACGCCTGGAACTTGGCCTCAAGCGTGATGGTCTTCTTGGCCGCAATTGAGGTCAACAGTTTTATCGCGCATTGGATGGAACCCTTGGCCCATCGAAACTGTTGGCGCTTGGCGGCGTTCATTTGAACCGGAAGCTCCGCATCAACCACTATTTCTGGCAAGAAAATGCACTTCCACCCCTTCATTTGTGCGCGATAGCTCAGATCAAGATCTTCAACTAGGGTCGCAGTATGCCAGCCGCCCGCGTCCTCGATGCATTCGCGCCGCCATATGCCGGCAGTGCCGTTAAAATTCATAAAGAGGTGAGAGTCGCTTTTTGCCTTTTGCTCGATCAGAAAATGAAAGTCAAGGCTCAGGGCCTGCGCCCGTGTAATGGTGGAATAATCCTCGTTTACATGGCCCCACCTGCACTGTATAAGACCGATTTTTTCTTTGGTAAAGTGCGGAATTGCCTTCTTCAAGAACCACGTGGGCGGGATAAAGTCAGCGTCAAATATCGCCACGAAATCAGTGTCGGTGGTCTTCATCGCATACTTTAGGGCTCCAGCCTTGTAGCCGGTCCTCGTACCACGACGGATGTGTTCTATCATATAGCCCCGTTTTTGGTGCTCACGTACGGTTTTTTGAATTAGTTCAACGGTATCATCGTCAGAGTCATCTAGAACCATGATGTGCATCCTGTCTTTGGGATAGTCCATGGCGCAGACCGCATCAACTAGGCGTGCAGCGACGTATTTCTCATTGTAAATCGGTAATTGAATCGTAATCGATGGTTCGTCAAGATCCAAGGTCGGATTGCCGCCGCGTCTTTTGGATGCTAGGAATGTAAGATAGTAAAAGTTGCAGGTGTACATTGTTATGAGTATGGCGCATAATAGGAAGATATGGAGGATTAAGCTGGTAAACGGGTTTAGGATCATCCTATAGAATCACACAATGCCTGCTCATAAATAGTTGCAAGTGTCACTTTTGTTCAAAGATCTTGATTGCCTTGGGAGGGCACACACCTTCGCATGCAAGGCAGAATATACAGTCCGGCTCTTTGGACATTAACGGCTTTTTCTCAGATGCGGGATTTCCAGGAGTATCAAACCACTCGTATACTGCTACAGGACACGCCTCTATGCAGGCGCCGTCTGCAACACAGATATCATAGTCGACTGAGACAAACTCTCCCCATATTCCCATGATTCCGTTGCCGGTTCCCTTTCTTCCCCACGTCTTGATCGTATAACCCTCCTCGGTGGCAAATGAGGTAGATGGCTTTACCTTGGATTTGTATTCAATGTCAATGGGCCCAGGCTTGGCTCCATCAGGAACTTCGACAACCTCGTCGTCGGCATCCTCTAGGATCTCCTCCTCCTTTGCCCCGAGCTGCGGTTTAGCATTTGGTATTATTTTGGCAAGAGGAGTCATCTCATCTAGCTTGTTTAGCGCAGCCACTTCGGGAATCTTTTCATTTTTAATCATAGATTCCACCATCTTGTCCTGCAAGATGGTGTTACGAAGAAGTGTATCGATGACCATCTTTGCAAAGTGATCTGCCTTTTTTCTATAATCCTTGACCCATTGCGGATCGCCGAACTTTTCAATTGGGAAAATCTGGTATATTATATCAACAACCTCGCCGGTTACAACCTCCACGGTAACACTAAGATCCACCTCCTCGTACCCCTTTGCATCAGGATCATCCATGTTTCTTTCCGTCCACGTGTAGGTTGCAAAAACCCTGTCCGCATATGCATCCATTTCAAAGGTTTTCTTCAATCCAGTTACTATGGACTTTATCTCATCCGGATCAACTAGCTCAAAGGGCAGCCGGTATAATCCCAGCTTGTATCCGTGCAGTGGGTAGACACCCCTCTTGGCAGTAGGTGACTCCATGGTGTATACTCGATCTCTGAGCAACAATGACATTTGATTGTGGTAATGGAATATTGTTTAAAAATCTTATCCATGACACGATACAAATGAAAACAGGTCGTTTTATGCAGTCATGATTCAGAATATACGAGTCCGTATTCTAGCATACGGCACCCCTCCAAGGCTGTCGAATCTGCACCAGCTATTATTCGGACTCCGGTATAATCGGCGTTTCTTCGTAGAATACAGGCACAGATCTAGTCGTCAGGGCATGTAAGTTCACGCATTTCGGTGTATTTTTTCTCCATCGCCTCGGCATGAACGGTCACTAGGTTCAGATCAAACGTGGATTTTGGAAAAAACCACCGGATTGCCACCCGGTGCCCCACCCCGTCCATGTCATGGATCATGCCCTTGTCTGCCTCGACGTTTAGTTTTTCATCAACAGAATGCTCCCTAGCCTCAAGTCCCCTCTTGGTCATATCCTCTAGTATAAAGTCGTCTGCAGAGTCCATGATACAGTAAAAGGTTCCCTTTTTCAAAATCCCGTTATCAGGCATTACTTTTCCACTGGATTGCCGATCATGTTGCCCCATTCTGTCCAGGAACCATCATAGTTTCGAACCCGCGGATATCCTAGGAGATATTTCAGAACAAACCAAGAGTGGGATGATCTTTCGCCGATTCTACAATAACATATTACATCCTTGTCATCGGTGACTCCCTTGGAGATATAGTTTTGTCGCAGCTCCTCTACGTCGCGAAAAGTACCGTCCGCATCATTGACGGCAGTAGCCCACGGGATGTTGTTTGCATTTGGAATGTGTCCTCCCCTTTGGGCGTGTTCCATTGGATACTCTGGAGGCGCGGTGATCTGGCCGGAAAACTCGGCAGGCGATCGGACATCCACCATTACGGTGTCGTCTCGTTCCAATGCGCGTCTAGCATCAGCTAGGTATGCACGAAGTCCCTCATCTGGAGGCTGGGCCCTGTATTGAGACGGCGCTCGGTCCGGCTCTACAGTAGTATATTCCCTATCTTCAAGCTCCCATTTTTTTCTTCCACCGTCCATGATTTTCAGGTTTTCGTGACCATAATATTTGAAGACCCAGAAGACAAACGCGGCAAACCAATTGTTAAAGTCTCCATAAAGAATCACCTCAGTATCAGGTGCAATTCCGTTTTTCGACATTAATTCCTCAAATTGTTTTTTGTCAATGATGTCTCTGGTGACCGGATCATTGATGTCGCGCTTCCACCAAATCAGGCTTGCCCCCCTTATGTGGCCCTTGCGGTATCCATTTTCCGGATCATAGTCTACTTCCACGAGCACCCTACCGTCGCCAAGGAGATTTTGTGACACCCACTGGGTATCGACTAGCACCTCAGGATGTGCATAACCCATGATGTGCATGTCTGCATTTACATAATTAATTGTTTGTAAAACGGTAAATCATATAGCTTGACGCGCAGGAAACAAAACAAGACTGTGTTTTAACGTACAAGAAAACGTCGCATGACTCGGGTCATGGCAGACCACGCCTGTAACATGTAGCGCGTATCCCCTGCAGATTTTGTATTTGTCATGCCTAGCCCGCATTTGGTCCAAATCAGGTGAAAATATGATTTTTATGCCAAGATGAGGTACAAGAATTGCTTGAAACTAGGCAAGGTTGCAGTAGTAAGCAAGGTGGGATCCAAAGAGTCCGAAGAGGCCGCGATCAGAGTCGCCAAGAAATTTTTAAAAAGTAAAAGCAGGGTCTTTACAATCGCCCCCGTTTTAGTGACAGGCGCGACAAAGGTGGATTCTCTAGATGAGTTGAGGGGCGAAAATCTTGATCTGGTGATTACTTTGGGGGGTGATGGAACCACGCTCAGAGCGTTTCGGCAGCTAGAAAACGATGCCCCAATTCTAACAATAAACGTGGGCGGAAACAGGGGAATCCTGTCTGAGATCACGCTTGATAAAATAGACGGCGCCATCAAGCAGATCAGGGACGGAATGGTCATTTTGGAGAAAAGGACCAGGGTCGTAGCATCATGTAACGGGGTAGATTTTCCCCCTGCGCTAAACGAGATCTATATCAGCAGACAAAACATGACCAAGACTGCGGAGATTGAGATAAAATTTCAAAACGACACAGTAAAGCAAAAGATGGACGGGGTGATCATTTCAACACCAAGCGGCTCGACAGGCCATTCCTTTTCGCTTGGAGGGCCAATTTTACATGAAAGTCTAGACGTCCTGATCATCACCCCCGTGGCGCCCGTCTACCGGCTTGCATCACTCGTAGTACCCGATGAAAAAATCGAGATACGGTGCTCCCACGACATCAATATAGTAATGGACGCGCAGGTGATCAAGGCAGCAGGATTTGAGGACGTCATCACAATCAGGAAATACAAGAAACCGGCGGTCTTCGTCAGGCTAAAAAAGCGCGGATTAAGGCAAATGAGCAAGCTTGGATTCTAAGATTCTGGATGCAAGTGCATTTTATGCCGGGGTTCCATTTGGAGCAGACGATGACTGGCAGACGACGCCGCTGATCCTAGACGAGGTCAGCCACATCAAGAAGAGGCAAGATGTAATGGCCATAATGATCGAGACAGGTAGGCTCAAGATCAAAGAACCTGCGGCAGAGTCCACTGCTAAGGCGACAGGGGCGGCAGGCAGGACGGGGGACTTGCGCCAGCTCTCAAGGCAGGATATCTCGGTGCTGGCCCTAGCAATTGAGACGAGTGGCCAGATAGTTACGGATGATTTTGCAGTTTCAAACGTGGCGCGCTTTCTCAAGATTGTAGTCATACCTGTCATGACCGGCGGAATAAGGAACAGCGGAGTCTGGATACACTACTGTTCCGGGTGCAGGAGGAACTTTAAGAACGTGAAGAAATGTCCCCTGTGCGGAAACAATACAAGGCGAAAGCTGGTCAAAGGCTAGGAGTCATGGAGTGTCTTTTGGTCAGACGTGCCCTTGCGCCGGATTTTTGAGTTCAGGATTTTCCTGATTTTTGCGGCCCGCGCGTCTCCCATGCCCGATACCTTTGCAAGATCGGATGCAGTCGAGGTCAGCGCCTTGCCTGGCGTGCCAAACTTTTCTAGCATCCTATGCGCCAGCGTTTCACCCACGCCAGGCAGGCTGGCAAGAATAGAAAGTTGTTGCTGCCGCATGTCGACGGTCTTTCTTATCTTCTTGATAAACGGCCCCTTGTCACTATGCTTCCAAGCGCACATTGAAATCAGGAGCCTTACAGTATGCATTGCATTTGGCGTCGGAATGACAGGGATTCGGTATACAAGTGCCATGTCTGCCATCGCGTCATGAAACGGAAAGGAGTTCTCCAAAATATGCTTCTTCACATTAGGGCTCTCCTTGACATTACAAATATCATCTATGTTTCCTTCCACTATTAGCACAGGGTGATCAAAGTGCTTCCTGAGCTGATCACATTGTATAAACAGCCTATTGCTGCATATGCATGAGATAAAATCCCTGATGGTTTTTCGCTCCACAACGACATTAGGGCCCACGACATAATCGCCCACCTGCAGGCGCTTGATCTCCACGTTTATTTCTTGTGAGCGTAACAGATCCGGTATCCCACTCTTTTTTTCATATACATCCACTACAATGCGGGGATCTTTTAGTTTCACAGGCATTATTGGTCTCGTTTCAATATCTTGTTTGTGCTCTAGTTTTTAGGCTGTTGGTGTCCCTGACCGGGGTTGCGCATCATCTGGGTCAGCTTGGATTCATACTCTTGCATGCTCTTTTGGATCTTTTCTTCTTGCTTTTGCAAGACGATTGTCCTAGTGTTTGCCAACTCCTTTTTCTCCTCTAGTTCCAAAGTCAGATCGTCCCTAGTAGACTTTATCATGATCATTCCCACCTGCTTGTAAACTGCCCTCCCATCATCTGCTTTTTTAAGCTCATCAAGGGCCGTGGTGACCTCGGCCTTTTCGGCCTCAAGATGCTGCTTTTGCATCAAGATGGACTGGAAATTTTGCTGCAGCTGCTGCAGCTGCATCAACTGTTCTTGCAGATATGGCGGAATTTGCTGATCGGACATGCCTTGTACAAGATCAGTTTTCTTATATCTTTACCGATTCAATGACGTTATCACAGGCCTGGATCAGGCGCAGGGTAGAGTTTAGGTTGGCACGCAGGTGCGCCAGATTTTCGGACTCTATTTCAATCTCAATGTTTTTGCGCATGTGCATTCTAGTAGCGGTGGGATTTTCAGGATAGTGCCTGTTGTCGGCATCGATAGAGTCAAAAATCGCCCTTGTGTTGTCCCCGGCATCTACGTAAATTTTTGCGTTAAATTTTGACGTCATATGCCGTTCCGGCTATCTTGAATCCACATTTTTTACAGGAGAATATTCCGATGACGTCGCGGCTAAAGGATTTAGAGCCGCACTCCGGGCAGATGCGCTCCGCCTTGAGTGTCCTATGAACCTTGGTGTACTGTTTTCGTATTTTGATCCCGTATCTCGCACCTAGTCCCTTGAGTGATTTCTTTTTTGCCATTCCGGTCACCCGATCGTTGATGCTTGTTTGAGGATTTCCCTGATTTGTTTGCCCTTGTCAATGGAAATTCTGCCGCATTTCTTTACCTCATCTAGCGTGAATCCGGATTTCCCGCCCTTTTGAAGCGCGCATATGTTGCCATCCGAGTCGGTGGTGATTGTGATCCTTGCATCCATGCAGTCCCACTCGTCTGCGTTTGGATCAACGATTATCCGTCCACCGATTTTTGCCATTGTGACTGAGACTGGTACCGTAGTGGTAGGAAGGTCCTGTATCATATCTGGCACAAGCGTCGGTGTGCCGTCCTTCATCTCCCACTTGGGGGATTTGGCACTCAAGAGCGCGACGGTAGTTGCATATGAGCAGGCATCAAAAAGATTTCCATCATAATCTACCACAGTATTATCTGCAAACACGCCAACTACCGATGTGTTCTTTTCAATGACTAGCTGGGAGACGTCAACCATGTGGGACTCTCTGATGCCACGGTCGACTACTCGTGCTAGTTCAATTACCGCCTCACCCGGAGGGCCGGTCTCTACGGTTGGATGTGAGAGTGGCAGTAGTTCGGCCGTGCAGATAAAGATGCCCTTGTCCCCCATGTCCGGAAAAGGCCTGTCCGGCTGTATCTTGACGCCGCATACGACCTCAGAATCACCTAGTCGTACGCGTGCAGAGCCATCAGCCTTGGGAATTACGTTTGGTTCAATTACAATCTTGCGCGTCTCATCAAATGCGCGTCCATCTATTCTTTTTTCCTGTTCTATGAGATCCAAGATCTGCTGTTTTTTCAGGACGTCTATAATGTGAGATGAAGTCATTGTGATTTTTCTCCGTCGGTGAAGAACTTGTCATGTAGCGCCTGTTTTTGCAGCTCGTAAACCTGAAGACAGCCGTCAATTGCGGTCTCTACGCATTTGTCATATTCCTCGGGGCTAAGAACTCCATCTAGCTGCATTAGTGTGATTTGGCCCATGTTCGGCATATAGCCTACCGGCATATCCGCCTGACCTGCCTGATCCTCTTCGTTGTTTACATCCAAGACAATGGTATCAGCTACTTTTCCTGCGGCACAGGCACATACCATGTCCCGCATTGGAATCCCGGCATCGGCTAGTGCGACGGCTGCGGCATCTAGCGCGGCGCACCTAGAACCCCCGTCTGCCTGGAGGATCTCGATGAACACGTCCACGGCGGTTCGCGGGAATTTGTCTAGTATTACGGCCGGTTCTAAGGCCTCTTTGATTACCTTTGAAATTTCAATCTCCCTCCTAGACGGGGCTGGGTTCTTTCGTTCAGTCACTGAAAATGGCTCCATATGATATCGGCACCTAAGGATTCCAGTGTCGGTGTTTGCCATGTGCTTTGGGTGTACGTCACGGGGGCCAAAGACTCCTGCTAAGATCTTGTTGTCTCCAAACTCAATATATGCAGAACCGTTGGCGTTTTTCAGGACGCCTGCCTTGATCATTATTTTTCGCGGTTCGTTGATCTTGCGCCCGTCGCAACGAATACCGTTTTCATCTAGCAGTACAATGTCTGTGTCTCTTCCTCCCACTATAATTCACCTTTTGATTCCAACATTTCTCTCACCATGTCTGTAAGATTTGCAAGATGTGCATGCTTATCTATCATTCGAATTGCATTTTTAGCCTTTAATAATCCATTGGGATCATCACCTGCCAGTACTAGCCACCCATTCTGGCCGATAATAATGCCCACATTTGTAGCCTCCTCAATCGCCTGTATCATGGAGGCTCTTTTACCGATCAGTCTAGGCACCTTGCTCGGAGAGATTATCACCAATTCGCCAGTGTCAATCTTGCCCAGCTCCCTCTCTGCAATGGTGATGAGTGGATCCCTAGTCCTGTCAAAGTTTGCAATGCGCGCTGCGACCAGATCCCCTGGAAGAAGTTTGGAGGACAATTCGTCGGCATGGGCGCTAAAGTCACGTCCAAACACATCCTGGCCTGGCAGGAATCCGACGTATGCGGAGTTAATGTCAAGCTCCCATGACAAGGAGGTATGTGATATGACCTTACCCACCACTAGATCATGAATCTTTGGAAAATACTTGCCAGATAATGGGATTACCTTTGCTTCATCATCATAGATCTCGGAAATGCCAACTGCGGTTGACACTATCTTGTTATCTATTAGTACGGTGTTTTGCTCCGGACGGTACGGTCCGGTCGTAACCACATCCCCTGGGATTACGTATTTTCTTTTTGTATTGTCCACTATTGCTGCACCTCGACGGTGGCAGTACCCTTGGTAATCGAACCTAGTCTATCTATCACAGTTGGTCTTACAGCTGCCGGTATTTCTAGTATTGCTTTGAGGGAGCCGTTTGCCTGCCATTCTTCTTTTTTAAGCGAGCCTACGGACTTTAGGATCGAATACGACTGGGCCACAAACTGTGCAGGTACAACGATCTCTAGGGAAAGATTTTCGGATTTTAACGGGATTATGGGGCGGAGTTTTTCCACTAAATCCTTGACTTGTTCCTCTATTGCCTTGTGGGAGTCAATTGAGACGCGCGCATCCTTCATGGCCTGTTCAATCCTAAGAGGCGGATGTGGAAGGTGGGAGCGCGGATCAACGTATGTCTTTGCAATGAATGTAACGATTTGTTTTCGCTTTTCCTCGATCATCTTCCGTCTCTGATCAGTGGTAAGATTAAGATCACCCTTTTGCATTATTTTTTCGGCTATTGTAGCCGGATCCTCGGTCTGAAACGCCTTGAGCAGCTTTTCGGCAGATGCCCGCGTTCCTTTCCCAGAATCACTGTAAATCTCATCAGATATCAAGATGGATGAAATGTCTTTTTTTCTTCCCAGTTTGTATTCCAACGCAGGATCGGGCTTTACAAGAATCTCAAACCTCTCCCCCTCAAACGAGTATCTTACTACAGTTACGTCGGCCATGGTTGCATTACAGGGCAGTTCGATATTTATCTATGCATGAATCGAGTCCGGTAGATCCTAGTTTTCCACGCGTTCACGGCAGATCGGCTCGTATCAGGCCAAACGCGAGAGTCCGGGCCGGACAGGTACACGTTTGCCGGATAATCGGACATGCACCGCTCCTTGTACCACGATTCTCGATATCTATAGAGTATTATTTTGGTACCCGTAGCGTGTCCGTTTGGATTTGTGGATTGCCGCGTAAAGCCCATCCCCTACCTAGAAGAATCACGTTAAACTTTTATGTGGACTTGGAAGATTTTTGCTAAGATTTGTACTCTTTGAAGATAATCAGCAAGAACCCCCAACAAATATCCATCAGGCTTAAGGATATTCCGTTACAATATGCAAATGCAATAAGGCGTATTTGTCTAAACGGCGTTCCGGTATTTGCAATAGATACAGTAGACATTATCGAAAACTCGTCCGTGCTAGCAGACGAGGGCCTAGCGCATAGGCTCGCCCTGATTCCACTAAAAACAGATCTGACAAGGTATTCAGAGCCGTCAAAATGCGACTGCCAAAAGGATACCGGATGTTCAAACTGCAGAATAATGCTTGTCTTGGATTCAGGAGACACCAACGAGACAAGAACTATCTTGTCAGGTGAGCTGACGTCCGAGGATGAGGACATAAAGCCGACATCAGAAAAGATTCCAATAGTGGAATTGGCCCCAGGTCAGACGGTCAAGATAGAGGCATATGCTAGGCTTGGAAGAGGTTCGGAGCATGCAAAATGGAATGCCGCAAACATTGCAACCCTGACAGAGACTAGCAAGTCTAATGAAAGGATTCTCACGGTAGAGTCAACTGGCGCACTAGCGCCAGAACAAATCATCACGCACGCAGTAGCAGAATTATCAAACAGGTTAAAGGACTTTAAGACTGCAGTACAGCAGATCAGCGCATAAACATGCGCGACTCCATATCCCCATTGCAAACCGATACAGCAATGGAATTGCAAAAGTTGGCCTCATCAGGCATTTCACAACGGCTTGCGCGCATCCAAGATGATTTGCCCGTCATCAGGGTATGAATTACGCCAGCAGTATCCGGTACATGAAGTATGCGGTCCGCAGATCATGCAGGTATGACACAGGCTTGAAATAGCAATAATACAATCATGTTCTCACCAAAATACCCTTTGCATCCCACAAGTGATTCATGATATGTAGCAATTATTTGATGGTCGTGCTCCAGACAGTTCTGCTTGTGTGTAATGCTCCCGAACCGTTAGTGTCAGGCCTGAACTTGGCTAGTTACCACACACGTCTAATTTGACGTCCATGAAAGCATACACATTATATTTGGGTTCTAAAATTCACATTCAAATGACAAATCAGGTGACCATCCAGCTAGCTAGGGATCTTAAAAAGGCATCAAGGGCAAACGAGGCGCCGATCTGGGCAAAATTGGCAGAATATGCCCTAAAGCCAACAAGGGCTAGAAGAGTCATCAACGTCAACAGGATCGGCGAACTGACAAAGGAGGGGGACATGGTAGCATTTCCAGGCAAGGTGCTCGGTACCGGAAACATTACACACGGAATCACGTTATTTGCATTTTCAATCTCAAACACCGCCGCAGATAAAATCAGTAAAGCAGGCGGTAGCATAATCTCACACGAGAGTGCAACGGAGAAAAATCCGACCGGAAGGGGGATAGTCCTACTTGGCTGAGAATTCCAAGACAGTACAGGTGGTAGTTGACGGAACGGATCTTGTTGCCGGAAGGCTTGCATCAAACGTGGCAAAAATGCTCCTGCAGGGAACAAGGGTCTCCATAGTAAACTGTGAAAAGATAATGATCAGCGGATCAAGAAGCAACATCATTGGCGAATATAGGGACTTTTTGGAGATTGCAAGCATCCTAAATCCAAAACACGGACCATATCACCCAAGAAGACCCGATACCATAATTGCCAGAATGATCAGGGGGATGCTTCCCAGGAAAAAACCGTCAGGAAAGACCGCACTAAGTAGGTTGAGAACATACATTGGGACTCCAAGGGAGATAAAATCATTAAAGAGGGTAGAATTGCAAAAGGCAAGAATAACCAGATCATCGGCAAACTATACGACCATGGCGGATCTGGGAAGGACAGTGGGGTGGACCGAATGACGATAAAGACCGAGATTTATTTTGCGACTAGAAAGACATCTAGCGCCCATGCATACATCACCAAGGGTGATGGAAAGATCAGAATCAACAATGTTCCAGTGGAAATGATCCCACAGGAACATGCAAGGGAGACGATCCTAGCACCCATGGAGATTGCAGGAGATCTGAGGAAAAAGATCGACATCTCCGTGAGGACCAGAGGGGGCGGCTTTATGGGCCAAGCAGGAGCCACTGCAACTGCAATATCTAGAGCCCTGATCGGGTGGACCAAGTCCAAAAGGGAGCCCAAGGATCATCCACTTCCCAAGCCAACTAGGGAGGATTTGAGGAAAAGAATTTCAGAGTTTGACAAGTATCTAATAAGCGGCGATGCTAGGCGAAAGGAACCAAAAAAGTTTGGCGGACCCGGTGCAAGAAGAAGAAAACAAAAATCATACCGCTAGACCGTGAAGGCGATAATTCTAGCAGGCGGCATGGGCACCCGTGGAAGGCCATATACCGACTACTTTCCAAAGGCCATGATTCCAATCAACGGGGTCCCGCTGATACAATACATTGCAGAACATCTAAACTCCTTTCCCATTATAAAGGAGATAATCATCATTGCAGATTATAATGGACTAGGGGCGCAGATACAAAATCACTTCCGTGGGCAAAAACTTGCCAGAAAAATAAAATTCATCCAAGATACACAGAGTGGGACAGGTGGGGATCTCGTCCATGCCAGAGAAGTGTTAGGAGACTCGGAATTTATTTTATGGTTTGTAGACAACTTTTGCGCCCTAGACGTAAATGCCATGAAGAAACAGTTTGACGCACAAAAAGTAATGGCATGTATAGCCACAAGGACCAAGCGGAGGGAGGAGACTGGATTTGCCAGTATAGTCGACGGGAAGATTGCCGAGTTCAAGGAAAAACCAGTCATCAACCTGCCGCTTGCAGAGTGCCTAGGAATATACATGCTAGATGCAAGAATTCTAGACCTAATCAAAAATCTTGGAAAAAAGAGCATCAATCTGTCGTTTGACGTGTTAGAAGGCCTCTCAAAAGAGTCGCAGATCAGCGCCTACAATATTGACGGAACAGAATGGCTAGATATAGAATCCCCAGTAATCATCGATCGAAACCAAAGGCAGGTAAGAAGGATCACAAGACAGATGGGATTTTAGATTCCCTTTCAAACCTGTCAATGTCTCTTGCATGCTGAAGTGTCAGTGCGATATCATCGAGTCCCTCCAAGAGAATCCTCTTTTTGTAAGCGTCGATTTCAAACGGAATCGTCTTGCCCGAAATCAATACCACCTGATCCTCCAAGTTGATCTCAACTGTCCCCGTGACCTGCAAGATATCCTGGACGGTTGTTGCCGGTAGCAAAATCGGCAGGACGCCATTTTTGAAGCAGTTGTTGTAAAAGATGTCTGCAAACGACGTCGATATTATCACATCAAATCCGAAATCCTGAAGCGCCCATACCGCATGCTCCCTGCTCGAGCCGCAACCAAAGTTGTCGCCGACAACTAGGATTTTAGACGATGAATACCTAGGATCATTTAAGACAAAGTCCGGATTTGGCGCACCTCCGGAGAGAAACCGCCAGTTAAAGAACAGGTATTTTCCAAACCCCGATCTATGGACCAATTTTAGGAACTGTTTTGGTACTATTTGATCGGTGTCTACATTGACCTTGGCAAACGGGGTGATGATGGTTCGTACAGTAGTGAATTTTTTCATTGTCCCAGATCCCATTCCCTTACATCCACAAAGTGGCCAGCAACCGCGGCCGCGGCGGCCATAACGGGGCTGACTAGGTGCGTCCTGCCGCCAGTCCCCTGCCGTCCCTCAAAGTTCCTGTTCGAGGTACTCGCGCAACGCTCCCCCGGTTCCAGTATGTCAGGATTCATGCCTAGGCACATGCTGCATCCGGATTCCCGCCACTCAAAGCCGGCCTCCTTGAAGGCAAGGTCTAGTCCGATCTCTTCTGCCTGCCTCTTGACCATCTGGGATCCAGGCACCACCATGGCCCGGACATGCGGCGAAACCTTCCTTCCCCGAATCGCGCGCGCCGCGTCCTTAAGATCATCAAGTCTAGCGTTAGTGCAGGACCCAATAAACACCCTGTCAATATGGATCTCAGTCATCGGGGTTCCCGGCTTGAGATCCATGTACTCTAAAGCCTTGTGTGCCGCAAGCCGTTGAGAGCCATCATCAGAGACATCTTCTGGATGCGGTACTAACTCCGTTATGTCACAGGTCATTGCCGGATTCGTGCCCCAGCTCACCTGCGGGGCCATGTCACCGATATCAATAGAGTATGACCGGTCAAACCGCGCATTTGGATCCGAACGTAGGTTCGCATCCCAGTCATCCACTAAATCCTCATAGTTTTCAGGGGTAAACTGGCGCCCGCGCAAATATTCAAACGTCTTCTCATCGGGCGCAATCAGGCCCGCCCTTGCCC
>CAZDQM010000042.1:0-24362 GCA_964507825.1 uncultured Nitrosopumilaceae archaeon | reverse complement strand
AAACGCGGCGCAGATCTGATCATGGAATATGATCCGAAGTGGGAGGACGACATAAGGCGCGCAAACGAGGGCAAGGTCGGCGCCCCGTACCAGTACGCAGATACGCTTATCATGATGGCCGCCGGTATCAGGGTCGCGCTGGGGGTCCCGTACAGGCAGCTCCAGGGAATGGTTGGCAAAATGCCACATGGGCACGACATACCTGTATTCAGTCAGATATACAAGCGGATCAACAAGCTTGACACGGACATCCGCCGCGGCCCCAATGGGTTGGTGACAGTGTTAGACAGAGAGAGGTCGCGTGTGCTAGCGCTCAACGCAAGCGGACTCTAGCAACACAGCAGGAGAGAGTGGATTAGGGCCAAGTGGGAGAAGAAACGAGGCTTTGTAAAGTCGCAACAGGTCGGCGCTTGGGGCGAGTTCCCGCAACCAGTAATCAAAGTGTTCTCGCTTGACACCGCGCGGATAGTATCTAGTGACAAGTACGCGTATGCCGTCACCTGCCTCTTTTGGGTCGCATATGGACTTTGAACGTATCATACAAGCACGCCAAGAGGTAC
This sequence comes from uncultured Nitrosopumilaceae archaeon, assembly GCA_964507825.1. Lineage (GTDB taxonomy): Archaea > Thermoproteota > Nitrososphaeria > Nitrososphaerales > Nitrosopumilaceae > JAWVZS01. The sequence goes on along the minus strand of CAZDQM010000042.1, from coordinate 23,802 downwards.
TGTTGCGAATACGTGATATGGGCACGGGGGCGATCTTCTTTGAAAGCGGCTTGTCAGGAGGAAGGATTGATGCCCAGCATGTCCTAGCCGGAAACGGAGCCCGAGCAGGAAACAGTACCAGAAACGGCCGGGGTGGAAGCAGTACCTTTGGAACCAACGTTCATGAGCTCGTCGGTCTCATACACGTTCCTCAGAAGGAGAGTCGTAAACTGCAAGGTGCGCTCTGCCCGCTTGGGATCCGGCGGGTTGATCTTGTGCGTTGCCTCGTTCCCATGATCTTTTATATGCTCGGCCCATGACTTCATCGGTACTGTGATGTGCCCATGTGCGGTCAGGTACTCAACATACTGCTTGAATCCCTCGCCTTCCTTCGCTTTCTTGTCTACCGCCACATTCATGAGAATCTTGCGGCATACAAACTCGCACGCCGTATAACTTGCTGATGAGAAGGACTTTCGCGCCTCTTCGTATGCGGCTCGGATTGGTTCCTTTAATCCCCGAACCTCTTCCCCAAGAAGTGGCACGGGTGAAATTCGACTGCCGTTTGATACCGAACCACTATAGCAACTTGGACATGCAAGCCACTGCGCTCTCATTTCCTTGTGTTTTGCCACCACGACTCCCGCTACCTCTCTTCCACAATGGCCGCATTTGTGCTCTATTGTGTAAGGTTGCTGTCCTTCCAGATTGCCGTTTATGTCGATATAACCCACGGATTCGGGGAGAAATTCTATGTTTAAAAACCGTTCGGCGTATGAGATACGTTCCTCCATGGCCATCCCTGCCAACTGCGGCATTATCTCAAACCCAAGTTTGTCCAAGACCTCGGCCTTGTCCTTTTTCAACATCGGTCTCCTTGACAACCAGACGATATGAAAGAATTATCCGCGGCTTCTCATTACTTCAGGTCACTCATTTCCCAGTCCTAACAAGGTTTCACGTCTACTACTATGCCCGTACCATGTGACCGCGCTTTTTGTTCTCTCGCCGCAGTCCCGACAGCGTGAGTGTATGGCTCTTGAGGCGGTTGCACGGCCCGCACAGCAGTATGCGGTTGGATATGTGGTTGATGCCGCCGTCCGCACGGGGCGTGTTGTGGTCTAGTTCCAGATACCTTGGATCGTCGAACATGCGGTCACACCCTTGGCATTTGGAACCCTCCTGTTCCAGCAGGTATTCCACTATTTTGGCCCTGCTCATTGCGGGGCCCTTTGGCTCAAGCACGCGCTTCTTTGTCTTTAGAAACGGCGATGCGGTCTGGCCGTCGTCCGTGCGCCTTGGAAGATCTGTGGTGTATGTTATGCTGCCCTTGGCGGTTATGAGATCGTCCCTTTTTTCATTTGGGCCTTCCAGAAAGCCTTCCCTGCGCAGGCGGTCTATGACTACGTGGTGGGCCTTGTCCCAGATGTCTATACCGACCCACTGCCTGCCCAGTTTTTCGGCGGCCACGCACGTGGTGGCGCATCCGCAGAATGGATCTAGTACAATATCGCCTTCCTTTGATGATGAACGGATCATCCTCTCGTACAATCCGACTGGTTTCTGTGTCGGGTAGCCCTGTCGTTCCGTTTTGTCCCTTTTTGGTATCCAGCGCACGTCGGCTTCTATCGGTTCATCGGTGCTGTGCAAACACCCTTCCGTGTGCGGCTGATACGACCATATGTCCTGTAACGGTACGCCGGGGCTTTTGTCAATATACTGCCTGTATGTCGGCAGCGCCTTTGAGCCACTGGGAGGCAGGTCTATCACCCCGCGCTCATACAGCGCGTCAAGCTTTTCATGCTGTGAAAGTTTCGGATCAATGCCGAATGCGGTAACCAGTTCGCTTGGAATGGCCCAGTGTCTGCCTGCGGCGGTTGGATCAAACCCGCGCCAAGGCTTGCCGCTCTTGCCGTGTCTGATGCCCGACCCGTGAATGGAATTTGTCCAGTATCTGCCTCTTTTGTCAGAGTTTTTGAAATACTCGTCAATATGTCCGCGAAGATACGGATTGTGCAGCACGGAGTGAGTATATTTGCTCGATTTTGCGTAGAATAGGATGGTGTCGTGTATGGGCCCAAACCTGTCGGCGGAGTTGTGAGATCCGGTTCTTCTCCAGATTATCTCGTTTCTAAAGTTGTTCCTTCCGAACACCGCATCCATCAGCTCCTTGAGATAATGACTTGCAGTGGGATCACAATGGAGGTATATGGCACCCGTATCCTTCAACACGCGCTTCATTGCCAGCAGTCTTACCGCCATGAAGCACAGGAACGCCCCCATGTCATCACCGTAGCTTGAGCGCGAGCCTTGAATGACGTTCATCACGTTTGGGTGATCATCGGTGATTTGGTCGACCCACTCCTGATGGACATCCGCATCCCACGACCATCTGTCCTGAAAGGACGCGCCGCTGGCCAGCGAGTCCGGCGTCGCGTGGAAGTCCCTGCCTTTGTTAAATGGAGGATCTGTCGCAATCAAGTCGACTGTATCGGAGTTCATGGCACGCAAAAAATCCAAGTTGTCGCCGTGAAACAGCGTACGGTTGGCCCAGTTCGGCTTGCCGGTCATGCCAGTGAGCGCACCCTTGCCTTGTTCCAGTACGGTGACCGGCATTTTTGATTCTTGCACGCCTTTGGCCACACGAGTGACATCGTATCTGGATCGAGGCGCGGCCACTGCACCGTCCCGCAGTTGCGGCATTTTGCGATCTCCACTATGATGCTATCCATGCCAACCGTAACGCACCCGCATCTTATATTCTTTGCTGTGTATATACAGTAATGTATATATACAGTATAGAATATAGTATATGCATGAAAACATCCGCGATGATGAGAAAAAGAATCAGAGGCGTGGCGACGCCAATGATTGCATTGATAGGCTCTGAGCGGGCTTTCATTCGCCATCATATAATTTTTGGGAGGTGTCACACATGAAGGTCGAATCCCACGATACCGTCAAGTTCTGCAAGCACTGTCACTCGGGCAGGATCAGAAAGGAGGGCGTGCGCCGCAACAAGCCCGGGGACGTGCAGCTCATGAAGTGTACGGCGTGCGGCAAAAGGTTCTCTGCAAACTTCGGGTTCCGCTACCGCAGGCACAGTCCTGCCATCGTGTCCGAGGCGCTGCACCTGTTCTATTCGGGCATGTCGTCGCGCGCAGTCGCCGATGCGTTCGAGGCGCGCGACATAGACGTGGACGGCTCGACCATACGCAGGTGGGTTGAACGCTACTCCAGAATAGCGGGCTGTTTACGGACAGCCTGAAACCGCATGTCGGAAATTGGTACAGGGGCGACGAAGTGTGGGTCAGGATAAACGGGCAGAAATACTACCTGTTTGCCACTATGGACGACGACACCCGATACTGGCTTGCCGGGGAACTGGCCGACTCAAAGGACAAGCACGATGCCGACAACATCTTTAGAATGACAAAGGACGCGGCAGGCGGCAAGAACCCGACCGTCCTAATCACCGACGGCCTGCCCGCCTACCAGAAGGCCGCCCGCAAAATCTTTGGCAACGGCACGTACCACAAGTGCGATGCGGGCCTGCGGAGCAAGCGCAAGGGCCCAAACGGCGGCAGCACCGGTAACTACCATCCCTCGAATAACAAAATGGAACGCCTGAACGGCACCATCAGGGACAGGGAGAAGACCTTTCGAGGCCTGAGCGCTACGGACACGGCAGTCTTTGACGGCATGAAGGTGCACTACAACCACGTCAGCAAGCACGATTCAATCCACAAGACCCCCGCCGAAGCCGCGGGCATCTCAATAGAAGGACACAACAAGTGGCGCACGATCATTCAGAACGCAAGCCTGCACCTGATCGCAACGAACCAGAGGGTGCGGCGGCGGTGATTTTTTTGCGCGCCGACCACCCGAATTTGCACCAGTACCTGACAAAGTTTTGTTTATAGATGCACGCAATACGGGGCGCATGATTGATCGTACTCACCGCGTACTGGATACGTCTGATATTGGCAGGATAGCCAACACATATCATGCATGGTACGGAGGCAAAAAGTCAAAGTACGCCGATGTACAGGGATTTTGCAAGAGTGTCACACTGGATGAAATACGAAAGTATAATTATATTCTCACTCCCGGCCGTTACGTAGGTACCAAGGCTCAATCAAATGATATGAGCCGTTTGAGAACAAGATATTGCGTCTAACATCACAGTGGCGCAAGCAACAATCCGAAGCCCAGAAGCTGGACGCGACTATCAACAAGAACATAAAGAGCTTGGAACTTGCTATTGTAGGTGATGACACATGAGTCTCGATCTAACACCTCTGGAAGCCACAGTTGTTCAGCTGGAAGAGGCGCTGGTCCTGTGCAACCGCGAACCATACAAGAGCGACCCGCTGATGCACAGACATCTTCGTGCCGCCGCCATAAAGGCCTTTGAATACACTTATACGATCTCCCTAAAGATGATCAAGCGGCATATGGAGAAGACTGCCATAGGACCAGATGAGATAGATGACATGACTTTTAACAATTTCATACGAAAGGCATTCGGTAAGGATCTTGTCCGATCTGACGTTACTGTTTGGCGCGATTACAGAAAGCAACGAGGCACTACCAGCCACACGTATGATGAGGGAAGGCACAGGAAATATTTAAGATAATACCAGACTTTCTAAAAGAATCTCAATATGTATTGGCTAGACTGCAGGAGAGAAACAGATCCCTTGACCAGTCCGATTGACATATCTTCGGTTCATCTGAAGATCGTGTTGGATATTCTGAGAAAACATTTGCCATCCAGCGTAAAAGTGTGGGTGTTTGGGAGCAGAGCCGACTGGACTACAAAGAATTCTTCGGATCTGGATCTTGCGCTGGAAGGCGAGGCCAAGCTAGACTACAAAATAACAAGTAACTTGGAGGACGCCTTTGAAGATTCGGATCTTCCATATGCTGTTGACGTTGTAGACATTAATGCTGTTGGTCCCAAATTCAAACAAATCATTAAAAAACAAAGAGTTCCATTAGGCTACATCCGGTAGTTATATACTCCAACAAGTAGGCAGGTTGGGATTCACAGCGCCAAAATAATTTTACAGATTGCTTTACTTTTCTAAAAAACGCGCATATGGATCAATGGATCTTATCGCGCCTAATGACCTTTGAGAAGTGTGATCAGCGGGGTCCCCACCACTATAGATGGTGAATTAGGAAACACAGTAGTAGATACATCGGTATCTATAATGATAGGAGACATGTAATACATGTCTGATAATTCTACCTATGGGAAGACTTGCAAGCAGGCAGACAAAGGTGGCAAAGGCCAAGCCCGAAACCACGTCCGTCCGAACCACGATACCCGCGCACATCGCGGACAAGCTGGGGCTGGATGCGGGTGACACGCTGGACCGGGATCTTGACAAGATCGACGGCGTATGGGTCGCGGTATTCCGCAAAGGGTAGTGACCTCCAATGCTTAATAAAAAAGAGGTTGATATGTTTGGCATGAACGTCACCGCGCATGACGGCAGTGTGGGGATCATGTGGGCGGGCAGGCAGCAGGCCATCATGCAGGCAGACAGCAGGCCGACGCGCAAACTGGCCTTGACACGTTCAGGTTCGGTCAACATGAAGAACACAAGACACATGATACTTGAGGGCGACAATCTGGAAATCCTAAAGATTCTGCTAAAAGACTATGAGAACAAGGTGCGGGCGATCTATATCGATCCGCCTTATAATACGAAGAAAGATCGCATGTACAACGACAAGGTTTCCCACTCGGAATGGATGACCATGATGTATCCCCGCCTGTATACGGCCAGACGGCTTCTGGCACGCGACGGGGCGATCTTCATATCCATAGGGCTTGACGAGGTGCACCGCCTGCGGTTACTGCTCGACGATCTGTTCGGGGAAGAAAACATGGTGTCGGAGGTGGTGTGGCACAGCAAGTACACTAGGTCAAACGACAAGGCGTTCATATCCACACAACACGAGTACGTGCTGGTGTACGCGAAGGACAAGTCGGCAACCAAGTTCAACCTGCTTGAGAGGACGGAAAAAGCAGACGCATCATACAAGAATCCAGACGGCGACCCGCGTGGAAAATGGAAAGCAACCCCGCTCCATGCAAAGAGCGGAAAGCGCAACGCCTCATACAGGTTCACCAAGGTACGCACGTATGACGGAAAATTGGTGCCCCCGTTCACATGGTCGGCCCCGGAAGGCAGGTATCCGAGGTACAACAAGGACAGCCTCAAGCGACTGGAGGACGACGGCAGGATAACCTGCGGCAGGCACGGCACGGGGGTTCCTAACGCCAAGACGTTTCTAAGCGAGGTAAAGAACGGCATAGTGGCAGGCTCGTTATGGCACTATTCGGAGGTAGGCCACACGCATGAGGCCAACGAGGAACTGGCAGCCCTGCTTGGCAAGGGAGTGTTTGACAACCCCAAGCCTGTAAAACTGATCAACCGCGTACTGCAACTGGCAACGAGTCCGCATAATAAGGACATTGTACTTGACTTCTTTGCGGGTTCCGGGACCACAGCACACTCGGTGCTTGAGATGAACAGCGTCGACGGTGGCAACAGGCAGTTCATCTGCATACAAGATAGAGTTCCGGTGAACAAGAAGGGTTACAAGACCATGGCCGACATAACCAGATTCCGTGTCAAGAAGGTCATAAAATCCCTCAATGCCCAAAGGCCGAGCAACCGCATGCATGACTGCGGGTTCCGAAACTACGTCCTCAAACAGTAAAATACTATCAGCCATGCCGTCATGCATGGTACTGAAGATCGATCTTAACGGACGCAATGGAATCGACATGCGGCTGGAAGTCAATAACCATGTTGAACGCAACTGGGAGGAGCTTATTCATCATTACAGCAGGGTCAAAAGGATCAGCGAAGAGGCTAGGAAAACGGAGATCAAAAGGAGATATCTTGCACAGTACGCGATACGGAAACAGGTTGGACTGGCCGGGATAGACTCGGACGACATCGACTATTCGGCCGACCTGACCAGTCCGCACGGCGTCAAGATTGACGTGAAGAGTGAAGGAATAAAGTTCGATTTTCAGCAAGTCTATGAGGGAAGTGGGGGCGTTCCACGTGAGGCAAAGCACAACTTCTACCCGCTACAGTAGTTCGACCCCAATCTCAAGTCAACCGACCTGTTCTTGGTGACAAGGCTTCAGACGGGTGACACGTTTCCCGGTTCCGGGAGGCAGTCGGAGAAGAGATGGAACCTGTGGGTTTGTGGATGGGTGTCCAAAAAGCGCGTCGTGCGGGAAGGTGTCCTGATACCGAGAGGAGGCATAACCGAGCAGGGGCAGAAGTTCTTTGCATACCAAAGCCACAATGTGGAGTTTTACCAGTATGCCATGAATCCCGTGAATGATCTTGCCAGTTGGTTCAATCACATTACCAGAGACGACGTAAGACGTGACGAATCAAAGCATCCTGACGACACGCGGCAATGCACCACCGCAGACGCGCAAAGGATCATGGACGACCTGCGGGTAAAGAGGGCAATCGAAAGGGAGCAGTCCGAGGAGATAGGCAGGGCGATGAATCCGGAGGGGATGCACGTCCCGTCAATCCTGCACGACAACCACACTGTGAGGTTTGTACGCTACATGATACGGCAGGGACACCTCCCGTCAACAATCCTTGAAAGACTTGGCCAAGTCAACATCAAAGAGACGCGGCCAGAGGATTTGGACGAGTTAAAGCGGTTCTTTGAATGACGCCTACCGTATGCGTGTCTACCGCTGACCACCCGAATTTGCACCAGTGCCCGCAATATGGGTGTCCCATCACATACCCTGCAAGCAATCTTGTGGTTACATCCGGTCGGGCGCGACTATTCCGAGCAACAAGAGCGCCCTGTCCAGCGTCATTGAAAAAGACATCACGAGACAGAGTCTCGCATTATACAATCCAGAATCATTTGAGTCCAGTACCTTGACGTGTTCATAAAACGAATTAAATGCCACGGCCAGATCGTGACAGTATCGGGCCATTACCTTGGGAGCGAGGTTTCGGGCCGAGTCGCCCACGGCTAATGAAAACAGCCCAATCTGCCTTATCAGGTCCTTCTCATACTTGCTATCTAGCAACGAGTAATTCGCGTCAAGGTCCGGCTCCTTTTCGGCTTTTTCTAGAATTCTTGATGCGCGCGCATGTGAATACTGGATATAGGATGCAGTATCACCCTCCAAACTCAGCGATCTTGTCAGGTCAAACCGGATCATCTTATCTAGATCCTGCCGTATCATTTCATAGCGTAGCGCCCCCGTCGAGACGATTTTGGCAATCTTGGATATCTCAGAATCTGACATCCCAGGGTTGCGCCGCCTAGCTTCGGCGGAGGATTTTTCAACGAGTATATCATATACAACATCGGCGTTGACATATAGACCGCTCCTGCCAGACATCTGAGTATGTTCTGTCTGAGTTTTCATGCCAAGGGCCCGTGCAGTCTCGCTACTCAGCGTTACCGATTCGTATCTCAGATGAACGTACGCGCCGTCAGAGGACTTGAATCTGTCCATCAGGGCCGTGACTATATCCTGCAGTCTGGACTGGCGCGAGTCAATTACCGTGATGACCCGATCGCCATTGAATCTCTTTTTTATGCCCGTATCCTCTAACGTCGTCTGCCACAGTACCCTGCCGTCCGGCTGTGTGCCGTATTCCATATAGCTAAAAGGATCAGATACAAGCCCAAGCTTCCACGCCGCATATGGGATGTCCTTTGCAATATACGTGGCAGTTCCATTGCTCCTCACAATCACCTTGTCCTCATCCTCCTGCATTCCTCTAATCACCCAGCAGCCGGCGTTTTTCCCGTCGTTATCAAACTCGATCAGATTTAGCGCCTTTAGTTTTTCAAAGATGGTGTCCCAGAGGCCCGAGTGGATGATCTGCGACTCGTAGTTCAGGCAGTCATATGTTACGGACAGGTTCCAGCACGTCTGCAGCTGTCCGGAGAGCACCCTTTTAGTCACAGAGTCAGCAAAGGCCGCAATTTCAGATGATCCATCCTCGATCTCCATCAAGATGTCTCGCCTTGCCTGCTCTAGTTCGGGCCGACGCTCGTACTCTGCGGTCGTCTTGACGTAAACGTGGTCACCGCAATAATGATCAAACTTTGTATTCTCAGGAGGTTCTTCAGAAAATCCCAGTCTCTTAAAGCCTAGGACTATATCTGCCACCTGCAGGCCAGAGTCATCGACATAATTCAGGACGCTTACGTCATGATTGGCCTTTTGCAGGATTCTCGATATCGTATCCCCGATTACCAGGTTCCTTACGTGTCCTATGTGAAGTGCCTTGTTGGGGTTGACGCTAGTATGCTCCACTATAACACGGGATGACCTGCCGATGTCGACGGACCCATAATCATCAGCGGTCGAATTTTTAACCGTAATCTCCCCTAGCGCGCCAATGTCCGCATCAAAGTTGACATAGCCTGACGGGTGCGCCGTGACACCAGAGACAAGTCTGTATTCCATGCCCCGGTACTCGTAAGCGATCTGCGTTGCAATCTCACGGGGGGGTTTCTTTAGAATTCTCGATAACAAAAAAGGGGCGTTACACGTGGCATCTCCGAATCCAGGTTTTGCAGGTTCTACGGAATACGGCACATCTGGCGCGCCTATCTCGTCAAGAACTCTTGCCATGTTGTTCTTGATCTCTTCTAGGACCAGCTCAAACGTCAATTTTATACCTCAAAGAATGCGGGGGCAAGTAAATTTAATGCTTCTACTACGCCATCGCCAGATGACGCATTTGTGATTAATGTGGCCTCAGCCTTTACATCATCAAACGCGTTGCCCAGCGCAACGCTGATTCCAGCCTTTTTGAACAGCGGTATGTCCGTGGAGCTGTCACCCATGGCAATCACGTCTGAGGTATCCACGGAGAGCATCTCCATTGCCTTTTGAAACCCTGTCCCCTTGTCAACGCCTTTTGAATTGACATGATAAGCATATTGACTGTCGGACAGGACGACGTCTAGGCCCCTTTCTGAGACTATACTTTTTGCAGATTCTAGGTCAAATGTCCTCTCAAGTACCACCTCGGTCATTCGTGGAAAGACCGGTTTTTCTCGGACGTCATCAAGCTCCGATCTTATGATGTTAAATGCCCGCCTGCATTCTTCAATATCTCCCAAGAGTCTGTGCTCATAGCTGCCGTATGTAATGCATCCGCCGTTTTCGCCCACTGCCATGTTAGTCATCCCCCCAAATATCGACAGCATGTATCCTTCTACTGATGACCTACCGGTGACAAAAATCACGTTATGCCCCTGGTATTTCAGGTGGCGCAGTGCAAGCATGGCACCTAGGTGGATCCTTCCACCACCATTCTCAGTTATGGTTCCATCAATGTCTAGTGCAAATGTCTTTGATCCCACAAGACTGGGGTGACGCCTCTGGATAATATTTGCTACGTGTGGCGGCACGAGCCGCCTATTTGGCTTTTACAAAATAATTTTTTACATATATTGGAAGGAATATAGTCATGATTATCATATTGATAAATATTGGATTCATCATGTGACGGGGACAGAGTTCGTGACAGATTGCACACAATATAATGAATCAACTAGCACTACCCATCACACGTCCCGTGATCGCACTACTTGACCTGACATGCATGCCTGCCGGAACGTCTTTTGTGACTAGGCAACCCATGTCGATCATGGCGTTTTCTCCAATGACAACACCCGGTGCTAGTCCTACGTGGGAACCAAGTCGCGCCCCGTCCCGTATCACCGGCGCCATACGCGAGTCGTGCGTGCTGTTAGGATATCCAAACCGACCTATACTGATATGCGGCGTGTTTGCGCAGTAAAATAGGGGTCCGATGAATACGCGGTCGCCGATCTCCATATCTTCTGTCAAATGGCACTGGCTGAATATTGTAGTCCAAGATCCAATTTTTGTGCCACCTTCGGTAACAGACAACGTGCCGAATATGCTGTGATCGCCAATCCTAGTACCCCGCTTGAGTACCGCGGACGTTCCAATGATGCAATCTTCGCCGATGATGCAGCCGTCGTATATTATGGCCCCCACTTCTATCTTTGTGCCCTTGCCGATTATTATTCCTGATTCGCTGTCCTCAAACTTTTCTTCAAAATTCATTATTTTATCGGCGTGGATCATCACTGATTACTAGCCAGATAATTGTATAAAAACATAAGATCTTGTAGTACTGTTGCAAATTCGTGATATATAGGCACGACAGAGGTTCACGCACAAAAAAGGAGTACTGACTCACTGCCCTGGGCGCCGCCGGGTACTGCTTTCCACCTCTTCGCGGGGTGGAATCGTTCCGAACAGCCTTTCGTACTCCTTGATGTTGTTCTCAAGCCACTTGTGTATACTCTTCATCTGCATGGGATCTACTACCAGCGCGATCTCTAACATCATGTTGATTATGGTTCGTCCAAGATTGGACGGGTTCGATTCTAGTACCTTTTCAAGGTCCTACATCTAGTAATACAGCATGACCTCAAGCCCGAATGGACGTGGCATGCCGAATACACCGGCCACCACCATGCGCTTGTAGTTATCTGAGGTTCTGCTGGTAATCTCAGGCTGGATTGATATTTTGTTGTACCAAAATCATTTCACCGTACCTTTAGGAGGATATAGCGATGTTCGTATATATCACAAAATCGATGATGGGGCAAACTCGCGAGAATGTCATCGATTTGCTAGGAAGGTATGAAAAAATGGTACCATCAGAACCAAGATGACGCGCTGCGGCAACATGATTTATTCTACGCGGTAGCAGCTATAGAATTCATGTATAATCACATTTTCCAGCTGACTTTGTGCTATGGAAATTCATCAGTTAGACGATTATGCATGAGGTCTTATGATTATAACGCCAGGTAAGGGATTCGAACCCCTGCACGCTTGCGCGTAGCCGTTTTCGAGACGGCCGCCTTACCACTTGGCTAACCTGGCAAAGACAGTAACAATGCAGTCCTTAATATAGAAATCATTGCAACAAAATTAAGGTAAAGACAGGATGGGATTAAATCTAAAGCCGCTGGTGATACGTGAAAAGACAAAATTAGAATCCTTCGCCAACAAGATAGTAGCAATCGATGCATATAATGCAATTTATCAATTTCTAGCCACGATCAGGGGGCCGGACGGAATGAACCTTACGGATTCCCAAGGCAGGATCACCAGTCATCTTGGTGGACTCTTTTACAGAAACATCAACTTTCTTTCAATAGGGATAAAACCCATCTATGTATTTGACGGAAAGGCGCCATCCCTGAAATCCGCCGAGATTGAAAGGCGGCGCCGCGGCAAAAAGGACGCGACCGTAAAGTATGAAAAGGCGCTCTCCGAGGGCAGGATGGACGAGGCGCGAAAGTATGCACAGCAGACCACGACCATAAGAGACGGCATGATAGAGGACGCGAAAAAGCTCTTAGAGTTATTCGGAATTCCCTACGTCGATGCCCCCGGAGAGGGTGAGGCGATGGCGGCATACCTCACAAATGTTGATCATGCACATGCATCTGCAAGTCAGGACTATGACTCGGTTTTGTTTGGCGCAAAAAAACTGGTAAGAAACTTTACAAACAGTGGACGGCGGAAGATCCCCAATAAGAACGCGTACGTGGAGATCGAACCAGAGATAATCGAGACCGAAAAGTGTCTTGCAGAGATGAAGGTTACCCAAGAGCAGCTAGTCGACATAGGAATTCTAATAGGCACCGATTTTAACCCGGACGGGTTTGAGAGGATAGGTCCAAAGACCGCCCTCAAGGTAATTCGGCAATACAAAAGGCTAGAGGACATCCCATCGATTCAGGAAAAGTTATCAGAGATAGACTATGAGCAGATACGAAAGATCTTCTTAGAGCCAGAGGTGGGCACGATAGATGAGATCAAATTTGAAAGGATTGACTATGATGGAATTTCTAGCTATATGATTGACGAAAGGGAGTTCTCTGCAAACAGGGCTACTGCCTCGCTGAACAGGTTAAAAAAGTCGATTGAAAGAAAGAGTCAGACGCTTGAGCAATGGTTTAGGTAATACTGACGGGAATAGACTAGATAGGTTGAAAAAGCCCCTCACTATTTTATCCCAATTCTATCTTCAATTCTTAAGTACAGGATTATACAACCGTATCCTGATCGTATATGGAGGTAATGGGAAGAGGTGTAAGGCAGATTCTGCGCGAGGCGCCATGTTATTTCCACATATTGACAAAATTTGCAGGTTATCGCCTCTTTAACAAAAAAAGCCCGCTATACGGCTCAGCAGACATCATAAACGTCTGCAACCTGCACTGTGAGCATTGTTACTGGTGGCTGAACCGCAAAGAGAACGAGGACCTGACGCTAGAACAGTGGAAGAATATCATTGAGAACAAGTTCAAGAAAAACCATGTCTTCATTATAACACTGGTAGGCGGCGAACCAATGATGCGCCGAGACGTGGTAGAGTTGTTTGTCAAGGAATTTCCAAAGAGGGTTTCAGTTGTTACAAATGGCACGTTTCCAATTCCGCGCCTTGAAGACATTTATTTTTACTGGATATCCATCGATGGCGATGAAAAGACCCACAATAAAATTCGTGGAGATGGGGCATGGGAGAAAACCAGGGAAAACGTGCTAAATTACGTAAAGGAAAACGGCAAAAACGCATTCAAGGATATCTGGATTACAATGACGATCAATTCACAGAATTATAAAACAGTAAAACAGGTCATAAAGGATTGGAAGCCTTATTCAAACAAAATTGGCTTTCAGTTTCACACGCCGTTTATGAAAGAGGATCCACTCTGGATGCCGTTTGGGGAGGAAAGGACGAATCTGGTAAACGAGCTGATTCGAATGTCCGAAAACGAACACAGAGGATACATAATAAATCCAAAAAGCCAGATGAATCTTATGAAGGGGAGCTGGGGCGGAAGCGGAACACTACCAATTGATTGCCCAACATGGGCCATCCTGTCAGTAGACCACATGGGACGGGAAAAACGTCCCTGTTGCATTGGAAGTGCAGAGGATGATTCTATGAAGCCCAGATGCGAAGAATGCGGCCTTGGATGCTATTCCGTGCTCGTAGGATACGGAATGAAGGGATAGTAGTAAACTTGGAAATTTTATTAAATATCACCGCATGAAAAAAGATTGATGAAAAAGGCAACGGTTGGCATAATCATAGCTGGTATAATAGCTGCAATTGCCGCATTTGCATTAAGCCCATACTTTACAGAGTCCACCATCAACGAGGAACTGCCAGACAATATCATAATGATGCCGATGGAGCCAGATGATACAGAATCTGATACTATGGAGTCCGATACTATGGAGTCTGATACTATGGAGTCCGAGATGCAGGATACCACAGAATCTACTGCATACACGCCGGCCAAAGAAACAATCGCAATAACATACGAGGGTCAGTTCATAGGTGTCGGGGACGGAATTCATGATGCGCAAGGAATTGCAAAGGTTCTCCCCCTCGATGACGGGAGCCAGATCCTAAGGCTGGAGGATTTTGCATCCACAAACGGACCTGATCTCTACGTATATCTGTCCACGGACAAACACGCGTCAGATTTTATTAGCCTAGGCAACCTAAAGGCAAACCAAGGAAACCAAAACTATCAGGTTCCCGATGGAATCGATCTAGAAAAATACGATCAAGTTCTAATATGGTGCAAGCCGTTTAGCGTATTATTTGGAAATGCAGAACTAAATCCCAGGTGACCGGTTATCCCTTACCGATCTCTGAAGTTCATCTAGCGCAGACCTGATATCATCTACAGTAGCGGCATCCTCGAGGGTACTAGTATCCCCGATTACATCCCCGCTTGCAATTGCCTTTAGTAGCCTGCGCATGATCTTGCCGCTTCGTGTCTTTGGCAACCCAGATACAAAGTAAATCCGGCCGATGGTTGCAATCGGCCCCACGCTGGCGCGTACCCTAGACCTAATCTCATCCCTTAAGGTATCGGGGTCTTTGTGCACGCCATCACGCAGGACGACAAATGCAATTATGGTTTCACCCTTGATGTCATCAGGAATGCCGCATGCGGCGGATTCGGCAACATCAGGATGTGCAACCATGCCGCTTTCTAGCTCGGCGGTTCCAATCCTGTGCCCCGCCACCTTGAGAATGTCGTCCGCGCGTCCGAGTAGCCAGAAATATCCATCCTCATCTCTGATAGCATAGTCACCAGAATAATAACAGCCCTCATATTTTGACCAGTAGGCATCCCTATACTTGTCATCGTTGCGCCACAGACCCAAAAGCATACCGGGCCACGGGTTGCGTATTACAAGATGACCCTTGGTACCCGAAGGCGCGTCCCTGCCGGACTCATCAACTACTGCCGCGTCTAGTCCAGGAATCGGACGTGTGCCGGAGCCCGGACGGAGTGGGATTGTCTCGATTCCAGGCAACGGGGAAATCAGCATCCCGCCGGTCTCTGTCTGCCACCATGTGTCTATAATCGGGCACCTCTTCTTGCCCACCATATCATAGTACCACCTCCAAACCTCCGGATTGATCGGTTCCCCTACCGTTCCAAGCAGGCGAATTGAAGACAGGTCAAAGGAGTTCGGGATATCATCGCCAAACTTCATGAACATGCGTAGCATTGTAGGCGTGGTGTAAAAGATTGTCACTTTGTATTTTTGCAATATTTCCCATATTCTGGACGCGTCTGGAAAGTCCGGTGCCCCCTCATACATGACTTGGGTGGCGCCGCAAAGCAACGGTGCATAGACAACGTAACTGTGTCCGGTAACCCATCCTATGTCGGCGGTACAGAAATATGTATCAGAATCCCGGATGTCAAACGCCCATCGGAACGTGGTGTGCAGGTGGGTGAGATAGCCACCGGTACCGTGCATGACACCCTTTGGCTTTCCGGTGGTGCCCGAAGTGTACAGGATGTACAATGGGTGAGAGCTGTCTAGGCGTTCAGCAGGACAGCTATTAGACTCACCGCGGATCACTTGGTTCCATGTTATATCGCGCGGGCCCATTTTTACTTTGGTCCCCGTCCGTTCAAACATTATTACATGTTCTACAAAATCAAGTGAGGTTATTGCCTTGTCCACTATCTCCTTAAGGTGTACTACCGAGCCCCTCCTATATCCGCCGTCGGCGGTAATTACAACCCTTGATTTAGAATCATCAATTCGGTCGCGCAGGGATTCGGCGCTGAACCCAGAAAATATTACATTGTGGGTGACCCCGATTCTGGAGCATGCAAGCATGGTAATCGGAAGTTCTGGAATCATTGGAAGGTAGATGGCGACCCTATCCCCTTTTTTCAATCCAAGGGATTTCAGGGAGTTGGCAAGGGTTTGGACCTCCCGCCACATCTCCCCATATGTCATGGTTCTAGAATCCCCGTTCTCACCAACCCAAAAAATAGCAGGCTTTGCGGCACGGGTCTTCTGGTGCACGTCTAGTGCGTTGTATGACGCGTTGATCTTTCCATCAACGAACCACCTTGCAAACGGGGGCATCCATTCAAGTGTCCGAGTCCACGGCTCAAACCATTTTAATTTTTTTGCCTCCCCATCCCAGAACGATACAAAGTCTGAATCAGCTAATCTGCGAACTTGCGGATCATTATTGCCTAGGCCGATTAGAAACTCCTCAGGCATGAAAAATAAAGGCGCTGACTGACTAGTAAATGTTGATTATTATAATATCGGTGCAGATTCGGACAATAGGCGCAAATCAAGATGACGAAATACAAGATTATAAAATTCGGGTTGTGAATTTTTCTGAAGAGATACGAGCTACGTATCAAGTACAGGGCCAAATATAACGGCGCCGCGCCCGGTTGCTGTCCGAACCCAGTACGCGATCACGAATATAGCATCAGAAGAGAATATTGCTAGGTAGGCGGCGACAGGAGCGTCTATAGCGTCCGGACGCGGCTGCCGCCGATGTGCCGGTAAAGTCCAGCATATTAGCGGCATTGCTTGAACGTCGGTATCATCAGGTCCCTCTTCCCTTTCACGGATTATGACATTCCTGACTTTTACATGGTACGTCTCTAGGCGATACGCCTCTAGGAAATCTGTTGTCCGCGGCTCCTGTGGACCGGATCTTGTGTTCCCCAGTGCCTGCCTGAACCTCTTGCATTCAATGGAGTTGGAGGATTTCTAGTATTTGAGGTGTCGATTATTATCTATATTCGCGCCATCGAATCCCCGATTTTGATACCCGGCTTGCCAGCCATGGCCCTTAGATTCACGTTTTCTGACTCTAATCTTTCGCTTTTAATCCTGGCCACGATCACCCCCACCCCCCCATTACCGCGTCATCTAGTCCATCCTCCAGATATCCTCTGGTCAGTTATAGCATAACATGCATTGCCGTAAAAATGACTCGATTTGTTCTTTTAATTATATAGTCAAATTAGCTGTGGGCAAACGCGTACCTTCCAGGTACATCAATTGCAGGATTTTCAAGTATTTAAGAAAAAAAACTTACTGGGCTTCCATCCTAGCTAGCCAGTCCGGTTCCTCAACGGCGGTTTCCTTGGGTTTTGCCGTTGCCTGTTGCGGCGGTTCAGGTATGTGTTCCGGACCTATCATATCGGAAGATTCCGGGATGGGTCTGCTAGTTGGAGCCTCAGGTAGTGTGGTTTGCATTCCTGGCTCGCGTGCCAGATAAGTAACGGCAGAGTCTTCTAGATTCTTTGGTTGGGGTTCTGATGTCTCCTTGATTTCCATGTCAAGGGCGGCTATGCGCCTCTGGACGTTTGCAATCTCGGCGGCCTCGTGCGTGATGTGTTCAATCAGGGTGTTGGCCTGTCTTGTAACCAGATCAAACGTGGATTCGGAGATTTCGTTGCTTTTGTATTGAACCTTGGCATCAAGCTGCACAGTCTTTGCAGCCTTTGTCTGAATGTCAAGCTCCGTTAGTCTTTGCTCCAGTTTTGTTCTGATATCACGTTCATCCTCGTCAAGGGAGACGAGTTTGGCCTGATATTTTTCGTGTATCAACTGTGCGTCATCCTTCATGTCGTCGTTTTCGGAAACGATATCCATGAGTGCCTTGAGGCGGCGCAATGCCAGTCCTTTTTCACGAATCAGTTTTTGAGAGTCCAACCTCCACTTGGGGATGAATATCACCACATCGCCCTGGACAACTAGCTGCTCGTATGGAATTTGCTGTAGCCCCGCAGAACCACAGTCCACTCCAACCGTCTGAATGCTGCCATCAATGTCCGTTATGGTGCCCAAAATCGTCCCCATAGAAGTGCCGTACATGTCTTTGACCGGCTTGGCGACAAGCTCGATCTCTTCGTTGGTCATGGCTATTTCTTTTATGTTGCATATAACCGATATTATGTTAGAAAGCTTTCAAGAGTTTGTAAGAATTAATTAACCAAATAGTAGAGAGACAGACCTAGCAAATTTGCAGTCAACAATGCCTTGTTCCTGATGATATAGATAAAACGCCACTAGTATATCATATTGTGCAGAGGAATCAGGGCAGATTCGGAGGGGCTAATCGGGCTTAATATGTTAGATATCGGCCGATGCAAACTATCTGCCGGCAAACGGCAAGGTCGAGCTGGTGTACGGCAGGATACAACTCTGGCTGTTGAATTTTGGTGGAATGATGATAAGTGTAGGTGATTCGATTGACCTGTTCATGGAGTGTCATAACCGCCTCAGATCGCATCAATTCCCTGATTGCGACAGTCATGTACACTGTTTCAGGTATTTAAAAAAAGATAACGCCTGCTAGGAAAACGCTCATCGACGACAGACGAATGTAGAATACAGTTACTAAGTGATTTGGAATGGTACACGCCATGATACCGCTTTCAATTTGTTAATATATGGAGTGTAGACACGTTGATAATGTGATTGCATGATACCGCTACAGGTCAATTCACGAATGATAAAAAACATCCTTACGTTAAGATATGATCCTACATGTCTGGACATGGTTAAAACATATTCATCAAGGGATTTTGAACCCATGTACGACGAGATAGATGTCGACAGAATTGAATCCATTATATCGACGACTATTCAACAAAACGTCAAAGGAGATGACGTCTCAATTGCATTGAGTGGTGGCGTGGACTCGATATTGCTCCTAGCGTTGTTGCGAAAGACATTGCCAGACATACATATTCACGCAATATCAGTGAAATTTGTAGACAGTGTAGACGAAACGAGTATTGCGACATCACTTGCATCCAAGTTCAATGCCGATCATCACATCATAACCGTGGATAACGTTCTAGAGATGCTCCCAAAATCGATTGGGATTGTGGGCAAGCCGTTTTGGGATATGCACTGGTACTATGTCGCCAAAGCGGCAAGGCAGTTTTCCAGTACGTTGATTTCAGGCGACGGGGGAGACGAATTATTTGGAGGGTACACGTTCAGATACCACAAATTCCTATCAAAAACAAGCGCCAACATGACGCCTAGGGACAAGGCAAGATTATATCTGGAATGCCATGAAAGGGACTGGGTTCCAGATCAGGACATGCTTTTTGGGGAACGCCTAGGATTTTCATGGAATGAAATACATGCCAACATCACGCCCTATTTTGAAAACGAGTTAGAGGAGCTCGATCAGGTCTTTCTAGCAGACATAAACGGAAAGTTGCCCTACAACTGGACAATAACAAACAACGTGTTTAATGATTATTTCAAGATCAAATCTGTTACGCCATTACTGTCCGATGATCTCATCGAGTATGCCTTGCACATGCGGAACTCTCTGAAATATGATCCTGCTAGTAACCTAGGCAAGATTCCACTAAGAAAAGTCCTTTCAAGGTACGTAGATGCTGAGTACATCACACGTGGTAAGCAGGGATTTTCGGTAAACACGGCAAATCTGTATCAAGCCCACGGAAGGGATATGTGTCACAAGTACCTATCAGATGCAAGAATCGTCGCGGACGGATATATTAGTGATGAATGGATCACAAGATATCTGCAAGGGGCAGACGAACCTAGTGTAAGACACATAAACAAGCTTTTCGGGTTACTGGCGTTTGAAATCTGGTACAGGATATTCGTTACAGAGGATATGGTAGCCGCATGAACATAGTCAGAAATCAAAGCATATCATAGGCAACAATGTGCAGGTGGTCTAACAGACATCAAGCGCCGGATTAGAAAGATGGTGCGATGCAAAAACAGTGGCGTCCAAGCCGGACCGCAGGCGTCTCGTACAGGTTGCAATGGATCTAGAGGAAGATCCCAAAAAAATTAACATAAAACATGTATGAGAATTATGCTGTTTGCACAGACTAGGAGTATCAAAGCCTGTGCAGTTTCTCACCATATAATACAAGCTCATGATTATGCCATCCATTACCAATATCATTACCATACATTACAAAAAGCCGTATGCACAAATCAACATTTGAGAACATGGTGAGATTTTGGGCACCGTCATAAATCAAATTTAAATATCGAGTACACAGACAGGTTATGCATGGCAATCATCTCAATATCGCTCAATGGTGAAATATTAAGCGAGCTTGACAAATTGCAAAGTTCGATGGGTTTTACAGGAAGATCCGAGATCATCCGTGCCGGCATCAGGGCATTCGTGCAGGAAGAAAAGCAAAAAAACAACATGATGGGAAATCAAAACGCTGTCCTCATCGTGGTACATTCAAACGAATTTGACGATCAAGTTGCGCGAATAAAACATGATTTTGAGGATTTGATTAAAACGCATCTGCACAACAAGATAGATGGTGACAGGTGCATGGAAATGTTTTTTCTAGATGGGAACTCGAAAAAGATCCAGTTGATAACCAATGGATTTCTCACCGACAAGAAGATGGACGTTGTAAAGCTAGTCGCATTATGACATGTATACGGCACACCGCTAGGTTACATCCCATCCCGTATGCAATCTTGAAATCATTTCACAATTCATGATATATCATACAGTACTCCCCCGACTTGCCGATGATAATGATTCTAATTTAGCATATCACAAATGCTCCGGTAGATAGCTCCACAGATTCCCAGTCAACAGGCATGCATGACTCGATATGATTTTAATAGACAAGAGTATTCGGACAAACCACTTTTGCCGGCGCCAAATCCACGTTAAATCTCCCATATTGCCACCTGTCAAATGCCTTTCCAAACGTATCGCTTGCCATGATGCTTCTACTACAAAGGCGTCAATGTACCACACATGCTAGGACATGTAACAAGTTACTACGCCACATTATCTAAGATTACAACAATAGAATATCCCATGGTTGATGGCCGTCATGAACCTGCAATCGAAACGGTAATCGGCAACAAAGGCCCAAAGTAGGACGTCTTGGACGTCATATATGCAAATAATTGAATCTCGGAACTACTCGCGAGAGAAAAGTTAGGCGCAAGATATTCCACAGTCATCATGGAGAGGTTGTCAGGATAGGCAACCTCAAAAGTATCGAATTAAAGGAATGGTATAGAGTTTGAGCTAGACTATCTAGACATCACATGGTTCCCAGGCTCAAAGGATCATTACAGATGCAAAGTCCACACATATCAATGACAGGAGTCGAAATTATACCTAGCACGTACAACAGGCATCGGCCGTACCTTGACAAAAAGTCCACAAGAATATACCATACTGCAACGACTCGTAACACTAAATGATTGTGATAATGCACGAGTGAGACCCGGATAAACCCACCGATGAAATCATGGACATCTGTACCATGTACATGAGGCAAAAGTGGTAGTTCACGGTAGGGCTAACGTTCTAACGACACGGCAAACATAGACAGGATCAACTCGTTGGAAGCGCTTGTGGATCGCGACAGTGAGTTTGTGATAACTTTGTGCTTGAGTCGTTTTAGTGCGATCATTCGGTAATGTATCCAATGCGCGACAGGAATCCATAACCAGATTAGAGTTTATGCGTAACCACATTTTCTGGCTAATTTTGTGCCATGGGAATTCATCAGCTAGACGATTATGCGTAAACTCTATTATCAGGATCCCAGTCATGCTGTTTTGCAGACTCGGCCAAGGTAAGATGACATGCTCATGCCACATGATGTCAAAACCTGAAAAATGTTATTTGGTGCCGTCGTTGGACCTAATGCTTGTTTTCATATTATATAGTGACGCTCGTAAATTCATGTACATTACAAAATCGATGATGGAGCAGACTCGTGAGAATTTCATCGATTTGCCAGGAAGGTATGAGAAAATTATATAACCAGAACTAGGATGACGCGCGACGGCAACATGATTTATTCTACGTGGTAGCAATTGCTATAGAATTCATGCACAATCACATTTTTCAGCTGACTTTGTGCCATGAGAATGCATACCAGCTAGACGATTATGCATGAAATCTTGTCTATTTACATTTGCGTCGTTTCTTGGAGCTACTCACCTGTAGCTGTACTATTGCAGGATCCAGCTCCCTATTTGATTTCACGTACTGATTCACCATTCCTTCTGGTGGCTTGCGCTTCCAATATTTGGCAAAATCATAATCTAGTTTGTGTCCATTGATGAATCTGTATACTGCTTCTAGATGGGAATTCAGGTCGGCATAACGGATGGAATGATCAACTGTGCGCTTGAGTATACTCCAAACCGCTTCTACAGGATTAAGATATGGATGTCCTACAGTATATCATAATGATGTCTCGTTTCTTAAAGAATTCCATGGCTTCCTTTGATGTGTGCCATGATTTCCTGTCAAGAAACAGAACCATCTTTCCCACCTGCTCATATACAGTCCCAATATGCGCTAGGAAACTTGTTGTATCTGCTGATTTTGCATGATTAAAGAAATACCTACCATCAGCAGTCATCGTACAGAACATGGAAAATCTTTGATGGCCGCCGCTCCACAACATGAATATACGCCGTCCTTGTTTTGCCCAGAATCTAGTTGACAAAATCGCATCTTTAAAATTTGATTCATCTTCAGTTGCTATTGCATATCCGCGTTTTGCATACTTGGCAACTGTATGTATTGTATTTTTTCTCCATTCTTCTACTTTATCGGTGCTGTACCTGTTGATGTGTATTGGTGATGTCTTTTTGGCCGAACATTTCCACAGTCTTGCGTAATATCTTACTCTGGACATGCTCAACTTTACACCAGAAATCTTTACCATGTATGCTTGAAGCTCGACGGGGGTGAATACGTGTCCATGACACCATCTCTTAGCTTTTTCAAGTTCTTTTTTGCTCATCTTTGTGGGTGCTCCGGATCGTTTTCTGTCTGTCAGAACACGGCGTATATCATCTATGTTGAGATGACCGGCCATTCTGTAATACCACAGTGCAACTGTGCGACGATCGCATGAATATTTTACTGCGGCCATGCGGAATATCTCTTCCTCATTTAGGAATACGATCAGCATGCTAAGCCTGCGTGCAACTGCACCTGACTTTTCAGAATTGCGCGCTTGTTTCAAAAGCTCGACACTGTACATGACATGTGTAACACAGAACAAATTTTTTACTTTTCCTATTTGCGCGGCATGCGAAGCATGCCGCGATTTTGTGCCGCATGTTTTAATCGATAACAGTGTTACAAAAATTAGATGTTGTATGCAGCTTGTACTATTCCTGATGAAATTTGTAGGGTTGGTGACAAGTTTAGCGGCGCGTACAGGAATAAATTGTACATGAATTTACGAGCGTCGCTATAGTTACCTCCGTCTCGATCCTTGCATCTTCCTTCATGCTTCGGAGGTATGATTTCTTCACCTGCGCCTCTCTGGTGGTACAGTATTCCACACGTCAAGATAGCGTTTGCACATCTTGTTCAGTATGGCCATGCCGAGGTT
>CAZDQM010000041.1:0-80391 GCA_964507825.1 uncultured Nitrosopumilaceae archaeon | reverse complement strand
GACGGCTGTCCGGATTATGTTGCAGATAACAAGCTTGTATCTGACGCTGACGGCGACGGCATAATAGACAATCTTGACAGGTGCCCGTCCCAGCCTGAGACGTTCAATAAATTCCAGGATGCCGACGGTTGCCCCGACAAGATGGTATCTGATACTGACTCGGATCAGGACGGGATATCCGATGCAATGGATGACTGTCCAGCAGAACCCGAGACGTACAATAAATTCCAGGATACCGACGGTTGTCCAGACAAGGTAACTATACAATCAAGCCAGTTCAAATTCCCTGATACGGACGGAGACGGGATAGATGATCGCAAGGATAACTGCATGGATCAGGCCGAAAATCTTAACGGATATCTAGACTGGGACGGTTGCCCTGATGTGATTCCGGCCGCAAGCCTAGTCACGATTACATTTGATTCTGACTTGGATGGGATTCCAGACGGTGTTGACTCGTGTCCGAACAGTCCGGAGACGTGGAACAAGTATAATGATGCCGACGGTTGCCCGGACACGTTCCCAGAGCAGTCCCGTTATATTCATGATAATGATCTAGACGGCATACTCAACGAGGACGACCAATGTCCTGCAGCACCCGAGGATTATGACGGCATCGACGATTCAGACGGCTGTCCTGAATAGTCGCGGATCGACTACGAATATACAATCATGGCCGGACTACCCGTATTTTCATCACGTGCATTCCTAGCCCCGATGGCGGGCATCAGTGATCCCGCAATGCGGTTGGTATGCAAAAGGCATGGTGCGGGGCTGGTGGTAACGGAGCTTACCAGCATACACGGAATCATTGCAAAGGAAAGGGAGCTGTCATCAAGTGATCTTGATATCACGGAATTTCTCCAGTTTTCTGAACGCGAGCGTCCCCTGTCTGTCCAGCTCTTCGGCTCTGATCTTGAAGCGTTGTCCAAGGCTGCTAGGATCGTAGAGCCGTTTTTTGACGTTATCGATTATAACATGGGATGTCCGGCGCCGCATATCACCCAGCAGATGGCAGGCGGGGCGCTGTTACAGGAGCCGAATCTTACCCGCCGCATTCTTCGGACACTAGTCGAATCCGTTGACAGGCCCGTGACATTGAAGATGAGGGCGGGGGCAACTCCTGCCAGCGGCAGATTATTTCTTGATGTGGCCAGGATCGCCGAGGAGGAGGGCATTCAGCTAATCACCTTGCACCCAAGGACCGTAAGCCAGGGGTATTCTGGAAGCGCCGACTGGTCGCTGATTCGTGAATTAAAGCAGATATCGTCACTGCCTGTTGTGGGCAACGGCGACATAGACTCGCCTGAAAAGGCCAAGATGATGCTAGATGAGACGGGGTGTGATTACGTGATGGTGGGTCGCGCCGCCATGGGCAACCCGCTATTATTTGAACAGATTAATGATTACCTGAATACCGGGAAATACCGCCACCATGGAATCGGCGAGCGGCTAGAGACGTTCTTTGAATACCTGAACCATGCCAAGCAGTACGGATTCAAGCTTGCCAGCATCAAGGTGCATGCAGTGAACTTTACGCGGGGCATGGACGGGGCGTCAAGACTGCGCGCCAAGATTACAAGGGTAAAGACCATCGGGGAGCTAGAGGACCTGATGAAAATTCCGGTCACGGAGCGATGAGAACCTGGCTCTACGTGGCGATTCCTGCAGTCGCCTTTGCACTGATATTATCAAATGCATTTTATGGCCACCATGTATTTGCCTCAAGCCATCCAGAAAACATAAGCAAGTTTTCCATTTACGTGCGCCTGCAGTCTGAATGGAACAGCCACCCGGGCAACCTGCTCTTTGAGGTGACAAACGTCTGGGATGACACGGGCGCACTGACTCGTACCGGTGATTCCACGGAACAAGATGGCCACAATTATAATCATGTAAAATCCATAGGCGACCGGCCGTTTGTGGAGCTAAAGCATAGTTTTGATGACTGTCGTGGCGACTGGCAGCCGGTCCTGTACCGGTATGGAATTGACATGCTGAGAAACCAGCTTGAGGCGCTTGGAGGGGCCGATATATCGGGGCATCCGTATGCGGTAATGTATCCGGACCGTCCGGGTCCGGCGCCGCCTACCTATGTATCCGGATACGTGCAGTTTGTTCCCGCATGCAGCCCAAAGGATGTCGCCTCCTACCAATACAGCGTCAGGTCCAATGATCCGAATGTCATCCTTTCCGTGTTCTTTGTTCCTGATCAGGCGCTGTATGAGCAATTTATCCGGGATCCGTTTGATTTAGGGGAGTCCTATGCGGGGCAGTGTATGGGGGAGGCATATGCAAGCTTTAGCGGCACGTGCATGGGTGTGCCACAGGGGGGAGGCCTCTTGATATGGGTGCCTGATGATCTGGATATGGCGCTGACAAAAATTACCGTAAACCTAAGGGAGGTTCAGACTAGCGCCCAATCCACCCCAGCCTCCTAAAGTATACTATCATCAGTATTGTGGGAATCGCCGAGGCCAGTATTATGAGTATGAATGGTTGGTATTCTCCAAGCATGGAACCGCCGCCTTCTCCTCCTGGCAGGCTTACATTCATGCCGTAAAAGGTTCCTATAATGGTAGATGGAATGGCCAGTGTGAATATGATTGTAAGCGCGGCCAGTACTTTATTCGTCTTTTCGGTACTCAGCATAAAATCCGTGTCCTTGTAGATTTCCATGGTCTCACGGGACTCTTCGAGGGACTCGATTACCTTGTTGAGGTGGTCGGTTACGTCATCAAAATACAACTCTAGATCCTCGGACTCGGAAAACCCCTTGATGCGCTCCCCGATTTCCAGAACAAAGCCCTTTAGTGGATGGACTATTCTTCTCACCATGTTGATCTCCCTCCTAAGTATTGAGATGCTTCTGGCAGCCGACTGTGTCTCGTTGAATACCTCGTCTTCAATGTCGTCTAGGTTTGCAATTATTCTTCTCGTGGTGTGAAGCAGATCGTCTACAAGCACGTCGATTATCTCGTGAAGCAGTACTCCGGACGATCTCCCGAGCAGTCTTTCCTTTCTTTCATGATACGTGTTGCTTTTACAGACGTTTACTAGGTCTACTAGGGGGTTGAGGTCGCCCTGGTGTATGGTGACCAGAAAGTCCTTTCCTATGAACACCGACAGCTGGCTGTGTTTTTGCATCCTGTTTTTTGCGGCAAGCGGGGGAAAGTGCAGTATTACGAAAAAGTGATCGTCATAGCTGTCTAGCTTGGACAGCTCGAACTTTGTCATACAATCCTCTATGTTTAACTCGTTGAAATGATACTTGGAGGCCAGCTCCTCTACGTCCTCCCTGTCGGGATTCTGAAGGTCAAACCATGTAAACCTGCCACCGTTGATCTTTTCGATCTTTCTGTTTGTTGTGAGGCCTTCCGGAGACTTTTTTCCCGAGCGTAGCCTGCCGGCGATAAAACTGCGTTTCAAGTTGTCTGGTAGCTTTATACTACAAATTTAAAGCGATCGCTTGAATCTTACGTGTGCTACTTCCAAGGTAGCAGGTAGTTCATTCCGTACCATACGATGCCGCCCGATACGAGCATGCCCAGCCACCAGAATCTCATGCTTGAGGATAAAAATACTTGATATTAAAGTCTACATTAGGGCCAGTCTACCGTAAAATCAAAGATTATTACGGGAAAAACAATTATGGTTTCTGGTGGCCCTCGTAGTACAGTGGCTAGTATAGAGGACTGTGGATCCCCTGACAGGGGTTCGATTCCCCTCGAGGGCCTACACCTGTTTTTTACTTGGCGTCTGTATCTGGTTCTGTATCGGTGTCGGTATTTTTCATTGTGGGAGATCGGGCGCAAAATTTCAGTCGGCCAGATTGTGCACAGCTGGGTTAATCGGATGGTTTGTTATGGTGGGTTCGCGGCCCAGACGTCTGCTCCAGTCATGTACGACTGACTCGTCTATGCCAAGTACGTGGGCCGCGGCCGCATCTATTATACGCCTTGCAGGATCCTCATGTCCTCTACTCATGGGTAGCAACTCTATATTGCATGTTTTTTCATAAGCGTCCTTGAGATCACTCCACCCAGGGTTTTCGGGCTTTGGAATTCTAATTTCACGCAGGTGTTCTAGGGACCATTTTGGATAGGTGAGTAATTTACCGCGCCGATTCAGCAACATGAGTCTGGCAGGAGTAGAGTTCCACCACGTTGCCAGAGCTTGCGCGGTGCCCGTATCTGAGACGCCGACAGGCACCCACCCTTTTCCTACCGATGGTGTGTCTGTCCAAAGAGCAGTCAAGAGTCCGTTTGTAGTCCTAAATCGTTGAGCCACGAGCAAGTTGCTACGTTGCGCCCAGTACCGGGCAGCCAGTTTCAGTTTTCCAGTACGTGACTTGTGAAAGGACTCCGGCGTGCCATAAATGGTGCGTCTAATATTCACACTAATCGAGTCAAATATCATAACTGCATCTCTATCCTCCTTTTTACATCTCACATACGCATCTGCAATGCGCCGTCCATGTGGTTCGACTTTGTAACGTTTTCCGATCTCTTCTAAAAGTGGAGAATTTTCTATGTTCAATATGATCTCGGCTAGGCCTGCATCATACCACTGGACAGGAGTCCAGTCACCTGACATGACGCGGTTTGCAGGCCACATGTATGACCTACCCCACGACTCTGCATCGCTACCGCCCGATGCAATGGCATCTGCCGCCTTGATGGCCTCTGACGCGTTACTGGGCATCTTGCGTAGGGAGAAAAACTTGGTTGGGGGTCTCAGTCCCACACCACTTTCTCTACTGTTATTGTTGGCATGACTATTCCCATCAGGACGTCGTCGGCATACTATGAGGCATTCGTGAATACTTGTCTCATATGAAAAGTTCACACGCTTGGGATCATGTGTAGTGATGACGCACTCTATGTGGAAGCGTTCTGCTAGGAATTTGCGCTCTGGTGTTCCGGAGGCACTAGTACAAGCTGTGACGGGATGTACCAATGCCAGCGTACCCCTTTTGGAATCTAAAAGCTTGTCTGCAAGTGGTGTGAAAAAAGTGCTAATACTGTTTACTGTAAGCGCATCTCCCGCAGATTGATCCCTATTGCGCAATTCCCTCTGTATGGCCAGCTCACGCGCCTGCATTCGCTTTACGACATCCTTAGAAAACTTGCGGCCGCGCTTTTGGTTGTCTGTAAACGGCGGGTTCATGATAATGAGATCGAGGCCGGTCATGGGAAAGGCCGTCGGTACATCTTTGTTCACGTGTTCTGCCTCCAGATAATCTAAATCTTGCAGGGGTTGGACGAACTCTTGTAGCGTATCACCCTTGTTGTTTGTAGTCCTGAGGATTTCAAGTGATCCTAGCCTTATTGAAAGATCGGACTGGGGCCCATGCCTCATGGTCATGAGGTTCATGCGGTTGTAGTCTACGGTGGGCGCGCCAAGCGTAAGATTGCATGCCGCAAGCTGTATGCCGTAGCGGTTTATGTCAAGGCCACACAGGACGTCCTCCACTAGGACTCGATGTAATGTAACACTGTCAAGGTCGGCATAGGTTGAATTCGATGGATCATCATGACTTGCCCGGTCCTTTATTGTCCGCAGGGATGCCATCAGTAATGTGCCTGTACCACATGCGGGATCCATTATCCTCAGGCCCTGCACAGCATTCGCATCGCGCCAATCCGTAAAATCATTTGAGAGTGCGAGCCGCGCCAGCATAAGGGCTGAAACATTATGTGTATAATACGCTCCATCGCTTGATGCGGTTCCAAGTATGCGGTGGTAAAGAGGCCCGGCATGATCATAGCCAAGCACACTGAGCGAGTCTGCAAGGCGGCTTGCGCAGTCTGCCATTATCTTGATTGCATTGTCAACTACTGTCTGGGATGGCAAGGTTTGCAGTACCTTTAGCGCTGGTTTAAACACCGGACTATAGTCCTTTTTCAGTATAGCATACCATGCTCCCTGCAGCACGCCTCCCGGGTCGCGTGACTTGCCGACACTACCGAGGCTTGCTAGCCCAGTCATGTGGGGCACATCAACTAATCGTCGGTGTAACAAGCATGCGTTTGTTACCAACAGCGCGGCTACAGTACATGCATTCTTGCCATCTACATTGCTATCTTCGTATGTGAGCTCCAGCGCATCTGCAATATTCTTCCCCAAACCTGCCTTTTTAAATATGTCCGCCGCATGCCGGACCGCGTACTCTATATTCTGTGATGTCAGCAGTCCTGGATTTCCAAGGCCCGACGCGGCGACTACCTTTGCATAAAATTTCTCGCTCACATCCTCTAATCCGAGGATTGTCTGGATTTCGTGTTCTGGTGGGGATGTTCTCGGTTTAGTTTTTTTCTTTTTACCATGTCCAACAACCCGTATAAATTGTAGCGGCGTCTCGCTGAGGCGCCCGTCGTGTGATTGGAGCGCCCGAAGTACGCGTCCGACTGTCTCATACCCACAGGATCCGGACTCCAGTGCATCAAGTAATTCCCCGCCTGTGGGAATTGATACTGGAATTATGATATAGCCAAAGCGCTTGCCTGCGGCGCTCCGCATCACGCGCCCCACTGCTTGTACCACGTCTACCTGACTGTCGCGCGGATCCAAAAATATGACGGCATCAAGTGAGGGTACATCAACACCTTCTGTGAATAGCCTTACATTGCAGAGCATTCGCGGATCGTCGGAAGTGGCACGTTCTAGGTTCTGCAGCTCGCGGTTGCGCTCAATTGCACTTGATGACGCGTCCAAATGCTTTACGCTGGGCCTAACAATCTGGTGGTTTGCTGCGCCGTCGGTACCATTTGTCACACTATCACTTATCTTCTTTTTTGCAATTGTATCGTACAACTCTGGAAGCTGCAGAGCGCGCGTAAACGTCCTTGAACGAGATATGGAATTTGCATACCCTATTGTCCGTGTTAGGATATTTGGTCTGTCTGTATCCTGACCTTGGATGATCCCGCTTATCGCCAAGGCCGCGCCCAGCAAACGTGTGATGTCCGAGAGAGTGAATATGTGTTCCTTTTTACCGCCTGTCTCATTTTTGGCTACAAGTGCGACCTGCCTGTGTAGATCGGAGGATACCTCGCTTTCACTCGTGCCCATTATTATGACGCGATAGTCAGAAAGCATCCCAGCATTTACGGCATCTCTGAACGACAGCCGATAAAATACGGGGCCGTACGTTGAATAGTCATCCATATCGACTACTGTATAGCCACGACTATACAGTGTCGTCTTTGACTGCGCGGTGTAGAGCCTCGGCGTGGCTGTCATATACAGGCGCTTTTTCGTAATCAGAATATCTGGGTCATGCACCAACTGAAAGTAAGAGTCGCGCTTTTTCTTTGTTTTACCATTCATGGAGCCACGGTCAACGCCAGTGGTTCGATGCGCCTCGTCCGCAATAGTCAGGTCAAAAGCCGGAGCACTGTGCTCGTGTTGGGCCACTGAGACTTGGAACAGAGACTGGTAGGTGCAAAAGACAACCATGGTAGCAGTGTCATCTGAACCTTTCAACTCTGATGCGATCTTCTCTGGCTTGGTCGTCACGTTGCATGCAAGCTCCGATACTCTGATATCCTCGTCGGTACTTCTCCCCGCAGTAGAGTCCGAACACACCAAAAGCGTGCGCGTTTGGCGCGTACAGTACCTGAGCCATTCCGTGCGAGCTTGTGATATGAGCGCTATGCTGGGAGCAAGAAACAGGATTCGTCCTCCTTCCTTGACGTGACGCTCTGACATTCGTAATGATGTAAACGTCTTGCCCGTGCCGCATGCCATGATAAGCTGCCCTCTGTCATATGCTTGGAAGCCTTCTGTAACCGAATCGATTGCATCTGCTTGGGCTGGCCAAACATCACGATCTGTACGCGATAACGTGCCGATCTTTACATGGGTATATTTTTGAAAATCTATCCTTGCGACGGGTATTTTTTGGCCGTTGATCTCTGTTTCTGCATTGGCGCTCCAGCCGCATGTGGCAATAATCCATCGAAATTCAAATGGATCCCTTCCAGACACCGCAAGAAAACTGTCAATATCTTTTTTCTCTACCTTGTATTTTTTATCATAGCATTTGCATTGCACCGCCCCCCATTCCCCATTCTTGCGGCGCACGACAAGATCAATCCCGATATCCTTGCCGTCTAGTCCAGTTAGTTGTTCCCGCTCGGGCCAGTCTGCCCACCTATACGCGATGTCTGCCTCAAACTCCGGATCATCTCGAATCAAATTTGTAATCAAGCCTTCAAATCCACGTCCCTTCTCATACTCATTATGACTCTCGCGTCGTATGCGTTCTAGTATTTGGCCCGCGGTGTGCTCTTTGGAACCTGCATCGCGGCGGGTTATGTGAAACCACCTTCCGCGGCAGGACGCGACACTGCATCCGTATACTCTTTGATATGATTTTTAGCCGATCTGCCGGGCTTGACTGTACACTCTTGTATTCTATCTATTGTAACATTATCATGAGTCATGCATTTGATTAAATCGATCTCATGAGTCACCAGCTGCGTAATCAGGTGCTTAAAAGTAGTATTATACATCACTTTTGAGTACTTTTACTTACCCTGCCTTAAGTATTACTTTTGACTACTCCGTATCACTTGGAAACCTTGGCGTTCATCTGGCATTGTAATGGAGGAGTACAATGAAGCACAAGTTCAGCGTGTCAGTTGACGGTGACCTGTGCAAGTGGCTTGACTCGGAGATAGAGGACAAGAGGTTTGCAAGCAGGTCACACGGAATCGAGTATGCACTAAACCGGCTTCGGAAATCTGATCAGGATTAGAGGACTAGCGAATCCGGGCGAGTGCATCGACTATACAATTGGCAGCTGATCTATTGGTATTGTACCCATGAATCATGAATGCTACCTTGATGATCCTAGCAAAATAATCTCACTATGCCCTTATTCAGGACAGCCGTCCGTGTCGGCAACACCGTCGTAATCCTCCGGTGTTACTGGACAAAGGTCGACCGCGTTGATGATTCCGTCTAGGTCATCATCATGCGTATATCTTGACTGTTCTGGGAACGTATCCGGGCACCCGTCTGCATCCCTGTACTTGTTCCAAGTCTCCTTGTGGTTCGGACATGAGTCAACACCGTCAAGTATTCCGTCCCCGTCTGTATCGAACTGCGTGGGGGCGGTGTTTCCTGCAGGTATCACATCTGGACATCCATCCCAGTCTAGATACCCATTGATGTTTTCTGCCTCGTTTACGCAGCTGTCCTTCCTGTCCTCTATCCCGTCACCGTCTGCATCCGGGAACTCGAACTGGCTTGCAGATGCAGCTACCGTATCCGGGCACCCGTCTGCATCTTGGAATTTATTGTACGTTTCGGCTAGCAGTGGGCATTCATCGCGTACATCTGGAATCCCATCCTGATCCGAGTCTCCAATCGATGATATCTTGTCCGGGCACCCGTCTGCATCTAGGAACCTGTTGTATACCTCTGGCTGGCTTGGACACCTATCAAGGTTGTCTATTATCCCGTCACCGTCCGCATCTGATGCGCGCTTGTAGTTTGTAACACTATCCGGGCACCCGTCGGCATCCCGCACCCCGTTGTATACCTCCCTTGTATAGGGGCACTCGTCTATGTTGTCGGCAATGCCGTCAAAGTCAGAATCTCCGGTGGACTCTAAAACAAGCAGGTCAGGACACCCGTCGTAATCCCTAAACTTGTTAAAGTTCTCCCTTATGGTGGGACATTTGTCAAGGTGATCCGGAATTGTATCATGATCCGCGTCAGCGATTCCGTCAGATACAAACCCTACGTCTTCCGGGCACCCGTCGTGATCTAGATATCCATTGATGTTTTCTGCCTCGTTTACGCAGTTGTCCCTCCTGTCCTCTATCCCGTCACCGTCTGCATCCGGGAACTCGAACAGGCTTGCAGATGCAGCTACCGTATCCGGGCACCCGTCTGCATCCTGAAATCTATTGAACGTCTCGGGTTCTGCGGGGCACTCGTCGTGTGCATTGACGATCCCGTCACCGTCTGAATCGGAGCTCGACGGCAGCTTGTCCGGGCACCCGTCTGTATCCTGGAATCTATTGTATGTCTCTGGCTGGCTTGGACATCTATCAAGGTTGTCGATTATCCCGTCACCGTCGCCATCCTTGATTCCGCCAGAGGCCGCAACACGGTCCGGGCACCCGTCTGTATCGTTTATCATATTGTATGTCTCTGCCATGGATGGACACATGTCCAAATAATCTGGAATGGAATCCCCGTCACCGTCCCCGATAGCCCGCGTCTCGATGCGGTCAGGGCACCCGTCTGTATCCTGGAACTTGTTAAAGTTCTCCCTTATGGTGGGACATTTGTCAAGATGATCCGGAATTGTATCATAATCTGAATCGACTAGCCCGCCTGAAACATGTCCTACAACCTCGGGGCACCCGTCGTGATCTAGATATCCATTGATGTTTTCTGCCTCGTTTACGCAGCTGTCCCTCCTGTCCTCTATACCGTCACCGTCTGCATCCGGGAACTCGAACTGGCTTGCAGATGCAGCTACCGTATCCGGGCACCCGTCTGCATCCTGGAATTTATTGTACGTCTCGGGTTCTGCGGGGCAGTCATCCATTGCATCAGATATCCCGTCCTGATCCGAGTCCCTTGACGTCTTTTGATCCGGGCACCCGTCCCTGTCATCAATTCCATTGAACGTCTCGGGAATGGTCGGGCACATATCTAAATTATCGATGAATCCGTCACCATCTGTATCTGGAATGCCCGTGCCTACATTAGGCGGGGTATCCGGGCACCCGTCTGCATCCTGAAATCTATTATAGTTTTCACGCAATATGGGGCATTCGTCGAGGTGATCCTGGATTCCGTCATAATCTTGATCATACCATGGGACAAACTCTCCGGGGCACCCGTCCCCGGTATTCTGGTACTGTGGATCATAGTCCTCCTTTAGATGGGGACAGAGGTCCCTGTCGTTTGGAATCCCATCCCCGTCGTTGTCGTTGATGTTGGCCTGGACGGTGCCGGGCGTTACAACCGAGATGATTCCAAGCATTAGAAATGCAAAAATTATATTCTTTTTCTTCAATTCCTTCCATACTTGGTAGGACTGGGCATTTTAATGCTTATCTATGAACGCCGATCACGGGACGATAACATGGGATATAACATGGGAGATAACGAAATTAAAAAATCCCATACTTGCTGGACTCCATCTCTTCCTTTATTGCCAGCTTGAACCTAGGCACGCCCGCCTCCACCTGCCCTGCTAGCCATGTCAGGAACTTTTTCTCGGTCCCCTTGCCCTTGAGCCTCTCAAAGTCGGGCCCCATCTGTTCGGACAGCCCGTCGACCATCCTCTTGCTTACGCTTAGCACAAAGAAATGCCAGCCAAATGCAAACTCTGAGTCGGTCATGATAAACTCATCCTCGCCGTGGATCCTCTCCTCTAGCAGCGAAAGCGTCTTGCTTATGGCCCCGCTAGTCATGTCATAGTCTACTGCAGAGACGTTTATGTTGATTCGAGAGTCCATGACTCAGTATCGTTGCCGGCACGATAAAAGGCTTAACCCTTCAACAGGTGCTCTATCTCTATGTTGAAGAACTCTTTGAGTATTGAAATGTACGCCCTGATGGGCTCCGGCATCTCCTGCTCGCATGCTACATTGAGGTTTCTTGCATTAATCCAGATCATGACCGCCTGAATCATTGTCAGGAACCTGTCGTTTTGCGCGTCGCCTAAGGATTTCGTATACCTCTCTGCATGCTCCCATGCTGTCACAAAATCTATGCATGGGACACCAAAGATGGCTAGTATCTGTTCCCGAATACTCGCCGTCCTTGTCAGCGGCGTCTTGTACATCAGATACGGAAACGCGACCTTGTCGGGTCTAAAGTCAAGCAAGGGATCCATGATGGTGACAACCCTGCATCCTGCATGCATCTTCTGGAACCGGGCCGTCATCTGCTCTATGACATCCTGATCCAAGAACCAAAACAGGACGACCGTCGCGTCATCGATCTTCTGATCCCTGATGTCACCGCAAATGACATCACAGTCCTTGATCATCTTACCTCTTGCAACTGCAACCTTTTCTGCACTGATGTCTATGCCGACCGTCCTAGCATGAAACTCTTTTTGCGCAATCTCCAATCCCGTCCCGTTCCCGCAACCTAGGTGATAAAGCGTGTCGTTCTTGTCTAGCCCTACAAAATTATAGATCTCACGATACGACTTCTCGGTGATCTCGACGTCATCCCCATTGAGGATATCCCGCGGCAACGCATCCAAAAATTCCTCAATCTTCACACTGCATGCACCCCCATGACGGATTTATTCCCTTATGCCCTCTAGCTTTGATACTGCCTGCCACAACTGCGTCCTTACATGTGACGGCATGTTGGGATCCTGCGTTATGTCATCTAGCATACTGATTGCATTGGCCGCCCTGACGGCAAGCGCATACTCTTCCTTATTTAGACCATCTACTAGGCCTGCAATAGTCTTCTTGATGGTCTTTGGGGTGGCGGGGTTTGTTGCTACCTGATTCAGCGTATTAATGGAATCCTTCATGGTTTCCTTGTTGCGTTCGGCGGCCATACTCAATCCAATAGCCCACGTGTTATTTTTGTTTATACCTCGATGAAGACGTTCTCTGACTCTATTGTGGTATTATATGACTGCAAATCCCGTATCTTTGCGGGAAATTTTTCCAATTTTCCCGTTTTACAGTCAAATTCCGCCGCATGCCAGCCGCATACCACTCTGCACCCGTCAATCTTTCCCTCCGACAGGCTGGCGCCCGCATGCGTGCACGTGTCATCAAACGCCAAATACTTGCCGTCTAGCATGACTATGGCAACCTCCCTTCCGCCTGCCGATACCTTGTGAATCTTACCATCTGAAAAATCTGCAACCCTTCCCGCGATAACCTTGCCCATGGAATAACGGGCCCGGCTATTCTTAATAATTGTTCCACGATATAATCCTCATATGATGATTCGGGACGTGCGTGACTCTGACAGGGATGCCATCCTAGATTTTTGCAAGAACACATTCTCGTGGGGCGACTATGTCGACCTTGTCTGGGATCATTGGCTGGAGGAAAAAAACCTCCTCTGCGCCTATGATGAGTCCATTCCTGTCGGCATATGCCACGCGCTAGTCTCAGAGAGGACCGGACACGTGTGGATCGAGGGTATCCGGATCCGTCCAGAATACAGGCGCCGCCGCATGGCATCTGAGCTGGTCTTACGGTGCGAGCAGATTGGCATTAGGAATCACTGCAACACATCGATGATGTTAATCGAAGAGTCCAACATGGGCTCGTTATACCTTGCCGCAAAACTGGGCTACAAAATGGACTCTGCCTGGGTTTTTTACTCGATAAGGCGCGCCGCGGGCCGTGCCAGCAACGTCCGGACAATGTCCCCCGGTGATAATCTGCAGGGACCGTTGGAGTCGTGGTTTGTGGACTCATGGCGCTGGAATCCTCTTGATGACTTTATATCGGAACTGCTCGATGGCGGCCGCGTTATACATTCAAGCAATTCCGGACTTGGGAGCATTGCCACGGTAATCCCGTCTGCACACTTTGACTCGACGTGTCTGGTGACGTTGTTGCGGGCCGACAGGGCAGGCGCCGATGAAATAATACCATTCCTGCAACATTATGGAACGCAAAACAACGTGTCGCACATGCACCTCCTAGCAAACCAAAACATTGATCTAAATCATACAGATGCGCAAAAGATGCTCGTATTCCACCTGATGAAGAGACGGCTCGACTCCTGACTGCACCGGTACATCCGTTGCGGCCGCATCATGCTCCGGCCCTGACTATATTACAAATCCTTCCGAGTCCCTCGATCTCCATCTCAACCTCGTCGCCGTCCTTGAGAAATATGGCATCTGGCTTGTTCAGCATGACTCCTGCCGGCGTACCTGTAGAAATAATATCCCCGCGCTCAATAGTCATACACTTGCTGATCTTTGAGACGATATCTGGAATCTTGATGAACATATTGCTAGTCGAGGAGTCCTGCCGTGTCTGGCCGTTTACCCGCGTAACAATCCTTAGCCTGTGCGGATCCTCAACCTCGTCTTCTGTCGTGATCCACGGGCCGCACGGGGCAAACGTGTCGCATCCCTTTGCCCTGGTAAACTGCCCGTCCTTGAACTGCAGATCCCTTGCAGATACATCATTGAGTATCATGTACCCGAATATCGCGTCAAAAGCCTCGGATGCCGGGATATCCTTTACAGTCTTGCCCATGACTAGCGCAAGCTCCACCTCGTAATCAAGCTGTGTGACAAATCCGGGGCAGATGATATCGGAGTCCGTCCCCGTAAGTGCGGTCCGCGGCTTTATCACCAGGGCGGGATCCTCTGGCGACTGTATATTCTGCTCCCTTGCATGATCAGTATAGTTGAATGCTAGGCATATTATCTTGGGCGGGGTGGGTATGGGATGGAGCAGCCTGAACCCTGAAATGTCCTGCTCATATATCAATTCGGATTCCTTGGACCTGATCTCATCAAGCCACCCGTCAAAAAGAAAGTCCTTTATACTGTGCGGAATCGGAACGCCGGTGGCATGCGTTATATCGTTCTTTGTTGCAACCTTGCTACCACTTACTATACCATACGTCTCCATTTCACCCTGCATCAATCGTGCTATTCTCATCTCTTCCTCACCTGTGCGTGTATATTGCCTGGGTTTTTGAATCCTTTCTGCAATACCCGAACCTGATAAACTGGATTGAATCCCCGTCATTTAATTTTGTATAGTGGGGCTCGACATATCCCTCGATCTCTTCTAGACTCTTCTCGTTATACTCTTCGTTGACAAAGAGCGGCCCTGGAACTAGGATCCTAATTTTATGTGAGCAGTCGCGTGAGACCCATTGGATCTTTTGATGATTTGCACCTGTATCGTCGTCGATGTACTCGCCCCCTAGATGCGCGTCCTGTTCAGTCACCCTTATGTTTCCAAGCCCCATGAGCCTGATGACATCCCCGACTCGAAGGTTGTCATAGTCTGCCGAGGAAATGTACATCGGGCTTTGGACCCTGACACTCCTGCTCCCAATGTCCAATGACGGATGATTTTGGATCGTGACTATACCTGATGGCAGTCCCGATACGTCAAGACTCTTTGGATTCCGTACCATGTTAAGCCTGATACTAGAGTCGTCGATGATTCCGCGGTTGAACGCCTCTAGGGCGTCAAATGGCGCCTGCGTGTCGGACTTTGTAAACCCGAGGGACAGGATGAATTTTCTGACTGCCTCTGGCCTTATTCCCCTTCTTCGCATGGCCTCAAGCGTGGGCAGCCTCGGATCGTCATACCATGGAATTTTCCCCCCCTCGATCAGCGGCTTTATGATCCTCTTGGAGACCGGCATCCCCTTAAATGTCAGGCGTGAAAATTCTATAACTATTGGCTTTCGCATGCCTAGCGCGTCTAGAATCGCGTAATAGAGCTCGTTTCGCAGCTCGTACTCTTTGGACCTAAATGCGTGAGTGACACCGTCGATGCTGTCCTCTATAGATATTGCAAAGTCATAGCTCGGCCAGACCCTGTACCTGTCACCTACTAGCGGGTGCTTTGAATCTATAATTCTAAACAGCACGGGATCGCGCATTACGGTATTATCGGATTTCATGTCGCCCCTGAACCTTGCAACGGCCTCGCCCGGCTTGAACCCCTTAAACATCTTGTACCACCTCTCTGACACTGAATCATTATCTAAAATACTGCACTTGCATGCCTTCATCTCCCTCCTGTTCCTGCTGATGTCGTCGCGCTTGCACGTGCATATGTAAGCATTGCCGGACTCGACCATCTTTAGGCCCTTTTGATGGATTATGTCCATGTCATCGGAGGTATTCTTTATCATGTCGTATTTTATTCCGAGCCATTCTAGCCCTACTTTGATTGCGGCATAATACTCCATTCGCTCGGCCTCTGGATTCGTATCATCCATCCTGAGTATCTTTCTCCCGTTGTACATGTCCGCATACTCGGAATTGATTATTGCAGCCTTTGCATGTCCGATGTGCGGGTATCCGTTTGGCTCCGGCGGAAAGCGCGTCACGACTTGGCCCATCCTGGCACCCTCAATCTCAGGCAGGCCACCTTGCTTTTCTGGCGTCTTTTTTTGCAGGGATTCTGGAAAGTCCCTTTCTAGCTCTTCTCTTTGCGCCTCGGGCGTCATGCCGTTTATCTCCGTTACAATCGGGGCGACCTCGCCGGCGACCTCCCCTGCCCTCGTTCTAAGATCTGGTACAGCGCCTAGAATCTTTGCTAATATCGTCCCGTCCCTCGTCTTTCCCCCGTGCTCGAACGCGTTCTGGAGGGCGATCCTCCTGATCTCGGCCCTGATATCTACACCTGCCATCAAACTTGCCATCTTGGGCGGCTTTTTTATGTCAACCGCAGGCCGTGCGCGGGGAGGCGCTGGCTTGAAACCTTGCAAAAATATAGGGTGTTTCATCGGGCATCTCAAACGTCCATGCGGTAGGCAGGGTGATTGTTTTTGTTTTGTGCAATCCGGCATCCCTGATCAGGCCGCCCCACCCCCCATCAAACTCGGAGCCGGCATACTTTGGAGATATGCTTCCGGTAAAGACAAATCCCGACTCGGACTCTAGCCGCCCACCTGCAATATTGTCAATTATTGCCGATGCTAGGGACGCGCCGCCCATCGGGGCTAGCCCCCCGATGCAAAAAACCGGGTTTTGCAGGTCCATTGATGCAAAGTCGCACTCTGTCGCGTCGGCGCATATTGTAGAAAAATCCACGCCTGCATCCCTCATAATCTTCTTTTGCAGGTCTACTAGATCCTCGTCTATCTCAATACTGTATGCGCCGACCCCCATACTCTTTGCAAGAAAGGCAATCCTGCCGTCCCCGGATCCGACATCCACTATACTCTCGTATCCCATATCCTTTAACTCTAGTACCAGCAAAAACGCCGACACAATCCACGTGGGAGAAAACGGCGCGCGGCTTGATTCATGCATGATGCTACCAAGCCAATAGTCGTTGATGTCACCCCTGTATATTGTGCAGTCGGTTCCTAGTATCTTCTCCCTGTATGATCTGTGGTATATCGGGTTTTTTTCTGCAAATCCAGTCATCTTGTCTATGCCTGGGATTCCTAGATCCGGAACGATCTCCATCATGAGTCCGGCCCCGCCGCGAGTCCGTGCAAGCTCTCGCTTTAGCAATATTGCCTTTTCTGCAAGCCTCTCGATCACGACTCAAGTCCCTTGTCGTACTGTTCGATAAAATTCCTCATACTCATTGTCTGCTTTAGCTTTTTGAAGAGTTTTTCTCTGCCACTACCATTCCTAGTCGCCCTTAATGCCTCCACCTGACGCTTCTCTGACTCTTTAATGTACGAGAACATGGCGGGGTGTATCCGTGTGTTGAACTCTAGTATCTGTTCTTCGACTAGTGCAACGCGTTTGCCCACCTTTCCGACTGCCGCGCCGCTCTGTTTGGCAGCCTTACTCCTTGCAGACGTGATCATGACCTTGTAATAGTGCGTGAACATATCCACCAAACTCAACGAGTCGAACTTGTCGCCTATATTCCTGATTGCGGACTCAAAGTCACTTGACTCATTCATGAACTGGGCCCCTATATCAGCTACCGAGTTATTATCTGATTCCTTGGTCATTTATCCGGCCCTCTTTACTACAAAGTCTAGTAGGGATGCCATCTCTGCTCCTGCCCTGCCATCATAACCTTTCAGTGATCTCTTGGCCCTTGCGGCGTATCCTGCCGCCTTGGCTCTGACTGCCTCCTCTACACCCAGCCCGCTCATTATACTTGTCGCCTTTTTAAGATCCCCGGCTCCTGCCTTGGGGTTTCCAAAGCACTTTATGATCGCTTTTCTGTCTCCTCCGCCGGCCCTGTTTATCGCCATTACTATGGGCAGCGACTTTTTCCCCTCGCGCAGGTCGTTACCCACAGGCTTTTTTGTAATCTTGGGGTCGCCCATGACTCCTATTAGATCGTCTGTAATCTGAAATGCTACTCCGAGATTCTTTCCAAACGACGACATGTTTGCAATGTCTCTTGGCCGCCCGCCGGCGCAGATGGCGCCCATGGCGCAGGATGCATCAAAGAGAGCGGCGGTCTTTTTGCATATCATGGTGATGTACTGAGACTGCGCCGGTATCTTCCTGTCTCCGGCCATTCTAATGTCCATGACTTGGCCCTCGCAGACCTCTACACACGCCCTTGCTAG
The DNA here is from genome assembly GCA_964507825.1 of uncultured Nitrosopumilaceae archaeon. Lineage (GTDB taxonomy): Archaea > Thermoproteota > Nitrososphaeria > Nitrososphaerales > Nitrosopumilaceae > JAWVZS01. Next base: position 62,169 of record CAZDQM010000041.1, on the reverse strand, counting down.
CCTTGAGACAAGCTCGCCGCGGTCCTTGGACGGGATCTGTGTCTGTACCACGGTCTCAAAGGCCTTTGAGAACAAGATGTCGCCTGCCAAAATTGCAATCGAATCATCGTATTTCTTGTGCACGGTGGGAACACCGTGGCGCACTCCGTCGTTATCCATTATGTCATCATGAATGAGGGTAAAGTTGTGTACCATCTCGATTGCTCCGGCGGCAGGCATTGCCTTGCCGGGAGCTCCGCCGAGAACCTGGCAGCTCTTGATCACCATGTACGGGCGCAGCCTCTTGCCGCCATTCTCAATCAGGTGTGATGCGGCCTTGTAAAGTACCTCCGGCCTGCCCTTGATCCTAGACAGCAGGTACCGGTTCACCCTACCTGTATACTTTGCCGTGTAATCACTCATCTTTGAGTAGCCTCCACTGGGACTCTGACATGTGTTCTCTGATTGACTCTTTTATCTGCCTCTTTGTCTCCGGCCTGATCCATTCTCGCAGGGTATTGCCGTACTTTTCAAGCATCGCCGGACTTGAGGTGTCCAGAAAATACAGCGCAACTAGCATCCACGGGCAGTACGAGCGCGGCGCCTCTTTTAGGTCGGCGGCTAGCATCTCCGGCGTGACCCAGCCGATCTCTGATACCTCGCCGTCGTCCGGATCAAGCCCTTCCCCGTCCGTGACTCCGATCAGGGTACCGCAGATCTCGTTTTCAGATCCCACGTCACCGTATGGCACGTGATATTCAAACTTGAACAGGTAATCCATGTTGCATCTTGGCCCGATCTCCTCGGGCATCCTCCTCTGGGCCGACGAGATGTATGTCTCGCCATCCCTGGGATGGCTTGCAAATGTACCGTCCCAGTCGCCGGGCCACAGCATCTTGTCCGGACTGCGCCGGGCCAGCATCAGCCTTCCATTATGGTCAAATAACAGCGCCGTAAATGCCCTGTGCAGCCTGCCATCTGGCAGGTGGCACCGAGTCTTTTCCTCTAGTCCGACCGGCCGGTCCATCTCGTCTACAAGAATCACAAATTCAGCCATGCCGCGCATCTCCGAACAGTGTTCCTTCAAATTTGTTCCTATTAACCGCATTTACAATCCGCTCAGGCTTGTTACCGTTTGTAAAAAATACCGTATACCCTAGCCTTGAAATCCTTGACGCCTCTAGTATCTTCCTGCCCATGCCGCCGGTAACATCCATCTTGACGCCGGAGATTCTTGCCCGCCTGCCCTCCATCCTGCTGATCAAATTCTTTGATATTATATCTGAATATACGCCGTCTACGTTTAGCGCGAATATCACAAGCCTAGGACGCAGCACCCCTGCAAGATGGGTCATTATCTTGTCCCCGGATAAAATGTATGATTTTTTACGCCCGTGCCACAGTGCGTCCCCGTAGGTGACTGGGATCATTGCGGCCCCTGCAATCTCTCCTAGACTTTTAATCCGCTTGGTATCTGGCCGGCCGCCGTTCATGAATGCCGATGGCTGCACAGGATACGGATTTAACCTGTTCTTTAGCATTATATCTAGGATTATGCCATTTAGCTGTACCATGGAGTCTTTGACAACCGAGACGCCGTGCGGGTTGTACTCGTCGGGCTTGGTATGCATGTCGTATTTCACGGACCAATAATGGCCGTACGATCCCCCGCCGTGCACTATTACCATGGACTCTTTGATCTTTTTGAGGTTTTTCATGATGGAGTCGATGGGCTTTTTTCGCGCACAGAGCGCCTGTTCCTTGTTGGTGATTATCGAGCCGCCCAGCTTTAACAGGATCATATCTTACTGGATTTTTCAGTCAGTTAAAAAGTCTCCAATCCTGTATGGTCGATTTTTGCACCAAACGAATGGATCCCATATCCTTGCATCTTTTTGATTATGTGGTCCGGCGAGGGCTCATCTGTAACTGATATTATGCACCCCCCGCCGCCGGCGCCGGTGATCTTGGAGCCAAGACTGTGTGAGTCTGCGTATCTGATGATCTCCCGTAGCGCGTCGCTAGATACCCCGATCTCCTCAAGATAAACCTGGTTTTCTTTCATGGCTATGCCGATCCCACCCGAGTCCCTGTCTCGTATATGTTTCGTTACCGTGCGCACGAGTGCGGACTCTTTTTCGCACAGAATATTGAACCTTTCTGTATATCTTTTTTTAAATTCTGCAACCCTTGCAACCACCTTCTCGGTGGAATGGACAAGTCCGGAATTTGAAACTATCAGCTGAAAACCCGGCGTCTCATCTGACCTTTCAAACCCAGAATCCCTTCCATATGTAATTATGCCACCGTGTGTGCATACCGTGCAGTCTGCCCCGGACGTGTTCTTGAATATGGTCCTCTCTGCCTCGACTGCCAGCCTGCAGATCTCTTCTCTCGTATTCCTTGTAAACAGGCCGGAGATCGACGCGGCGGCGGCGACGCATGATGCAGACGACGAGCCTAGGCCTACCCCGTGGGGAATCTCGGAGATGATTTTTATGTCAATACCGCCGGCATGCGAGAACTCTCGAATCATCCTTTTTGCAAGAAATTCAAAAGGCCTCAATTCTGGCACGGTTCCAGAACCCGAGACATCCATCTCCTCGCTTCCCAATGCAGACTCTATTCGTATGACGGACTCGTCAATTATACTAGATACTACGGTCACCCTCCTGTCTATTGCAGCTAGAATTGCCCTTGTACCGTGAACTACAAAGTGCTCCCCGAACAGGATTATCTTGCCGGGAGCCGACGCGCCTGAGGTCAAATCAGGACCCTGTTGTATATCCTGTACAGGCAGGCACGCAATGACGCGGCTTGGTAATGATATATGCACACATGTATATCGCGCGGAACCGGCGGCCGGCGCAGAGCGTATCGCCGTGCCATTGTATTACTCGGCATCTGACTCTTTGATCTTTGTCTCAAAGTCGTCGATCTCGTACTGTATAGAGTCCTCACTTCCGCCCTGCTCGATTAAGATATCTCTTGCTAAGAGCCAGTAGATTGTCGCCAGCGACTTTCTTCCCCTGTTGTTGGCCGGAATTACCAAGTCGATCATGGATGTAATGTTGTCCGTGTTTGCGATTCCAATCACTGGAATTCCCGCGTTGGTGGCTTCGGTGATGGCCTGTTCGTCGACCTGCGGGTCTGAAATCAGGACTAATTTTGGTTCTATGTAATATGGCAGGGACGGGTTGGTCAGCGTTCCGGGCATGAATCTTCCCAGCAGGTGCTTTGTACCTGTAACCTCACAGAATTTTTCAACGGGGGTGCTTGCATACTGCCTGCCTGAGCAGACTATGATGTTTTCGACCCCGGTCCTGTTGATGAATTTTGCGGCGGTCTTTATCCTGTCCAGCGTAATGTCTAGGTCAATCATGTAAAGCCCCTCGGGACTTGCCTTTGTTATAAACGGCTTCATGAAGGTGGTCCTGACCTGTGTTCCCACCCTGATACCGGTAGTCAGGATCTTCTTTTTAATATCCTGCTCCTCTGTCTGCTGACTCATCGATTTTTAGAATCGCATTATTCCACATATTAAATCATGCCCTGCTAGTCTGAGCAGCTCGTTTAGCTTGGCTACCCTCTCGCCGCCGACCACACCTACCTTGAGCATCCTTGATCCTGTGGCGATTCCAACATGCACGATTTGTGAATCGACGGACTCGCCGGACCTGTGCGACGTGACTAGCCCTATGCCGTTTTGACTCGCAAGGTCAGCAAACTCCAAAGCGTCAAACAGGCTTCCTGCCTGGTTTACCTTCAGTATTGCGGCACTGCATGACTTTGAATCAATGGCCCTCTGCAGGATATTCCTGTTTGTAACCGTGATGTCATCACCCGTCACCATCGTGTCGGGGAATCTGGCGGTGATCTCGGCCATGTCGCCAAACGCCTCCTCGTGGACCGCGTCCTCCGCGTAGATCAGGTTGTATTTTTCAATTATTTCGGATGCAAATTCGATCTGCTCACCGGGCGAGTTCTCTATGCCGGCCCTGTCGTAAATGTAAACCTGTTTTTTCTCGTCCCACTGTGTGGATGATGCAAAGTCGACCCCTAGGGAGACCTCTCTTCCAAGGGTGTATCCTAGCCTTTCAACTGCCCTAGCAGCTGCCTCTAGCGCCTCCTCGTTGTCTAGTTTAGGGGCCCAGCCCCCCTCGTCTCCACGTCCGTTGGTGAATGTGGCATCCTTTTCTCGCAGGACTCTTCCTAGTTCCGCGTGCACTGCTAGGTTGGTCTCTATGGACTCTTTTATGGTCTTGGCGCCTATTGCACAGACTAGGATCTCTTGTATATCTGGCGTTCCTGGACCTGCATGGGCCCCGCCGCCTAGTATGTTGCCAAGTGGGAGTGGGAGCCTGTACTCGTCGCGCCTTGATAACGTACTGAAGATCGGCCTGCCTAGGGCCCTTGATGCAGAGTCCGCCGCGGCAATCGTTACTGCAAATGCGAGCGCCCCGCCACATATTGAATAATTTACTGTATCATCAAATGTCCTGATTACATCATGTATGGCCTTTGGATCGCCGGAGTCGATCCCCTCAAACCTTTGGGCATTTTTGTTTAGAACCTGCAGGCTTTGCTCCGGATCTGAACCGGGGAACCCGACTGCCTCGTGCCTTCCTACACTTGCGCCGGACGGTGCGCAGGCCCTGCCCGTATACGTGCCGTCGGAGGTCACATCGACCTCTATGGTCTTACTACCCCTGCTGTCGAATAATATCCTGCCCCTGACTGCCGTAATTCGTGGCAAGGCCTATTCCAGCTCGGACTGGATTTCTTGGTTCCGCCTGTGGATTGCCTCGTAGAACGGAATAATCTGCTGAATCGTCTCCATGGATGTAAGCATCATTCGCCTGCAACAATACCTGCTGATTCCAACCGAATCAAGTGCCTTGCTTGGATTCTCTTTTGCATTTATCTTGGCTTGGTACTCTCCGTACCTGTCTGCTATCATATTGCCGCAGGTAAAACATCTTACAGGCACTAGCATGTTGGCTGAAGGCAATCAAGGATTATAAAAACCATACAGGGATTTCCTAATGCGGGTGTCGCCCAGCCTGGCCAAAGGCGCTAGCTTGAGGGGCTAGTCTCTTAGGAGTTCGTGGGTTCAAATCCCATCGCCCGCATTCATCTTGTTCCCATCGCGTCGATTAGCTCCTTCCTCCGGATCTCTTGCGTGATCACGGATCTGGCATCCTCGATTAGAATTCTGTCCACGTCGGTCTTTCTTCTTGCATCCTTTATCATCTTGTCTAGGCTGGCAAATGGATACAGCAGGCCGAACATCTCCTCCATGACATAAAATATCCTTAATGCCTCATCAAGGTCGTCACCGCGAATCTTATCAAGCATGAACCGCTTTAGCTCCCCTATGCAGTCAAGTAACCCTAGGATGTATGCCTCGCCGGAGACTCTTAGCTCATCTTTGGACGGAATTTGTCTTTTTTCCGCAATCGAGATCAGCGCTGATGCCTCTACAAACTCCTGCTCGGGCACCATGAGGTACTTGCCTAGGTCGCCTACCACCTTTTCCCTGTACTTGCACAAGAGCCTGTCTGCATCCTGGAGGATGGATTTTGCCTCATCAGCATCGCCGCCATGCATCCTGATGATGCTTTTGCCACACAGTAAAATGATCTCCCTAGTGTTTCTCAGCAATATTTCGCGCACGTCTTGCTCAGCTGCAAGCGATTTGGCGATCTCGTCTAGGGACGCGGTCGCATCTTTTAGTGACATGGTAAATCTGTAATATGTTCAGGTTAAATCCGTTTGTACGGAAATATACCCTGTGTCATAAAGCTATTATTTTGGGCATTGTTCCATGGAACAATGGAGATCAGCGTAGATGAGATGTATGCAATAGAGAACCGCGGGCATGACATGGGATTTTTAAAAAAATTCATGATGGAAAATGCGGGCGCGGCCGCGGTTAGGAGACTAGTTGAAAAGCTTGGCAATGTCAACTCGAAAAAAATCCTAATTCTTGCGGGCCTAGGAAACAACGGTGGCGACGGACTGGTGATGGCTAGGCACCTTGCAGGGTACGGTGCCGACGTGACCGTGAGGCTTCTTGGTGATGCTGACGGGATCAAGACGGAGGAGTGCAGGTGGAACTGGTCGTTACTGGAGAGGATGCCATCAGTGAGGCTGATTACGGGTGGAGGAACCGAGTTTGCCCATGCACCTGATGTCATCGTCGACGCCATCCTTGGCACGGGAATCTCGGGGCAGATCAGGGAGCCTTTTGCATCTGCAATCGACTATATCAACCGGACTGACTGTACAAAGATTGCAGTAGACGTCCCATCGGGACTAGATCCGCAGACGGGCCAGACTGCAAACATCGCGGCCAAATGTGATGCCACGGTGACATTTCACAGGATGAAGCAGGGGATTCCAAAACGAGCAGATCTGACAGGGGACATCTTTGTGGAAAAAATCGGCATTCCGCCGGAGGCCGAGGAGGGAGTAATTTGAGGGTATATCAGATCCCTGTCGGTAACATGAGAAACTTTACCTATATTGTGGCAGGTACGGAGACACCGGAATCCATCGTCATTGATCCGTCTTGGGACCTAGACAAGATCGAGAAAATAGTTGCCGAAAACAACCTGTCAGTAAAATACATTGTAAATACCCACACCCACTTTGATCATGTAACCGGAAACGCGGAGCTCTCTAGGTCCTTTGGGGCAAAGGTCATACAGCATAAGGACTCTGATCTTGAACATGACATATCGGTCTCCGACGGCGACACGATCGAGTTTGGGGGAACGCGCCTAGACATACTTCATACGCCGGGCCACTCTAGGGACAGCATGTGCCTGCTAGGTGGAGGGAGGCTGTTCTCCGGGGACACGCTTTTTGTGAGCAGCTGCGGCCGAGTCGATCTTCCGGGGGGGAGCGCGCGCGAGCTCTACCACAGCCTGTTTGATATTCTGTACGGACTAGATGACTCTATCCAAGTGCTCCCAGGCCATGATTATGGCTCTAGCCCGACGTCTACTATGGGGCGTGAAAAACAGACCAACCCCGTTTTGCAGAGGCGTAGCGAGGGGGAATTTGTCGAAATGATGGGATTTGCATGAATGATTTTGAAATATATCTTGACGGGGACGGGGGCAGATCATTTGTCGATTCGGTCAGGGGGAGACGCTTTTCACTGGCCCTGGTAATATCGCATACTGATACCAGCGAGATTCCGGGACTGACTGCCGCTGGTTCCTCCCCTGAAATGATGCGGTTTACGCCGCCTGCCGACGCGGAGTTCATTCATTACGGTAGCTGCATGTGCATCGACACGATTCCGACTACGCCGGACGGCAAGCCGACGCCGGCGCTGCTCACTAAAGTAGCGCTAGAGTCTGCAAGCATTCCGCACATGGTGATCAACGCGGGCAGCCGTGTCCTGCCCAATCTCCCGTTTATCGCGACAAACTTGCCGCACGGAAACAACATCAGACTGGCGCCTGCCATGGATCCTAGTGATGTCGTTCACGCCGTAGACTTTGGCCGCATAGTCGGGAGGGCCCTAGCCGCCATGACCGACTGCCTGATAATAGGTGAAAGCCTACCGGCAGGGACCACTACTGCAATGGCGGTACTGCAGGGATTAGGATACGACGTCAAGACAAGCTCTAGCTCGCGCGACAATCCAGTAAATCTGAAAAAATCCATAATAGAGCAAGCCTCGTCACGGCTGAAGGACAAGGATCCGTTTTCGGTGGTTGCAAACATGGGCGATCCGATGATTCCGTTCGTATCTGGGATGCTTAGTACGGCATCTGGGATCTGCAAGGTGCTGCTGGCAGGCGGGACACAGATGGCCGCCGTGCTAGCGTTTGCCAAAACACTGGGGTTTCACAGCTCTGCGGTCGCGATAGGTACCACTAGATATATAGTCGACGACAAGTCTGCGGACTTGCTTGATACGGTGAGAATGATCGGCGGCGTACCAGTCATTGCAGTCGATCCCGGGTTATCTGAGTCGAAAATACCCGGCCTGAAGGCATTCTCCCAGGGCTTTGCCAAAGAAGGCGTCGGCGCCGGGGGAAGCCTGCTTTCGGCCATGCTGCGCGCCGAGCTTGGACGTGACAAGCTACTTGAAAAGATAGAGGGTGAGTATAACCGTACCCTACTTGACCGTGACTGACTTTGCAAGGTTTCTTGGATAGTCGGGATCCGTCTCCTTTTCTAGCGCCACGTAATATGCCAAAAGCTGCATGGGAACAACCTCTAGGAGCGGGTACATTGACTCTTCGATCTTGGGTATCTGTATCCAATAGTCGTATACGTCGCTATACTTGTCTGAAATCCCGATGATCTTCGCGCCCCTAGCCTTGATCTCCCTTGCACTGGTAAGCGTGTCTTCATACGTCGCGTCGACGGGGTTGATGATTATTACAAACACGTCTGAATCCATCAGGGCAAGCGATCCGTGCTTGAGCTCCCCGCCGGGGATTCCCTCCGCATGAATGTATGCTAGCTCCTTTATCTTCAGCGCGGACTCTACTGCTATGGGAAAGTGTATGCCCCTTCCGAGCACGTATATGTCTGAGATCTCACTTAGCTCCTTTGTTATATCCTTGATCCCGGAATGATCCTTTAGGATCTCCCCCATGCACCTTGACGCCTCCTCTAGGTCTAGTTTCATGCACCTGTCGCACAGCATGTCGGTCATCATGTATATGGCCGCCAACTGTGAGACAAAGCTCTTGGTTGCGGCAACCCCTATCTCAGGACCGCAATTCATCCCGATTATCACAGATGACTCTTGCGCTAAGGACGATGTGGGCAGGTTGACTAGGGATATGATCCTCGCGTCCACCTCCCTTGCAATCTTGACGGCCTCTAGAACGTCGGCACTCTCCCCGCTTTGGGAGATTGCAATCATGACCGAGTTGTCTACTATGGATTCAGAGGAGTGGGGGAGCTCGCTTGAGATTATGGACTCGACCCTGATCTTTGCATACTTTGAGATCATGTATTTTGCAATCAGGGCGGCATTGTAGCTAGAACCGCTGCCGGTTATGTAGATGTTGTTGGCATTGCGTATGTGTTCTACCGTCTGCTTTAGCGCCCCCGGTGTGTTCCGTGCTGCCTTTAGGATGGTTTCGGGCTGCTCGGAGATCTCCTTTATGGTATAGTGGGCAAAGCTTCCCTTGTATACATCTGCAAACTCTTTTGAAACCGTTGTGACCGGAAGCTTGACCTCCTTTCCATCGAACTCAAATATGCCCAGACTGCCGTCGATTATGACAAAGTTTCCATTTTCAACGTATATTGCATTGTCTGTAGACTCGATGAACCCCATCACGTCGCTGGACAAAAAGTAGCTGTCACTGCTCACGCCGATGATGAGCGGCTTGTGAAACCTTGCAGCTGCCAGCTTTCCATTCTCAAACATTGCGACAAATGCATAATGGCCTTTGAGCTCTGATAACGTTTCAATCATGGCCGCTTTTTCATCCCCTGATTTTTCATAGTTGTATTGTAGCAGGTTTGAGATGACCTCGGTATCGGTCTCGCTTTCAAACGCATAGCCGCGCTCTAGCAGGCGCCCCTTTATCTCCTCAAAGTTCTCGATTATTCCGTTGTGCACCACTACAATCTTTCCCGAGTTGCTTGAATGGGGATGCGCGTTTGCATCGATTACTTTACCGTGCGTGGCCCACCTAGTGTGCCCGATCCCGATTCTGCCGCGCAGCTGATCAAGCTGCTTTGCGGAATTGACCTCGTCGACCTTTCCGACCCCCTTTTTCATGGTGATCTCCGAGCCGTCTCTAGTCGCCACGCCGACGCTGTCGTATCCCCTGTACTCCATGCGCCTTAGCCCCCTTACTAGGATGGGCGCGGCATCCTCGCTTCCGTAAAACCCGATTATAGAACACATGATGACTCTGTCTTGTACATTTGGAGATAAATCTTATTGCTGTTGTTCGGCCGGCACATCTGATTGAGCCTCTTGCTCGTCTGGCTGTTTTGCATTGGATTGCGCCTTTTCAAGGACCTGTTTTAGGCTTGAATCTGGCCTCAGCCTGATATCCTTCTCCTCCTCTAGGGCCACTATATATGACGGGATGTTTATTATTCTGTCCTTAATCATGATGTGTCCGTGGACCACCGCCTGCCTTGCCTGGTACGGGGTCTGGAACTCGAACTTTTTCATTACTATGGTCTGCAGTCTTCTTGCAAGCAGGTCCGTGACTTGGAGGTTCAACACGTCATCAAGCGAGGAATCTCTGCTTACAATACCGATCCTCGAAAGCGACTTCATCAGGACCGGCTCCCTCTCCTGCCTTACCTCTTGGCCGAGCGCCAACAGTGATCTTGCCTGGTGCCTAACGCGTGACAGCTCGGTGTGCGCCTTCCACAACTCCCTCTTTGTCTTCAGCCCGAACGTTCCAAGCGTCTTTAGCTCCTCCATCTTTAGATCGTAGTTTAATGGGCGCTTGGGTTTTTTCCAGACTCTTCTTGGATATCTAGGATCCCCCATTATATCATCACGTCCATTATATCATCACTGTTCCTTCTCTGCAGGCTCTTCCTTTGCGGGCGCGGCCGGCGCACTGGCAGCTGCTGCGGTAGGCGCGGCCGGCGCGCTGGTCTTTTGCGGCATTACTTTGCCTCCCTTTGCGACTCCTACTGCTCCTCCCTTGCGGCCGGTGGTCCTAGTCCTCTGACCCCTTACCTTCAAGCCGAACATGTGTCTGTATCCGCGCCAGCTGTTTGTAATCCTGTCCCTTTCAACGTCGTTTCTAACTGCAAATTCAATATCAGAAGTGATCAGATGCATGTCTTTTCCGGTCTCGACATCCTTCCGCCTATTCAGGAACCACGTTGGAAATCCTGATGAGCTGGGATCGGTGACGATCTTTTCAATTGACTGCACCTGCTCGTCCGTAAGGTTTCCAATGTTGGAGTTTGCATTGATCTTCAATGATCTTAATATGGCGTTGGCAAACATGTGGCCTACGCCCCTGATCTGCGTCAGGCCTATCAGCACCTTTCTTTCACCCGGGATGTCGTTGCCGACGATCCTTACAATGTGCCTGTATTCTTGTGTACTCAAGTACGGTGATTCCTGACTGCCCCGATAAAAACCATGCTGGAATTCTGCCGTGATTCGGGCATGAATAGGAAGAAAAGATGTCCCGGCAGTATAGGACAACGAAGGAATTTAAGGCCACCATTCTGGCATCCTAGTATGGAACCGGCGGACCGGCAGAAGGTGATCGACTGCTTGTTTGACATGGAAAATTCTGCGGTTCTAGCGGAGCTTGAGGGGGGCAAAAGACTACTCTCTGAACTGTCCTCGATCTCTGGAATCCCCGAGGCGCGTATTCTTTCCAATTTGTCATGCCTTGTAGAGTATGGAATACTGACCGTGATATCCCAAGACGATGCCACATACCTGTCCGCGGATCACGCCAAGCTTTCTGAGCTGGTAGAATCTGACGGAAATTTTGATGCCGCCATTGACGGACTGACAAAGATGGACAGTTTCCTGAACTAGCGGCGTCTTTTTGCGACTATGGCATAGATTATTGTGGCCAGCATCCCTGCAAGCCCGATTATCAGGACATACATGGATACGAATGCCATCGTCCTTTTCGACGCGTCCGGCTCCGGACCGATGTACCCCGCGGCAATTCTTCCTTCCGCATCCGTACTAAATATTGCCAGGGTATAGTTTCCAGAAACATCCGCGTCAAAATACCCCTCGTATACATCCATGTCAACTTGCTCTGATGCAATCGTGTTTCCATCCGGATCAATTATTGCGGCATGAATGATACCCGGACTCATCTCTAGAACCTCTACTACGAATATCCCGTTTCGTGACTCCATGAAAACAGCAACCTCGAGCGCACTGTCATCTCTGACTATTCCCTCACCCTTTGCCAGATCCTCCAAAAGCACCTCGGTACCCCAGGCGGACAGCACCAGTCCGGCAGCTACGAGTCCGCTCATGATTACAAGAATCACCGAATGTCTCTGCATGCGTTCCTTGCGGCAAGTGCATCTATATTCATTGCCCCAAGACGTCGGGTAGCAAATAATTAGCCTGATCTAAAAAAATTAGCCTAGACTAACTTTTAATATGGGACAAGGCGATCATGCAACAAATGAAGCGTAGCATAATGTGCGCCGCCGTATCTGTCATGGCGGCGTCGGCCGTTCTCTATTTTGCAATGCCATCCGTTATAGAGGCGCAGGTAGCGCCAAGGACATTCGTGACTCATTCTGGCGGCGTGATCACCACGACCGGCGAGGTAATTGATCCATTGTACAAGGTCTCGACGGTGGATTTTGATCCCGACTTGTACCTAAGAGAGTTCAATTACGGCCACATGTCGGTCCTAGATGACGGGAGGACGCTGCGGGAATTTACAATAATTGCGGACGACGACAGGGTGCAGGAAATATCACCCGGTGTGTTTTTCAACGTCTGGACATTTAACGGGACCGTTCCGGGTCCAACCATTCGCGCCACGGAGGGCGATATAGTCAGAATTCACTTTATCAACAACGGCTCCAAGTCCCACACCATGCACTTTCACGGGACTCATCCCGCCGAGATGGACGGTGTCTTTGAGATTGTGGGCCCTGGAGGGAAATTCACCTACGAGTTTGAGGCGGCCCCCGTCGGGGTTCACCCATATCACTGCCATGTGATGCCGCTAGAAGAGCATATAGCGCGCGGGCTGTATGGTGTGTTCATAATAGATCCCAAGGAGCCTAGGCCGGATGCAGATGAAATGGTCATGGTGCTAAACGGGATGGATACGGACTTTGATGCTGAAAACAACCTTTATGCCGCCAATACCGTCCCGTTTTATTACCAGCATCACCCGATTGAGATTGGCACCGACGAGCTGATCAGGGTGTATGTGGTAAACATGGTGGAGTTTGATCCCATTAACAACTTTCACCTTCACGGAAACCTTTACCATTATTATCCGACGGGTACGGATACGGTACCATCCACATTTACTGACATGATTACGCTGTCCCAGACGGAGCGGGGAATCATGGAATTCGAGTATCAGCATCCTGGGAAATACCTGTTCCATGCACACAAGGTGGAATTCTCTGAAAAGGGGTGGACCGGACTGTTCCTAGTCAAGGACAGGTCAGATGCCTAGATGAGCGCGCACGGGACGTCCCGCCGAGGCGTCATTGCCAGCGGACTAGCACCATTTGCCCTCGTGGCGGTGATGGCCGCATATGTGTTGGGTCCGGGCGCGGATCTTTTGGATCTGAGCGTCCCGTTGCCGGAGGTGACCATTGAGAGGGTTGACTTTGTCGAGTCGGAGATCAGGGCCACTGTAAGGAACACCGGCCCGATTCCGGTAACTGTCGTCATGGCGGACGTAAACGACCGAATCCAGCCTGCCGCCGTCGAGCCGGACGGCAACCTTGAAAGGTACGAGTCAGCCCTAGTGCGCATCCCGTTTGAATGGAACGTGGCCGAGCCTTACTCGATTGGAATAACCGTTGATGACGGAACACGATTTGAAAGGATGGTGGACGCGGCGGCCCGGGCACCGGAGCCATCGCTTGAACTAGCGGGGATTTTTGCGATAATTGGGACGTATGTGGGGATAATTCCCGTGATGATCGGACTGCTCTGGCTACCCTTCATCAGGAGGGTCGGGGCCGGATGGTTCCGCTTTTTCTTGGCGCTGACTGCGGGACTCTTGCTGTTCTTGGGAATTGATTCGGTGGAAGAAGCCGTTGATATATCCAATCAGAACCTTGCGGCTAGCTTCAACGGACTGCTACTCGTCTCCACCATTACCGTGATCTCATTTTTAGGCCTGTATTGCGCGGGCCAGAGGCTGACCGGACGCGCGGGCAATGCGCGCATGGCAGGACCTGCGGCCGTGGCCATGATGATATCTATAGGAATAGGATTGCACAACTTTGGCGAAGGACTGGCAATCGGCGCGGCAGTCGGACTTGGGTCGGTAGCATTTGGCGCCTTTTTGATTGTGGGCTTTGCGCTACACAATACCACCGAAGGCGTTGCAATTGCGGCAGCTGCATCGGGGGCAAGGACGACCGTTGCCCGACTTGCCGCACTGGGAATGATTGCAGGCTCTCCTGCCATTTTGGGGGCGTGGATTGGGGGGTTTGCATACTCGCCTCTTGCATCGGTGATCTTTCTGTCTGTGGGCGCGGGTGCGATATTGCAGGTGATACTAGTTCTGTTAAAGTGGCTGCGCGAGGACGGCGATCAAAGTCTTTCTAGCGTGTCGGTTGCATCCGGGTTTGCGGTTGGGATGCTAGTAATGTACCTGACCGGAATCATGATCTAGGCAGGCTCTGGGTGTATGGTGACTAGCGCGTTTTTGAATCGTGACCTGATCCTGCGCTCGATCTCTGACGTAATATCATGCACCCTGCCGATTGAAAGCATTCCGTCAAACGAGCAGTCTATCTCGATCTTGATTCCTCCCTCAAAATTCAGCGTGGATATCCTTGTTACATCCGTGACCTCCGTATATCCGCGTGCGATCTCCCTGACGTCCTCCTCGATATTCTGACTTCCTGTGTGAAGGGCTTTTGAGATTGTAACGTATGGTTCGATGTGTATTGTAACGTGATCAATCTCGGGCAGCTCTTTTTGGATACTGCGCTCTACAGAGTCGGCAATCTTGTGCGCCGCAAAGAGGTCCATGTTCTCGTCGACCATCACGTGCAGATCTGCAGAAATTCCGGATTCCAACGTGTACATGCTGATGTTGTGCACGTCCCTGACTCCTAGAATCCTTACTGCGGCATCCTTTATCTTGGACTCTCTTGGCACGTTCTGCCAGCTCGGCTCAAAATGCACGGTTACCGTCGCCTGTGGAATCTTATTCTTGATGTTGTCCTCGACTGCGGTGCTGATCTCATGCGCGCCCTCAAAGCTTACGTCGGCGCGCAACAGGACTGTGGCTTCGGTAAAAATTATGTCTCCTGATCTCCGCATCAGGACAGACTTTACATCCATTACACCCGGGGTGTTTTTTATGATTGCCTTTGCCCTGCTGACTAGCTCCGGGGAGATGACATCCGTCAGGTCCATCGCGGTCCTGTGGATCAGCTTTATGCTTAGCGCTGCAAGCAGGCCGCCAAGGACCAGCGCGGCGACAAAGTCGCCCTCGAAGAATCCCACCGATGCCAGCATCATTCCTGTGATTGCAAGCAGGGTGGAGCCCATGTCCATGAACGCGTGATAATAGTCGGCCTTGAGGACAGTCCCGCCGATCTTTTTAACCGACCTTCCAAGCAGGACAATCCTAAAGACGTCGACACCGATCGTGTATATGCCCCCGATTAATCCAAATGTTCCCATCACCGCGAGATGGCTCGGCTCCTGCAGTCTCGAGAGTGACTCGTAGACAAAGAATCCTGCAATGATAAGAATTGCCACTCCGCCAAACAACCCGCCAAGCGACTCTATCTTGTTGTGGCCGTACGTATGCTCTGCATCCGGGGGCTTTGTTGCCAGTCGGACGGCTAGCAGCAGGACTGCCGTCACAACCCCGTCTAACAAAGCGTGCACGCTGTCCGTGATGAGCGCAAGGCTGTTAGATAGCATGCCAAATACTAACTCTACTACGAACGCAGACATTACTGCAAGCAGCGAGATCTGCAGCACCCTTGCCTTTTGGACAAATACCGTCAATCATCTAAGGGCGCCAACATTGCATTTAATATTATGCGGAATCGGTACCGATACCGGTACCGGTACCGCGAGAACAGCTGGGGCGCCGCAAGTCACAATCCCCGTGAAATTCTAGGTATCGTCATGACACAAATTGAGGATATCTTTACGACAATGTTATTTGCTCCCACATGCAGATACACTTGTCTTGGAAAACCTGCGGTATATGGCGGCATCATGTATGATTTTATCGATGATATTGGTAACATCTGCCGCATACGCGTCCGGCCCGAACCTCTTTGTCTCCGCTGAAGATTCGCGATTTAACAATCATTTTGCAGGCTCGATGGTAGTCGAGGTGGTGGTCAGCGACGGTGTGACATCGGGCCTTGATGAGCCGAGGGGCGAACCGCGCGTCACGATTAATGGCAAACAGTTGCGGATGGCACAGGCCTCAGACGGAAACTGGTACGCTTACTTTGCAAATGTTAATCATGCAATGGCCGCGGATCAAACGTCGCTAGATGGGGGTGTGCCCGGAGGTGGACTTGACTTTGGAGTCTTTTGCGGCGGCGATACCGCGGCATCCGTACTTGGAGTCGACTTTTCAAGCACCGACGGGATAGCCGTGCCGTCCGGGTCGGGCCTGACAGGATTCTCCAACGGCATGTTGGAACCATCGGACTGCACCGGCAGGGTTGCGTCCGGCGACAACCTGAACAACGTCGTGCGCCGGCCCAGGTCGCTGAACACGAACTCTGATGTTGCCCCCGGACAGATCGGCCTTGACCCTAACGCCTGGCCCGTAATCCAGCTTTACTCGTTTGGCGACGTGACTATAACGTATAACCCTGCCGGCCAGGCGCAGACGGTCAGACTAGGTTATGGCGACATTCCGAATATTTCCATGGATCTGGACCGAGACCTGCATCCGGCCGGCTCAGAAGTCTTTGTCACCATCCTTGATGCGCAGCTAAACCAAGATCCGACCGATGAGGATCACTGGACGTTTGCAGTCGGCGGCGACAGGGCAGTTTTTTATGATGCGTTTGCGAGTGTATATGCCGCAAATATCTTGACGGATCTTGACGATCTGGGATTTGACGACAACGGCCTGTTCTACATGACGCTGGACTCCATACTTACTATAGGAACAAACGACAACCAGCCATCTGCGCGCATATCTGAGGGGGCGGCCGTATATGATATTGTTACGTTTGCCGAGACGCGTCCGAACTCGGGCGTCTTTCAATCGTCGGATCGTGGCAATGACTCCGTCATCGAGGTCAGGCATGATGCGCCAAGGGGACGTACGGATACAGTAACATACAACGGAGAATCCAAGTCGATTCTGACCGGGTTTTCCACCGCGTCGATAGCCACCGGACGCGCAGCGTCGATTTCACTGCCGAATACCGGGAACTGGGCTCCCGGGACCCGGATTCCGGTGACCGTAGTTGATCAGGATCAAAACGTGAATTCAGGCAAACGTGACTCGCTTGACACATTCAAGAGCACGGCAATCATTCCAACCCTGGTTATAGGGAATCCTGTCACGCTGGAGTCTGCGTCTGGGGTGGTGTTTTACGGGCCCGGCGACGCGATACGCGCGGGGACCGGGGCAACCTCGTCAGTACCGGATAAAAATTCCGCGCTACTGATGATTGATGCGTCGTCCGTACCCGACATGCGTGTTGAAATGATATCGATTAATCTGGGAATACGGGCATCTGACCTTGCAGGCATGCTGGCAGGTGCCGGCGTCGGCACCAACTGGCTCAATTACGACCTGCGTTCACTCTCACATCATCTTGGCCTAAATGATCTCTCTGGTACGAGCATCTCGCTTTACTTTGGCGGCCTTGGCAATGATTCCGTGAGAATCGTGGAACCCGGAGATATGGGCCGGCTTTGGGATTTAATCATGCTTGACGCCGATGACGTGGATCACATATCTGCTAGTTCCGGGGACGTCTTTATGGTCATTGACCTTGGCGGCGCGGCCTCCGTTTCGGGCCAGAGTGGCGTGATGCCGATCGCGGTTGACTTTTTCTCATTCGGCTTGGCAGGCGGCCGCGACATCAACAACTCCGTGTACAGGTTTACGCTAGAGGAGACCGCGGATAATTCTGGCACCTTTGTGGGAACACTAGAATATGCTCTGTTCAACCAGCTTAATATCGGCACGTCCGATCTGATTGAGACGCTGCGCCCCATTGACGATGATGTCAAGTTTGCAGTTACCGGCAGGATGCTTGACGCGGATGGGATTACAATCTCGTACTCGGACGTGGCAAGCGCCGGAACCACGGGTTCTGCCGCGGTCAAATCCCCGATCCTGACGCATTCGGGAACCGTGACAACCGACAAGACTAGTTACGGTTTTGGACGGCCCGTTACAATCATTTTAAATGATCCCGATCTAAACCTGCGAGACGACCAAGTCGACATCTATTCCGTGATAAGTGATCCTGATTCCGAAAACGTTGACGCGGTAGGCTCTCCGGGCGGAGCGCTGCTTTTGGAGATTGAGATCAAGGGAATAAAGTACAAGCGATGTATGATCGACGGTATTGAGCACGGCGGGCTAGCGGCAACCGGATTTGCGCTAGTTGAGACGACACCGAACTCTGGCATATTCGAGGGCGTATTTAAGATGCCATCGCGAATCTGCAACGGGCCCGGAACCGGCCTGATATATACGTCCGGAGGCAGCGTGGATGTCAGATATTTTGATTTCAGGGACTCTTCGGGAGAGGAGAATATCGTGACGCTGTCTAGGCAGGCGCAGTCGCGCCATGCCGAGCCGCAGCTTAACGCGCACGAGTTTGACCTGTCAGAATACCCGTATGAGGCCCAGGTCGTCCTGACCGGGACCGTTAACGGTCACAAGCG
The DNA here is from genome assembly GCA_964507825.1 of uncultured Nitrosopumilaceae archaeon. GTDB lineage: Archaea > Thermoproteota > Nitrososphaeria > Nitrososphaerales > Nitrosopumilaceae > JAWVZS01. Next base: position 43,631 of record CAZDQM010000041.1, on the reverse strand, counting down.
CGGCACCCCTGTTGAAATAGTCCTAGAGGATCCAGGACACTCTAGGCAGAATTTTGCCGTATATCCAACAAGCTCAGGCAGCTATATGGCAATAATGACGCTGAATTCTGATTCCGTGCCTGGATCATACATTATACACGTCTCGTACGGGGGTGAGGATGTTGCTAGTACCGGCTTTCTAATCCGGGGCGGCATACCTGATGATATCCGTGATATTATAGCGGACTGGACGGAGTACGGAGTCCCTGATCATATATTTAAAAGTGCGATCAGGGACCTAGCAGAGCAACGGCTATTCGAGGCCGGCGACAATCATGACGGCACGTCAAAAAACGATTCGGTTCCAGACTGGATAAGAGAGACCTCGGGGCTGTGGATTCGTGGCGTGATCTCTGAAAGTGAATACCTAGACGCCCTTGAATTTTTAGTCAAAAAGGGCATACTTGTAACATAATAGAGTCAATTTTTGTTTTGTTGAATACATAAATACCCATTATTGAACATTAAAACTGTCGCTATGAGGATTACAACACTGTTCATGATCGCTCTTTTGTCCATAGGAATCTTGTCATATGGCTCTCCAAGTTCGACCGCACAGGAATGCGACCTAGATGCAGGCTTTGTAGCGGTTGCAGGAGAGTGCGTACCTGCGCTAGATGACAAAATCAGCAAGAAAGTGCCGGTTACAATCGATCAAACTGCCTATAAGGATAAAGATACCATTAAACTGTCCGGTAATGTAACACCTGGCGACGTTGCATACGCCGTAACCATCCGTATCGTGAATCCGGACAACAACATAGCTTACGTTGCACAGCTCACTCCAACATCTAACGGAACCTTTGAAGATACTATTCAGGCATCCGGCACATACTGGAAGATGGCAGGTATATACAAGATCGTTGTACAATATGGTACTGATAAATCTGAAATAAATTTTTCATTTGAAGGAAGCGCTGACGCGGTTGCGCCTCCACCAAAGCCTACTCCCGAACCCGTTCCCGAACCTGAACCCGAACCAGTAGCGCCTGAACCCGAACCCGTTCCAGTGGAACCGGTACCCGTCGAGCCTCAGTGCGGTCCCGGTACCGAACCTGATGAGAACGGAATATGTCAGGTCATTACACCAGAGCCTGATCCCGAGCCGGTAGCTCCAGTCACGCCAACGGATACCGATAACGGATGCCTGATTGCCACTGCCGCATACGGCTCAGAACTGGCGCCACAGGTACAGATGCTAAGGGAGGTCAGAGACGGAACTCTGTACAGCACCGCATCCGGAACGTCGTTTATGACCAGCTTTAACCAACTCTATTACGCATTCTCGCCGACAATAGCAGACTGGGAGCGCCAAAACTCGGTATTCAAGGATGTTGTCAAGACTGCAATCACACCAATGCTCTCATCATTAAGCATCATGACACTGGCAGAACAAGGCTCCGAGGCCGAGGTACTCGGTTATGGAATATCCGTAATTGCACTTAACTTGGGAATGTACATTATAGCACCGGTCGGAGCTATATTTGTAATCCGACGACATTTTAAATCCGCAAACTGACTCCCCCCTAAGTTATTATACAACCAAATCAGTCACTGTGGTAATGAATGTTGAATTCGAGGAGTTTAATGATGTAGAGGATCTCTTCATATACCTCTCGTCGATGGCGCCCCCGATGAAAAATACAATGCCGGTCAATGTATACCGGGATCATATCATGTCACTAATCCCACTGAGTCAATCCGGGGAGAGTTACCTGATGGTTTTTACCAAGGGATCGATAGAGCCGGGAATTTATGAGTTTGACATATCTTCTAGATCATACAAGAAGGTTGATGCAATAGAGCGAGCCGACAAGAATTATTTCATGGCCATTGCGCCAAAAAGAAACACCTTGGCCGATGCCGCCCTAGAAAAACTATGATTTATCGGCATATTCGTGCAGGCTTGTAGGCTAGTGCTTGTATGATATCCGGGGTTTATTAGAGCTTTTTTGTCTCTATCTTGGGTGCCGACGTCGACCTGCTTCTGGCATACTTTTCAATTATATCATCCGGCGTCCTTCCGTTGAACAGGTCCTTGCACAGGCCCCTCAAATACCTCATTATGGCCCAGGTACCTGCCTTGATTATACCGTACATGAAGACCTTCATCGGCGGACCATATGTCTTGTTTCTAAGGATGATTGGAATGATATCGTTGATTACGCGCAGATTATTCTCCCAACACTTCCAGAATAGTGTAAACTGGGCCTCGTTGAGGTTGCCAAAGTGCATCGAGTTCTTTTCGCTAAAGTCCTGGTATAACAGCGGCGCCACAAGGCCCCTAAAGTCCATTGCCCTAAAGTCCGCCATCATGTCTATTGTATACCTGATGTCTTCTGGGGTCTCATCGGGCCATCCGATTATTATCGTGGCGGCCGGGAACCAATGGTTCTCGTTTAGAATTCTTGCGCCCTCTCTGACTACACTTCCCCACTCTTCGGGCTGGAACGGTCTTGTCTTTACGCCAAGGTGCTTTTTGACCATGTTCGGGGCGACAGTCTCGATTCCAAGGTTTGTCGCCAGCCACCTTCCGGTCTCGTGCTGCTTGTTTATCGAGGAAATCTCATGCATCAGGCTGGGATCTGCCGCGACCGCAGAGAACGTCATGTGCGTGGTCCCGACAAAGTTTGCGCCCAACCCCTTGAGGTTTCTCCACAGGTCGGTAATCGCGTCACTGTTTGGAACAAAGTCCCTGTTATCACATCCGTAAAGTAACATCTCGTCGGAGTGGAGCCAGATCGAGTCAAATCCATAGTCGAGGTTGATTTTTGCCTCCCTCTGCAACCTGTCGACCGGAAGGTCCTTTTTTGATCTCTTGTTGACGTCGCAAAAGTCGCACCCTCTTCCGCATCCTCTCATTGCCTCGATTAGCGAGTTTACCGTGGGGCCCTCGATCTCCGGAATGTTCTGAATATTCTTGACAAAGCAGTGCATCAGCTCGGGAGCATCGCCCTTTTCTAGGTCGTTGAACAAGTCAAGCGCAAGCTCGTCTGCCTCGCCTACGACCACCGTGTCGATTCCGTGGATCTTCATCCTGTCGGGCTTTGCTAGCTCCCACGCCCCGTTGCCGCCTACGACCACGTGAAAGTCGTACTTTTTCTTCAACTGGATTACCTTTGCGCACATTCGCTTGAACTTCATCGCAACATAAGAGATCTTTTCTGGTGACATTGTGGTTGTAACCGGGGCCATTCCGAGCGGATCCATCACGTTGATTCCAACAACTTTGGTATCCTGGCCGATTGATTTTTCTAACATGTCTGGGTTTGCCATGAACACCTCGTCCCTCCTGTATCCTTGCAATAGTGCGCTCTCTACGCGCCTCAGGCCGACTTGGGCCACCTTGACTTCACCTGTATTCGAATCCGTCTCCACAGCGGGGCAGAAGACCTTGTCAAATACCCATTCCGGAAGGACCTCGTACGGTCCGCATGCAATGAATCCGTAAAGAAAGTTTCCCCTATAATTTGTCATGAGACTCCTATCCGCGGTAAGCACTATTCTTTTTCCTGACAAGCTCAATCTGATGCCCGCCGCATGCTATATATCATTTACGAGATTCGCGAGGCGGGTTTGTCTGCTTGGCGCGCAGAATTCCATGTTCTGTTTGCAATGTTTGCCGCAATAGCACCCGCGGCTATTCCATTGTCTATGTTTACCACGGACAGTCCCAGCGAGCAGCTTTGCAACATCGACGCGAGCGCGGCGACTCCCTCGCGACCATAGCCGTATCCGACCGAAGTGGGTACCCCGATGACTGGGATGTCGACTAGTGATGCAACCACCGTTGCAAGGGCTCCCTCCATTCCTGCTATTACCACTATGGCACCCGCGTCATTCTTTACAAGATTCTTTAGTACCGGCATCACCCTGTGGATTCCTGCCACCCCGACGTCATAGCTTGTAATACACTTGCAGTTCATTGATTCTGCCATCAGTCTTGCCTCCTCTCCTACGCCGATGTCCGACGTGCCGGCGGCAAGTATGCCTATGTTGCCACCGGTCTTTCTTATGGGCTTTTTGTAGATTAAAACGGTCGAGCAATTCCTTCCGGTTTCTACCTTGCACTTTATCTTCTCTGCAAAGTCGACAACTGCATCATAATCACAGCTTTTGATCCTTGATACCACTATGGAATCTGCCTTTTTCATTACCTGCCCGATGATCCCGTTGATCTCTGTAATCCTCTTGCCTTCTGCAAAGACCACCTCTGGGATCCCGCGTCTCTTTCTCCGGCCCATGTCTATCTTTGCAAAGTCTTCTATCTTTTCTATCGAGTATAGTGAAAGCAGCTTCTTTGCCTCCTTGGTTGAAATCCGGTTTGTACTCAATGACGATAGTATCTCGTCGATCTCCACGATTTTTCAAACCGGTTTTTTTATAAAAATCTATTAGGCCTGAACCTGCGACAGTGCATTTTTGACGCTGTCTACGGCCCCGTCAAACATCCGTCTCTCCTCATCGTTTAGGTCTAGCTCGATGATATTCTCGACTCCGTTTCTGCCGATTACTGCCGGAACGCCCACCGTGACGTCTGAATGCCCATATTCGCCGTCAAGACACGTAGCTACCGGAATAACCTGCCTTTGATTTCTGACTATGGACTCTATCATTGCAGATATTGCGTTTCCTGGCGCGTGCACCGTGGCGCCTTTTAATTCAATTACGCGGGCGGCAACACTTTGTGTATCCTGCAACAGCTTGTCTAGCCTCTCTTTTGGCAACATTGACGTAAGCGGGATTCCTGAAACCGACGAGAATCTCGGCAGTGGAACCATGTTTTCGCCGTGCTCCCCTATGACTAGGGCCCTGATGGAGTCTCTTGAATATCCTGTCGCCTCGTGAATAAACTGCCTGAATCTTGACAGGTCGAGCATTCCGCCCATGCCTAGCACCCTCTTGCGCTCAAAACCCGAGACCCTGTATGCGATATGCGTCATTGGATCAAGCGGATTTGTCACCGGGATTATGATGGAGTCTCCTGCATACGTCCTGATATTTTCAACAACGCTCTTTACGACCCCTGCATTGATCTTTAACAGGTCCATTCTTGTCATGCCCGGCTTTCTTCCGGACCCTGCGACAACTACAACTATATCCGAACCCCTCATCTCGGCATAATCACTAGAGCCCCTGACCTCCACGTCTATGCCTAGTTCGGAGAGGGCGTGACTGATGTCCATTGCCTCCCCCTGGGCTAATCCCTCTGCAATGTCTAAAAGAAGGATCTGATCGTCTATTTTTTTTAATGCGGTAAAGAGGGCCGCGTCGCCGCCTACTTTACCGGAGCCAATTATCGTAATCATGCACGGCATTTGAATGGTTGCTAATTAAACCTAATGGACTAGGCTCTCTTGTTCGGACGTCGGGCTCCGCGAAGGGACTGACTCTGACAACGATTATTCATTCTCGCTTGCCATCTGGGAATCTGGACTTGGAGAATATTGTCGTTTTAACATGTCATATCCGACGAGTCGTACGCGCCGGATCAACTTAGCTTAAATACGCCAGTCCCTCAAATTGCATCATGCCGTGTACACTGGTGATAGGCGGGTTTTTTGGCGACGAAGGAAAGGGCAAGATTATCTCATACCTTGCACTGCATGACAATCCTGTTATAGTTGTCAGGGGCGGCGCCGGTCCCAATGCGGGCCATACCATAATGGACGGAGACAAAATCTTCAAGGTCCGGATGCTTCCAAGTGGATTCTTGAACAAGAGCGCAAAGGTAATGATAGGGCCCGGTGTAGTGGTAAACCCTGAAATCTTACAAAAGGAGATCGAGGATTTCGGAGCTGACGGGCGGGTATTCGTGGACGGAAACTGCGGAATCATCAAAGAGTCCCATATTGCCATCGACTCTGGCGGCATCATGAAGGAGAAGATAGGAAGCACCGGCTCCGGGACGGGGCCTGCAAATGCCGACCGCGCCATGCGCACATTACGCCTGGTCCGGGACATCGAGTCTCTGTCACGGTATGTCGCCGACGTACCGCTGGCAGTCAACGGCGCCCTAGATGCAGGCGAGGGCGTGCTAGTAGAGGGAACGCAGGGGACGTTCCTGTCGCTGTGGCACGGAACATACCCGTTTGTGACGTCAAAGGACGTTACGGCCTCGGGAATATGCGCTGACATAGGCATAGGACCAACTAGAATCAACGACGTGATCGTCGTCTTCAAGGCATATGTTACTAGGGTGGGTACAGGGCCGCTAGCCGGCGAGCTCACACCTGAAGAGGCCGACTCGAGGGGATGGTCAGAGTTTGGAACGGTGACCGGCAGGCAAAGGCGCGCAGCAGAGTTTGACTTTGAGCTGGCCGGGCGTGCAGTCATGCTTAACGGGGCCACGCAAATCTCCATCACCAAGCTTGATGTGCTGTATCCGGAATGCGCAGGCGTGACATCTTATGACGAGCTGGGCGCGAATGCACGTGCATTTATACAAAATATCGAGGACAGGCTGGGCGTACCCGTTACGCTAATCGGTACGGGACCGGCAATTGGAGATGTTGTGGATAGGCGGACACATTAGGTTTAATTTACCAACATGTATTTCCGCATATTATGGATAAACTCCCGCGCTATATCCGAGTCGCGTCAACCCTTGAATTTTCCCGACTCGTGTGCGCGCTAGAGCGCACCCCGCGCGTCTCATTCATGCATGAGCATGAGGGCAAAAAGGTGCTCTCCATACAGATGGATGTGTTGAAGAACAAGCCGGTAATCTATTACACGCAGCTTGATGATACCGGACACTATCTCTGCTATGGATTCAAGTCCGGATTAGAAGAGTCCAACATTGTCGACTCTACGACGGATACCAGCAGGCTTTATTCACCGATTGTCAAAATCAGGTCCCTTCCAAAGACGTTGATGCCGGGAAACGGAACGGATGACAAGTATCATCCGATCGTACTAGATGATCTTTCTAGCCTGGCAAAGCTTAGCTACGGACTTGAGGAGACGCCGTTCCCACTATTCTTGTTCCCGCGCGATGACAAGTGGCTACTAGGGGTGTTTATGACGTTTAATGAGGAAGGGCCGTCTTACTTTTGCTACGTGGTTCTAGACGAGGAACCTGAAAAGCCATTTCTAAAGTTTACCACTGCTAATGGAACCTATCCGTCATTCGTAAATAGTCCAGACGAGCATGGTTATTCGTATATAAAGCTGATAAAGCTCAGCAACACGCACCCACTTGTGGATTATGAGCAGCTTCAAAACTAGGATCAGGCAGGCTTCTAGGACCGGCGGTCCGATAATCCTAGCCAACGATTACCCGTCGTCTGCCAGAAACCTAGAAAAACGTACCGTAAACAACATCAGAAAACTGCACAATCACATCTGCGGCATAAAGCTTAACCTCCACCTTCTTTTACCCTTGGGAGGCGCGGAGATTAAAAGAATCACTAGGACTGCAAGGAATCATGGTCTAGTCACGATTGCGGACATTAAACTAAATGATATCGGAAACACCAACGCGGTCGCGACCGAGCGCCTGTGGGACCTTGGTTTTGACGCGGTAATCGTCAACCCAATAATGGGTCCTGACGGCCTGCGCGCGCTGACGGAGAGCGCCCACAAGAGCCAAAACGGCGTAATTGCGCTCTGTCACATGAGCGCGCCCGGGGCTAGGCTGGCATACGATCTAGGGCTTGAATCTGCCCCCTCTAGGTTATACAGACTGTTTCTAAAGTGGGCTGTACAGGCAGGCGCCGACGGCGTCGTTGCCGGGGCGACGTTTCCGGATATAATCCGGTACTGTAAACGGACTGCAAGGGGCATGCTAGACATCTATTCGCCGGGTGTAGGGGTGCAAGGCGGGGATCTGCAAACGACGATCTCTGCGGGAACCGATTATGTGATAGTGGGCAGGTCCATAATCAATGCAAAAAACCCCCTTGCCGAGGCCAAAAAAATTCACGAACTGATTCCTGCTAGGTGATTCATGGCGCGTACTAGGACGACGCGTGCATTCTCGAACGTAATCCTATCTAGCGCCTCCCTGTAATCCATCCATGCATAATTCTCATGCTCATCTGACAAAATGATGTCTTTTGTCTGAGTCTCTGCAAGAAAAAACACCACCTGCTTGTGGACCGGGATGTCCCTGTATTGAAAGCTGTACTCTATCATGTGTTTGAACCCGTCGACGAACCTTAGATCTACTATACCTGTCTCTTCACCCGTCTCCCGGACGGCAGCTTGAATCTCGGTCTCGCCATACTCTATCTTTCCCTTTGCAAAATCCCAGTGACCCGACGGGTAGTTTAACAGCAGAAATACCGGACTCTTACTCCCTCCCCTGTAAATCACCACGCCTGCCGATCGTTCTTCCATGTATCATCTACCCATCCTGCGCTTTCTTCTCTGATATGTTCTAATCGCCCTCATAAGATCAATCTTTCTGAACTCTGGCCAGAAAATATCTAGGAATACCAGCTCGCTGTAGACGCTTTGCCACATTAGAAACCCGCTCAGCCTCTTCTCCCCAGATGTACGTAGAATCATGTCCGGAGAAGACTGTGGAAGATAGGACGTGTACAGGTTAGACTCTATCTCCTTTTTGTCGATCTCGTCGATGCCAAGCCGGCCACTTTGTATCTTTGATCCTATTTTCTTCACCGCGTCGACCAGCTCGTTTTGCCCGCCGTACGCGAGCGCCACGTTCAAAAAGCGGCCGTCGTACCCCTTGGTAGCCTCATCAAGCCTTCCTAGTACGTCCTTGATGGAGTCCGGTAGCAGGTCTATTCTTCCAATCCCCTTGACCCTCATCTTGTTCCTGTGAATCCTTGGATCACGGTACAGTTTTTCCAACCTCTTCTCTATGAGTTCAAACAGATAATCAAGCTCCTCGTCTGGCCTTTCAAGGTTCTCCGCCGACAGCGCATACAGCGTGATTATCTTGATGTCAAGCTCCTCGCACCAGTCGAGCAGGTTTTCTACTGCATCTGCCCCCCTCCAGTGCCCGTCCCTTACCATGCTGAGATGCCTCTTTGCCCACCTACGGTTCCCGTCTAAAATGAGAGCTAGGTGGTTTGGAATGTCGCCGTTTTTTACATCCTTTTCTAGTTTTTTTGAATATAATCTGTATAGTCCCGAGACACTAAGTACGGTGTCCTTGATTTTACCCATCGCCAATCAAGTTGGCGTAAATTCACCAAATATTGGTATCGGTGGGCTCATTTCTCATCCTGTTCCCCCGGCATGTCTTCGTGTCTCTTCCTGTACCTTTTGAATAGTACCATTGCCGAGATCAGGGTTGCGGCAAGCCCGCCTAGTAGCGGGGGGACCAACGTAAAGGAGCTTGCATCGTTTATCATGACATCCGTAAACTGTGCGACCGTGGGGTACAGCGATGCAAGCACGACTAGCCTCAGGCTGTCCGTAATCTGCCTAGCAGCGCCGGCCAGCCAGTTGCTAAGTAGCATCCCTGCAAATATCGTGCCGATGCCCACCCACAGGATGGGAAGGGCGCCTGCCACAAACTGGCCGAGTACCCTTTCATCGGAGATCTGCCACGGGAGCTCGATCCCAGAAACCCCGTCCACGTTGACGACAGAGATTCCCGCCGGCACCGATGACAATATGAGAATAACGCCTGTAATCAGCGTAAATATCCTGATGAACCCGGACGGCGTGGGCTTGGTCCAGCTTGCCCATGCCTTGTCGATATCAAAGGCCCTGATCAAAAACGCCCCGCCAAGAACGCTTACAAGCACGGCAAAAATTTCGGCCGTATACCCAAACACGGTTGCAATTCCGCCGATTAGTAGCAAGATGCCTGGGACTCCAAGGAAGAATTTTGAATACTTTGGATCGTATGCCACCATCTTCATGTATTTTCCAAAGACTGCATAGGAGTATTCTACACTCCTGCTGACCTTCATGACTACGCGCTGCACGGATACGACCGGCACCACGGTCTGAATCACCGGGATGACGCTTTCGTCATCCTCTCCGTCCGAAACAATCACAGCCCCGCTGGCCGGAAACCTTTCAAGCACACGCCTAATCTCATTGCCGATCTTCTCGTCGGCTTGGACGCCGCGACTGGCTACTCCGGCAACGGTGATTACCTCGGCCCGGTATCCTCTACTGACGAGATCCTCGTACGTCTTGATTGCAGAAAATATCGAGTTAGAGTCCGCATCTTCTGGATCCTCTAGCGCCAGCCTCTGCGCCGCCTCGATGCATGCATCCCTTCCGATTACCGGTGTCTTGATTCCCGTCTTTTCACCTACGTCGTTGTCCCTGTCCACGCAGATCACGAGCAGCTTGCTGGCTGTGGAGACTTGGTCTTCGGTGATCTTTTCGGACTTTTGGGACATTTAATTCACTATCTGCAAAATTACTTTTTAATGATTTCCAACTGTTAACAATAGTATTGTTAGGCTTCAGGCGTGACTGGGATGCTTGCCTCCGATGCCATGATCAGCTGCTCCATCTCGTTTTTGAGCACCTCTATCTTGGATTCTGACTCGCCAAGCCTGGCCGCGTCCCCGTCTTTTACTGCGTCGGCGGCCACGATCGTCTCCCTAATTATGGAGTTTTGCACCTTTAACGCCTCAATGTATGCTATGTAGCTCTCATGCCATTGTTCTGGCGCCTGGCTTTCGACCAACTGGATGATCTGAACATTGACCTGGCTTGATGCGGTCTCTGCAATCTCTACATATTGTTCGGCAGTAATATCACCTGCTAGCAATTTCGCAAACGAGTCGTCTAGCTCCGTATAGAGCACGCGGTGTATGTTTTCAACGCCCGCTATGTGCAGTCCAAAGTCCGAGACTGTTATCTGCATGTTGTCCTGCGGAAGCATCCATACCATGAAGCTAGATGCCGTTATCGCGCCCAGAATTATGGCAGTTATTACAACTCCTTTTTTTGATGCCATACGTAACAATTGCGGCCATGTCTTATATTTTATACACGTGTGATGCTTGTTACATGTGGTAAAAACCGCAGGACAAATCCGGTTTTTTAACAATTATGGTCTTAAATGCAGTAGTAAACAGCTCCGATATGATTTACGCACGTATGGCATGGTGTGAAATATTTTTTACAGCATCCTTCTATATACAAGCATGACCGCGTGATCTCAGAATGGTTGAAGCATACTGCGTAAAGTGTAGGGATAAACGAGAAATAAAAAACCCCACAGAAACCAGTCTGAAAAACGGACGTCCGGCAGTTAAAGGCACGTGTCCGCAATGTGGAACCAATGTCTTCCGAATCGGCAAGGTATAGGAAGGACGAACCACAACGCTTCTTTTTTCCTATATATAACGCGGGCCGTGCAAGCGTGGCCACATATGACGTGATTTTATACGTGTCCGAATATGATATAGTTGAGTCTTTGAGTGCAATGGATATTTGTGACTACATGACGGGTATTGCAGGTATTTGAACAAACCCATATAGGGCACTGATTCGTATAGTAGCGCGTTGACCAAGACAGAATATGAGAGCCTGCTAAAGCGGATCAGGGACAATCTGTCAGATGATTCTGGGAATGTAGGTACTAGGTTCGAGCTGCCTACCGTGGACGTCATGTGGGAGGGCCAAAAGACGTTTCTTCGCAACTTTACCGAGTTTCCCAAGGCACTGCGCCGGGATCCTGAAAAGGTTCTCCAGTATCTTTCCAAGGAGTTTGCGGTTCCAGCCGAACGGCTAGGCGAAAAGGCCATGTTTGTTGGAAAGCGTGATCCGGACGATTTTACTAGATTATTCCAGATTTATGTAAAGGATTATGTCGAGTGTCCCACGTGCAAGAGCCCAGATACCCAGGTCGTAAAGGAGAACCGAATCTCGTTTCTAATCTGCGAGGCATGCGGAGCCAAGTCAACCATGAAGGGAAAGTACGCCTAATGTCGTTTTCCGTGCGTGTCTACTCCGATCAGCAGCACCTGATGCTTAACATCTGTGATGCTGATTTGGTGGGCAGGACCGTCTCCGAGGGAACGCGGCGGCTCAGCATAAGCCGGAACTATTACGGGGAAAAGATCGTTGAACAACAGGAGGCTGAGACCCTACTGAGGACGTCCTCTATTGTAAACATGGCCGGGGGAAAGACCGTCTCGCTTGCCATCAGCCTTGGAATTGGAATCGAGACCGGAATAAAGCGCATCGGCGGCGTCCCGTTTCTAATAGTCTTTCAAATGTAGCCAGATTGCCATGTATGACGAGCTGGAAAAGAAACTTGAATCAAAGGTCCTCAACAAGCTGTTTTCTAAGACATCGGGGCGCCGTGATGACGGCTTTAAGAAAAATAAGGTAGTCAATGAAGTACTTGACCGGCCTACCGTGATGACTCTGTTTAATATGCTTAGCTCGCATACGCTTGCATATGTCAACGGGGCGATAAAGGCAGGAAAGGAGTCCGTCGTGTTCTGGGGTGTGGATGATAACGGATGTGACATTGCACTCAAGATTTACCTTGTATCTACGTCCAACTTTAAGAGTCGGATGCCATACATGCAAGGCGATCCCCGGTTTTCTAGGATCAAAAAGGGCACTAGGAGCCTAGTCTACGCGTGGGCAAAAAAGGAGTTTCGCAATTATTCCCAGTGCCATGCCGCCGGCGTGCCCGTACCTAAGCCAATACGCGTAGACAACAACGTCCTTGCCATGGAGTTCATAGGAGTCGGCGGCGTGCCTGCAAGCACCCTGCTGGAGTCAGAGGTAAACGAGCATGATTATACCGGTGCCGTGGATATCTTACGCGGGCTTTACAGGGACGCACGGCTCGTACATGGTGATTTTTCCGAATACAACATCTTCAAGACCGACTCGGGCCTAGTGGTCTTTGATCTAGGCTCGGCCGTGGACTTGAGGCACCCCAGATCTGACGAATTTCTTAAAAGAGATATTAACAACATCACCAGATTTTTTGTTAAAAGGGGGCTGACCGTGGAAAATCCTGTTGATGTTTACGAGTCTGTGGTGTCATGAGTTTTGAAAAGCTGGTTCGAATCCCGACAGAGCGCGTAGGCGTCCTGATAGGAAAATCCGGGGCTGTAAAGTCCAGGATTGAAGATGCCTGCTCTGTTGCACTTGATGTGGATGGACAGACCGGGGAGGTCCTTGTCAAGTCAGCAGACGACATTGACAGGATCCAGCCCTTCAAGGCCGTAGAAATTGTGATATCCATTGGCAGGGGGTTTTCCCCGCAAAACGCAATGAGTCTTTTGAAGGGGGAGAACACGTTGTATGTCCTGGATCTTCGTGAGTTCGGGGCCAAGTCAAAAAACCAAATTGAAAGGATAAAAGGGAGATTGATTGGAGAGGGAGGTAAGGCAAGAAAAAACATGGAGAATCTCAGCGGGACAAAAATTTCAGTTTATGGCAGGACTGCATCGGTAATCGGCGGTTCAAAGAATCTCAGGCTTGCAATAGATGCAATCTCCTCGATCTCAGAGGGAAGCATGCACGGTTCAGTGTACAGCAGGATGGAGTCCGCAAGAAGGCGCGATAAGATAAGACGCATGCAGTTATGGGAAGATCAAAATGTCTTCTAAGGAAAACTTTAACCAAATATCCCCAAGCGAGTTCTTTTACAGGAACAGGGATCTGGCGGGGTTTAGTACGCCCACGCGCTCGCTGTATACGGCCGTGCGCGAGTTCGTCGAAAACGCGCTCGATGCATGCGATCATCATGGAATCTTTCCGGACGTCCACCTGTCCATCCGCGCCGTGGATCCGGAAAAACCTGACCCAAAGCATTACATGCTCACAGTACGGGACAACGGGCCGGGCATGCCGTCAAAGAACGTGCCGCTTGCATTTGGCACCGTCCTGTACGGCTCAAAATTCGGGCTAAAGCAGGCGCGTGGAATGTTCGGCCTAGGTGCTACGATGGCCATCCTTTACGGGCAGATTACCACTAACAAGCCTGTCAAAGTGGTCAGCTCAACGGACGGCCAGACCGCCGATGAGTTTGAAATATTATTAGACATTCAAAAAAACAAGCCGGTTATCCAAAAGCATACAACGCGCAAGGTCGGAAAGCAGGGCCTGTCTGTTAGCATCTGCCTAGAGGGCGATTATTCAAAGGCCGGATCCAAAATACGCGACTATGTCAACCAGACATCACTGATCACCCCGTATGCCTCCATCTCATTTGATGATCCAAAGGGCCAGAAATTCAAGTATTCGAGGATGGTAAAGACGATGCCGCCTGCACCGACCATAATTCGACCCCATCCGTACGGGGTGGATGTCGAAACAATCCGGCGCATGATGGCAGAGTCAAACTTTGAAATTCCTACCGTGAACAACCAGATGATTGCAAAGGTGAGGCGGGAGCTAGGTCTGACAAAGAAAAACCTCAAGTTTGCCGGAATAATGGATAGGGCAGGGCGCAAGTGGAAGAACCTTTCGAGGCAGGTGCGAGTGGTGGTAGCCCTGATGTCGTTTATCAAGATGGACTTTGACAAGCTGGGAAAAATACGGATAGATGACCTAGACGTTGCAAATAATCAGCTCATGTACTGGGACTATGGAGAGTCCCAGTCCGTCACCGTTGATCTTGACAAGACAAGTCGATATTATCGCCAGCTAACAAATACGGTACAGGGGGAATCCTTATCGTCGTTTCTGACCAAGCGGTTCCAGAGGGTGGGACCCACTGCCGCCATAAAGTTTGCCGAATTTGCGGGGTTCAAGCCGGAAAAGCGGATGGGATCCATGGACAACCAGGATCTTGCACACCTTAGCGACTCGTTGCAAAAATACGAGGACTTTATGTCGCCTGACCCGAGCTGCCTTGCCCCACTTGGTGAGGAGCCGCTTGAAAAGGGCATAAAAAAATTCTTCAACCCGGACTTTTTGGCAGTAGTTCAGCGGCCCGCATCTGCATATTCGGGGTTTCCGTTTATTGTTGAAATGGGGGTTGCATACGGTGGAGGCATTGAGACTAGGGGGATCAAGACGTACAGGTTTGCAAACCGGATCCCGCTACTTTATGACGAGGGAAGCGACGTCGTGATCAAGGTCGTCAACGACACCGATTGGTCTAGGTACAAGGTAAAGGGCGACCCGCCCATGGTCGTCGTGAGCCACATCTGCTCCACTAGGATTCCATACAAGACTGCGGGCAAGGAAAACGTGGCCGACAGAAGGGAGATTGAAAGAGAGCTAAAACTAGCCCTTCAATACCTGTCCAGAAAGATGTCCGCATACATGTCAAAGAAGGGACAGGCCGAGGCCGCTAAAAAGAGGGCAAACCTTTACTCAAAGTACATGCCGCTGATTGCACAGTTTTGTACCGAGCTGGCAGGCAAAAAAAAGCAACCTGATTTCAACAAGATTCTAAGGGAGGAGGCGCCAATTGAAGAAGGCCAAAACCAGGTCAAGTAATCCGGCCTCCACAAAGGAGAAGCAGAAGACACTGCTGGACCTGCTCAAAAAGCACGGCGCCACGATTTACGAGGACATTGATGAGGGACAGTTCCCCAAATTCTCTATTCCGAGCCGATCCGTAGGCAACATTGTATATGATGAAAAGATACGGCAGTATATACTGGGCAACAACTCGTCACTGCGCAGCTCTCGGAACACGTCGCAGCTTCGCTCCTTTACCCAGCTGGTGTGGCTCGCATTCTTTGCAAACAGACTCACCAAGGAGAAAAAGTCGTCTACCTTGAGGGATGTATATTATTCGTCGCAGGCATTTGCCGTGGAGTTCGATGATCAGGCCGAGTCCGACAACATTATAGTTGATCTCGAGGCCATTTTGTCACGACCTAGGGAGGACTTTCAGATATTTCCGGAGGAGCGCAGCTCGATTTTTGGCGACCTAGACGTTGAATATACGATTCCGGGTTACGAAGGAAAGACCATGAACCTTTCCAATCATCCTGATGGATATGCGATAGGTCCGAGCCTTACTACGGCGGAGCTGCGTGACACGAGCGCCGAGGTAGTAATTGCAATTGAAAAGGGCGGACTGTTCACCAGGTTCGTCGAGGAACAGGTCGACAAAAAGTTCAAATCCATTATAATCAACACGGGCGGTCAGGCTCCGCGCTCCACTAGAACGCTGTTAAAGCGCCTGCATGACGAGATGAGCCTGCCGGTGATAATACTGACTGACGGCGACGTGTATGGTGAGCATATTGCCATGGTGATAAAGTCGGGGTCTGCCAATGCCGCGCACTTGAGGGAGCTCACGGTGCCGGATGCAAAGTGGGTTGGGGTGTGGGCCACGGACATTGAAAAGTTCAAGCTGCCCACGATTCCAATGACAGAGTCCGACATCAAAAGGTGTTATGATCTAAAAAAGGATCCACGGTACAAGAAGGGATTATGGAAAAAGGAGCTTGAGGTATTCATCAGGATCAAAAGAAAGGCCGAGCTAGAGGCATTTTCAAAGTATGGGCTGACAAACATTACTGACAAGTACCTGCCGCACAAGCTTGAGGTGGCAAAGACACTATGATTTCCTGATTCTCAGTGTCAGGACGCCGTTTTTATATTTGAAATCAAGTATCTGCATTCCACCGGCGCCCTCTATCGGTACTTCTTTCGAAAATCCGCCACTGCCTCTGACGTACAGTATTCCATCGATTAGTCGTACCATGATCTTGTCCTCTGGCCCTGGTACTTCGGCGACAAAGACGAACTCGTCGTCGCCTCTGATGAGGTCATAGACCCAGTTCTTGCTCTCCTGCTCCCTTATGGAATACTTGGGCTTTTGGTCCCTTGTCATCTTGATCAGTATTCTTGCCCAGTAGAACATCGTGACTGCGGCCCCGCCGATCAGTACAAAGCTGACAAAACCACCTCCGGAGCGCTGCGTCATGATGTAGACTATACCCAGAAACAGAATTATTAGAATCGGTACGACAAAGTTCAGCGACTGCTGTCCCGGATATGCCTTTTTGTAGCTTGACAACTATTCGCAAATGGTATCGGCCAAATATAAAGTAAAGTCGTATCTGACGACCTGACTTTGTACATCTTAACCATTGTAATACGTCATGTTTGCGCGCCGGCTTTTATATCCGTGATATAATCATGTCATCACATGTGCCGTGTACTGTTTGGACCAATGAATCACTGCACGTGAATCATGATCAATCAACCATTTTATTATGCTGGATTCTTTTAACTGCAATGTCCGAGAAAAATAACGATTCCCGCATGACGACACGTGATCTTGCGGTTCGCGGAACCATCATGGCGGCAATAATTACTATTCCGTCTCTAGCCGCATTTTTCATATCGTGGACCATCCTAGAGGATCTTGTACAGGCCGCCATTGTCGGCGCGGTGGTTCATTTTATCGCGATGGGTTTTTCATTAAAGATTTCACGAACACTTGTCAAAAAAACCGGCAGTAAACCGGACGCTTAATAATGGATACGGCCTTTGAATCACGTTGGAGCCCGGGGAGGTAGAGGAGACCCTTGTCAATGAAATTCATCTAGAGCGCGTAGAGTCTAGGGTGTTCCTCCTAGTTACAATGGAGGGCAAGATGACTGCTGATACCATTGCATCTAGGCTCGAGATTGCGCCGGATATTGCGCTAGATGCGTGCATGGGTCTTGTGCGCCTAGGCGGATTCATAGAGATGTCTGGCGAATTTGAGGCGATGCATCCGAGGTTTGCCGCAGTCAACATGTACAGGAGGATGTGTGAGAGGGAAAACGTCAAGTTTGGCCGAAACAATATGGTGGACAGGGTTGGCCGTATATTGGAAAAACATTATGATGATGCAAGGACTAAATAGAACCGGACTTGATAGTGTCGGATATGGATACGGAGGCATGCAAGCATCAGCCCGTCTATTTTGGCGTAATTAACATAAATGTTGGCGGGCGAACCATTGGTTCCGTCGACGTCTGGCGGTGTGCCGCATGCAAGAAAAAATTCTGTGAGGAAAAGCAGCTCGGCATTGAGGCGCTAGCAGACCTTGTGGGTATGCCGGAGATTGCACCCGGTGAAAAGTGGGCGGTGTGCGTCTGCAAGATACAGAAGGGACGTGATCGGTGGAATCTAGTAAAGCTCACGCGGGACGGCGAGTTCACACACGAGTGCATAGACGAACGCATGGTACAGTTGAGGGTACAGGATTATGAAGTTGAAGACGATCATCATTGGAGCTTTTTGATTGACGATCATGTCAACACCGCGGTGGAGATCTAGCCATGGCATTGGGCATGCAGATTCACGTCAACAACGTTCATGGAAGCCAGATGGCTGCAAAAATTACCGGAACCTTCTCCATTGACGGGCATGAATTCCGCTTTACTGCCATTGCGTTTGGACGCATCGGGGGACAGAATATCGGGGCCAAGCTTTCAAAGACCACGACTGATGGGCTAGAGAAACTAGGTCATGATCCTGAGGCCGTTACCTTGGAGCTTCAAAACATGTTGCTCCGGGGGGACATGACGGTACCCGAGGGACTAAAGCGCGAGTCATTCGTAGATGACTAGAATTCTGCTTCTGAAAGCGCCTTTTCACAGTGACAATTCCTGCGCACGGGAATCCTTTCGATCAGATCCACGAGGAGTCTTTTTGTCACCTCGACGTTCTTTGAGAGCGTTTCCATGACCTCTTTTGCAGTAACCGGCTTTTCGGCCCAGACGTCATAGTCTGTAACGGATGATATCGATGCATAGCACATCTGCGCCTCCCTTGCCAGCTGGCATTCGGGCACTAGCGTCATCCCAATTATGTCTGCATTCAATGTCCTGTAAAATCTTGATTCGGCCCTTGTTGAGAACCTGGGACCCTCTATACACACGTACGTGCAGTCTTTGTGCATTGTAATTTTGTGTTCTGCGGCTAGATCGGATATGCAATCTTGCAGCTCGGGGCAGAACGGATCTGCAACCGAGATGTGTATCACCCTGCCGTCTTCGGAAAATGAGTACTTTCTTGACTTTGTAAAGTCGATGAACTGGCTTGGCAGTGCAAAGTGACCCGGTTCCATCTCTTCTTTGAGGCTGCCTACCGCCGAGGGTGCGATTATCCTGCTTATGCCGAGCTCCTTGAACGCCCAGATGTTGGCCCTGAAGTTAATCATGTGCGGCGGAATGGTGTGCTTTCTGCCGTGTCTGGGCAGGAATGCAATCCTTCTTCCCTTGAAACTGCCCGCTGTTATCGCGTCCGACGTGGCTCCGTAAGGGGTCTCGATCTCGATCTTTTCACTATTTTGTAGCAGTCCAGAGTCATAGATTCCGGTGCCTCCAAAAATCCCGATCTCTGCTGTATGATCCATCAATACTTGACCAATGACTTGGAACGGTATCCTTCAAGGTGCTTGATTCCATCAAGCTCTGTTAACTCTATTATGAATGCAAATCCTGCAATCTTGCCGCCCGCCTTGCTGATTAGTTGTGCAGACGCCTTTGCCGTTCCGCCGGTTGCAAGAAGATCATCGCAAACCAGGACATTTTCACCCTTTTTCAGGGAGTCTTTTTTCACTTCGATCTTGTCACGTCCGTATTCGGTGGCATATGACGCCGTGATGGTCTTTCCGGGAAGCTTTCCGGCCTTTCTTATCATGATCATCCCCTTGCCGTATCTTGCGGCAAGGACGTTTGCTAAAATCAGTCCCCTTGACTCTACTCCTGCAAGGATGTCCACGTCGTTTCTGTGAAAATACTTTTCAAACTCGTCTGCGACATATGACAGCGCCGATGGGTTTCTTAGAAGGGGGCTGAAATCCCTGAATATGACGCCCTTTTTTGGGAAATTTTTGTATTCTGAGATGTAATCCTCTAGATTCATGCATGACGGTGCCGTTGGGTAAATAAAAATGATGAGTATGGAATGGGCCGTGATGTGGTTATGTCATAATATGATGGGACCTTGATGGAATAGATTGAGCATAAGGCCAAATTTTTGTGACAGTAAGATCTATTGGGCACAAATCCCGTTAATACTTGTTGTCTGAGGAAAAAATAATGCGCAAAGAGATTGCGAGGCTCCGCAGGGTGGGTAAAAAGAAGGATGCCCTAATAGTGCGTCAGGACGAGCAATTGAGGCAGATGGGGATAGCGCAGATAAAGATGAGCGCTGAGAGGAAAAAGTTATCAAGTACGATAAACCAACTTGGTGAAAAAATCAAAAAACTTGAATCCCGCCGGGGCTAATTCTAGGCGCATCTGCCTGCACGTGTTGAGGGGAAACCGATTCAATGTATATGACAACTTGGTGGAAATCTGAAATTATAATATAATTCACGGCCGCTACGGACTGTTTAATCCCAGTCGTCTAGCGTGCCTGCTGACTGACCTTCGGTACTTCCTGCGTAATCGCCTAAAATATCCGAGTATCTTGCATCATTGTGGGCCACATATTTCACGTATTCACCGTAACTCATGTCCAGATCACAGTCGGTGCACTTTACAAATGAAAAATCCGGCGACAGTACTGCGTCACTTTTGCACTTTGGACACTTGATCTTCATTGTTTTTCATACTGCCTAGATCTATTAGTCATTTGTCAAAACCAATAAAAATGGCCAAAAGATATAGGTAGGCATGGTTAGAACATGCACCAAGTGCAAGAATGTAATTCCTGACGGTGAGCAGCTTAACGCGGCTGCTGAAAAATACCCGTGTTGCAACAAGTGCTGGGCGGAGTGGAAAGAGTACCAAATCATGGTAATGAATGAAATGAGACTGGACATGTCGATGCCTGATCACCGGAAGGTCCTCAAAAAGCATGAAAAGGTCTTTGCCGGCGTGCTGACCCCGGACGGCGGCGTTATAGACTATTCAAACGAGGACAACAGAAATCCTGAAGAAAATCCTACATCCCAATAATCCTTTTTGCATTCTCTGGAATCATCCTTTGCATCAGAGCTTTTTTTGTATCATCTAGTGAATTTACAGATTGTATTATTGTGGCGGCGATGATCCTCTGCTCTTGTGATTTTAGGGACATGAAAACTTCTAGTATGCCATCAAGGTTAAACCTGATGATCTTTTCTGGACGTCTTGCAATCTCCTGAACATACGCGCCAAACAGTAGCAGCCGCTCATCCTCATCAAACGTGGATAATACCTCTAGCCAGGTCATGCACAGCTTGGCAAAATTTGGAAACGGAATATCAGGTCCTGCCTCCAAGGCATCGTTTATGATTTCATGCCGCTCCTCGGGACTCATCTTAAAGAACTCCCTCATTCTTTTTGTCAGGATGGGACGCCTCAAAAAATCCGGAAGGCTTGCAAGATTAACGATGATGTTTCCAGCATAATTTGGCTCTGACATGTCTGCAAGATGTTGGGTTTGGTATTAAACGGTTCACTGACGGGCCTGTAGCGCGTGCCCCCCCGCATAACCATCTGTGATACTAGACATATATCGTATCTAGATTCGCGCTACCCTGCGGCACACATGGCATCATGTGTGGATCGGCTGACATCATAGACAGAATTTATATGCATTTTTGACATTCTGGTTTCATGGTAGTTGTAATAGATTCCCAAGTGGCAGGAATCTCGGGCGACATGCTTCTTTGCGCCCTAGTTGATCTCGGGGCCAGCAAGTCCAAGATACTTGCAGGCATCCGAGCCGCACAAAAACACATCTCTGGATGCACAATTCACAGGCTCGATTTCATAAAAAAACACAAGCGCGGCATCAATGCGACGTGTCTTGTGCTTGAAATGCAAGATGTACATGAGCGTCCGGGTATAGAGATAAGGGACTGCCTTGAAAAGTCCCTTGTGGGACTAGATGTATCTGACAAGGCGGCAAAATTTACCATGAATTGTATAAATACACTCATTGGTGCGGAATCAAAGATTCATGGTATACCTGCTGACTCGGTCCACTTTCATGAGGCTGCCAGCATGGATACCATAATAGACATTCTTGGCTGCGCCATTGCACTAGATGACCTTGGAATGTTTGATGATGAAATAATCAGTACAACGGTGGCCGTGGGGGGAGGCACGGTTGATTTTTCACACGGCAGGCACTCCAACCCCGCGCCTGCAATCCTAGATATACTTCAAGACTCTGGGATCCAGATTCGCGGCGGCCCTGTTGACGCGGAGCTTACCACACCTACCGGGGCGTGCCTGCTAGCCTGCCTGGCGCCGTCCCACAAGGAGTTTTACCCGCCACTTGGGATTGAATCTGTTGGCTATGGAGGCGGAACAAAAGACTTTGAGCCGTTTGCCAACGTACTGAAAATCGTAACAGGAAGCGCTGTCATGCAGACGGATTCTGTAGTGGTACTAGAGACAAACATTGACGACGTATCCGGAGAGGTCATGGGATTCCTGATTGACAAAATCATCGACGGTGGGGCCATGGATGTATCAATTTCTCACACAACGACAAAAAAGAACCGTCCTGCCAGCCTTGTAACGGTCATCTGCACAGACGAGATGGCCGACAAAATCACCCGAATACTATTTGACGAGACAGGAACCTTGGGCGTCCGGATTCGGCACTCTGAGCGCCTTACTTGGCCGCGTAAAATAAGAACCGAGCATGTTACAATCAACGGCGTGGAATTTGACATCAGACTAAAGGTAAACCCATCCACTGGGAAACTCTTCAAGGTTGAATTTGGGGACATTAGGATGGTCTCAGAAAGGCTGGGCCTGCCGCTACGCGATGCGGAGGAATTAATCCGGAGTGCAATCTGGACATGACTGCAATATCTAGGTACGAGCAGCTGGTTTCATGGTTTGATGGGAAGACCGGGGCACTGGTGGCTCTGTCGGGCGGCGTGGACAGCGCACTGGTTGCACACGCGGCATTTTCATCACTGGGCGGTTCTGCGGTGGCTGTTACGGCCAATTATCAGACGCTGTCTTCTGACGAGCTGGACTCGGCCGCAAGTGTAGCCGAAGAGATTGGAATCCGGCACGAAATAATATCATATAATGAGCTCGAAAGGCCTGACTTTGTTAAAAACGACAGGAACCGGTGCTTTTATTGCCGATCCGAACTCGCCGGGCACCTTGTTGCCTTGGCAAAGTCACGGGGGATTGGATGCATAGTGGACGGGACCAATGCTGATGATCTTGGCGACTATCGTCCGGGCATTGCCGCATTACGCGGCAACGGGATCCAAAGCCCGCTTGTGGACGTGCGCATGACCAAGGACGAAGTCCGGTCGCTTGCAAGGTATAATGGCATTTCGGTCCATGACCGGCCGTCTAATTCGTGCTTGGCCTCTAGAATCCCGTGGGGTCGGATGATAACCGTGGAGAGGCTGGCCCGAATTGATCTTGCCGAACGATTCGTAAGGCAGATGCTTGGAATAAGGCAGATTCGAGTACGTGACATGCATGGAACCGCCAAGATCGAGGTATTGCCGCATGATATTGGACTGGTTCGGGAACACGGTGAGGATATTTTGTCGCGGTTTTTGATGATTGGATTCTCCGGCATGGAGATTGATCCTGACGGGTACTCTTCTGGAAAGCTAAACGTGGTTGCGGATTGATCTATCTTGACAACGCCGCGTCAACCGCGGTAGACGGGCGGGTGGTAGAAGAAATGGTCCCATTTCTAAGCGAGCAGTATGGGAACCCATCGTCCGTTCATCGTTACGGCCGGATGGCGTCCCGCGCCGTCCAAAAGGCGCGTAAAAATATCGCTGGCCTGATCAATGCCGAACCGGTTGAAATCCTGCTGACTTCTGGCGGGACGGAGTCAAATAACACTGCCATCTGCGGCATCGTCCGCGCAACGGCCGGCCGGCATATAATCACGTCCTCGATCGAGCATGATGCGGTTCTAGAACCGTGCCGGAGGCTGGAGAGGGAGGGAATTCGCGTCACGTACCTTCCGGTTGATGGTCATGGAATGGTGGATCTTCGGGAACTGCACTCTGCAATTTCTAACGATACCTGCCTTGTCAGCATAATGCTTGCAAACAACGAGGTGGGTACGATCCAGCCGGTCAGGGCAATCTCTGAAATCTGCCGTGAGAGAGGAGTCCTTTTTCACACAGACGCGGTGCAGGCAGTTGGCAGGTATCCTATCGATGTACGGGAGCTGGGCGTAGATTTGATGTCGATCTCATCTCACAAGATAAACGGACCAAAGGGAGTCGGGGCCCTGTATGTGCGCAAGGGGGTGCGCTTAGATCCGCTGGTTCTTGGAGGGGGGCAGGAGCGTGGACTGCGCTCTGGAACTGAGAATGTCGCCGGCGCGGTGGGATTCGGCAAGGCATGCGCGCTGTCCCGGGAAAATCTCTCTAAAAACATAGGGTATTTTGAAAGATTACGTGACAAGCTGGCATCCTCGATCCTATCTGAGGTCCCCCTCTCGTCGCTTAACGGACATGCAACATCTAGGCTGCCAAACAACGTACATCTTACGTTTCTTGGAGTCCAGGGGGAGGACTTGATCATCAAGCTTGACGAGTATGGTGTGGCCGCGTCGACGGGCTCGGCATGCTCCGTCAACGCGCAAAAGACGTCGCATGTCTTGCTGGCCATGGGATTTTCCCCCGAGCAGATCAGCGGCTCACTCCGATTATCCTTGGGAATTTGCAACACTGAAGAGGAGATTGATCAGGTTATACAGATTGTAAAAAAGGCCGTTTCTGAGCTAAGGCAGTTCTCGCCGCACAAGGAAAAGTATGGTTTCTAGATGCTCGGCATGCCTCTCCTAGACATTACAATTACCGAGATGATTGCAACTGCAAGTACGGCCGCCGCCACGCCGCCAAACTCCGGAATCACACACGTTCCGATGACCTCTATATCCTTGTCATCACTTTCAAACTCCATGGTGATCACCCTGTATGTGGTATTCTTTTCAAGCTCCTGGTATGGGACCTCGACTCCATCTATTAACACAATGTACACCTCGTCTCCGCCGTTGCAACCGTTGGTCCTTGCATCGATTGATCCTCGGGGGAGCTCTAGGGTCAGACTTCCGTCGCTTGTGGCATTGATGATTGATACTAGGGCATAGATGTTGTTATCTATTAACATGTCCTGCATGGTTCCTCCGTTGATGGTGTATTTGACATCAAACGTGCCTCCGCCCTCTACGCCAACCTCGAATATGTTTTCAATGCTTGGATTGTCCTGCATGGTTGTAAAGCTGAACTTGGCATCGGACACATTGTTTGTTCCGTATGACGCCCTCACGATGTACTCGCCGTCCCTCTGCCACAGCGGACCCTGTGCAATCACGGTATGCGTAAAGCTGCCGTCTTCTGCTGGCTTGATCTGTGCCACTCCTATTATGTTTCCATCGTTATAGATGATCTGTATGGTGACTGGCATATCTTCAATTACCGCGGCGACTCTACCTGAAATCACTACCGTATCGCCTTCTGCATAGAATGATTTTGAGACGTCGATTGTAACAAGTGATTCTTGTGCAAGGGCCGGTGCAGTCAGTGGAATGATTAAAAATGCTAGCAGGAACTTTAGTTGCACGGTTTTGTTCCGGCATTATTGTATATCTCCTTTACTCTTAAAATAAATAAAAAATGAAAAAAGATGTCTAGTACTTTGGCATTATACTGAGTCTGGATCTTGCAGACATTGCAATTATGGATATGATTGCTACTGCTAGAATCAGGGCTGCAATGGTACCAAACTCTGGAATTACAAACTTGCCTACAATTTCCACCTCTTCGGCTCCTGCTGGAAATTGAATTACAATGTTGTTTCCATCAACCTTATAGTCGTCCCATTCTTCACCATCCACAAAGACCAACTGCAGGTCACGGAACACGCTTGGTGCAGGACTTAGCGTTATGACACCCGGTTCTGTTGATCTGATGGTGACTGTGATGGATGTACCTGCATTAATGCTTCCGCCTGTAACGGAGCCGCCGCTGATGTCAAATGCAACGCATTGGTCATCAATGGACAGTTCGTTGCCCCTGCAATCTCTTGGGGGTGTTGCCGGCTGGATGTTTGCAGTGACACCTCCCCTCAACTCGATCAGGGCTTTGTTGTTGATGTCTTGGGATCCATACTGGACTCTGATTGTATACGTGCCATCATATTTCCACAATGCTCCCGCGGTATTCAGCGTGGTGCTGTATGTACCATCGCTGTTTAGATTCACTTGGTCAATGGTGACAATGTTGTTTGTTGGACCAATAACGGTGATTGTTACTGGAAACCCGTGCTTTATGTTTGCCACCGTACCTTCCACCGTGATGATGGAGTCGTGATCATATACTTCTGCGTCCGTCCATATCGATACCGGAATATCATTCATCAGCTCTTGTGATGCTGACAGTGATACGTCATCCCCGATACAGTTTGGACAGGCTTGTTCTAGTGCAAAAGCTGGCGCGACAGCCATTATTAACATGGGTAGGATTGCTCCTAGCATGTACGACGTACGAATGTTCATCTTGAATGCGTGTATTATTTGTCTCTATTTATGTATATATTTAAAAAAAGGAAAAAAATTCTAGTATTTTGGCATTATAGACAGTCTGGATCTTGCAGAGATTGCAATTATGGATATGATTGCTACTGCTAGAATCAGGGCTGCAATGGTGCCAAATTCTGGTACCACCACTCCGTCTAGCACGTCTACTTGCACGGAAGCTTTGTAGTTTGAACTGTCGCCCTGCTGTGCATAGATTGTGTATAGGCCGTCTTGGCTCCAAAGGCTTCCACCAATCATGATGTCGACTGAAAAGTTGCCGTCGGCATCAGGCGATGCCTGGCTGACGGAAATCACGTTTCCGTTTGGTGTAGTCACCTTTAGCGTGATTGGAGTCTGCATTCGATCAGTATTGCCTATGACGGTGATTGTATCTGAACCCTCCATGGCATCTGCCCTGAGTGTAAGCCCGCTCATTTCGGCTACATTCCCACTCGTGCCGATCATTGTGTTTTCAAATGTCGACTGGGTGGTATCAGTTGAGGTGGCGGTTCCGTCAATCACCTGGACTTTTACTGACAGATTGTACAAGGAAGAATCGCCTTGTTGTGCTGTTATTGTGTAAATGCCGTCTTCCTTCCATAATATCTCGCTTATCTTGATGTCTATGCTAAACATTCCATCCGCACCCGGATCGATCTGATCGACGTAAATCACGTTCTTGAGTGGCGATTGGACCAGTATTGCTACGTTATTTGCAGTTGATACTGTGTGACCCGTCAACGTTATGGTGTCCGAGCCATCCTGTGCTGTTGCCGTAATGGACATTCCGGATTCTTGGGCATGTGCGCCTCCAAGGGAACCAGTTGCGATTATCGATACTAGTACAAGCATCAGTGATATTGATGTCTTTTTTTGCAAAACCATCTAATCATCTAGAATAATCATTATTATTAAAGCGTTTTTGATTACATAATCGGGGGGCAAAATTCGCCCTGAACCACCTATACTGTGTGGTGATTCCTGTATATTATACAAAGCGGCCTGCATGGTATATTTTGGATTCTTGGAATTGTATATCGGGCCATACCGGTTTGATGTTACAATCTACCTGGATTACTTTTCACGGGCCTGACCGGTACTTGAGTCAGACGGACTCTTTGTGTTGGGTTCGCCTCGATCCGGACTAGCCGTGAACTCGCACGGTCCGGCACAGTCGACTAGACTCGGTAACGTATTGTTATACAATATCGTCAGCAGATGCCCGCACCTGCCAATCATGCAGGTTTTCATGCCTGCATGGAGTAGAATTTTCCACTCCTTCCAGATACTGGACCACATCCTAGTTTTTTATGGTGTAACGCGTATTGCTTTTGCATAGTCAACGTGTCTAGATGCCTGATACGATGATTATAATCACACTGATTTTTTTTGCTAAATCCTGAAGACTCATGTTGGCAGCTCTTCTACTGATGTGATACTATTACTCGTACAACCTGATACGTGCTGGATTTGCACAACAGGATTGCATTGGGCGCGGATGCCCGCATTTGCATATTCTATTAAAAAGAAAAAAGAAAAGGTGTCTAGTACTTTGGCATTATACTGAGTCTGGATCTTGCAGAGATTGCAATTATGGATATGATTGCTACTGCTAGAATCAGGGCTGCAATGGTGCCAAATTCCGGAATCGCACAAGTGCCGATTATTTCAATCTCGTCAGAACCTGCACCAAACTCTATTGTCAGAGTCCTGTCGTCGGAGGTCTTTGACTCGTTAAAATCAACCTCTTCGGCATCTACGAGGACGTAGAAAACGTCGTCCGCACCTTCACAACCGCCCATCTTGGCATCAATAACCTCTCTTGGCAATGTCAGGGTCAGTTCACCATCGTCTGTTGCATCGATTGTAACAATCAGTGACGAAGTTTCTCCGTCAACTGAGATGTTTTCGATACTTCCTCCGGTGATTGTGTAACCGACATTGAACGTACCTGCCTCACCTGCATCCACGGTAAATGTTGCGTCTGTGTTCATGCTAGGACCGGGATCGGGACCGGGATCGGTGCCGGGTTCTGGACTTGATGATCCACCAAAGTCAAACGTTGTTTCTGCAACGCGCTGTTTGCTTCCGTACTGGGCGTTGATAGTATACTCCCCGCTTGAACTCCACACCGCGCCGCCTGCAGTTAACGTGGTACTGAACTTGTTGTCTACCCCAACATCTATCTGTTGGACGGTGACAAGGTTACCGTTTGCAGCAATCACTCTTAGGCTGACTGGAACACCTGACAGCCTCTCTCTTACCTCGCCGGATACGATCACGGTGTCTCCGTCGGAGTATGATTCCTTGTCTGTTGAAACGGTGATTGGTTCCACGACTTGTGCAAAAGACGGTGCTAGTCCTGTACTTGCAATTAGCATTGCAGATATGAGTAGCACCGAAAGATGTGTCTTCATAGGTTTTACGCCTTGAATAATACTATTTAAGGTTAAAAAAATAATATTTGACCTATGGAAGAAAAGATAGAGTTTTTTTGGCATTTTTCTAACTAGATATATATTGACCACATGCCGATTCGTGTCAGTTTGTTAGGATTATTTTTCTCTACAGCTAATGTTATTTTCCGAGGCGTGTTCTAATGGCGACCAAGAAAAACCCCATACTGGTACCTGATCACATCTATGTCCCCAAGCATGAAATCATGACGAAAAAGGACGCCGAGAAGGTTCTCAAAAAATTCAACTGCCAACCGACCGAACTGCCGCTGATCTTTGCCGATGATCATGCGATTCTGGGATTAGGTGTAAAACCCGGGGACATGATAAAGATTACAAGAAAGAGCGCTACTGCCGGCGAGGCGATTTATTATAGATATGTGGTGGAGGTTTAGATGGCAGATTCCTCACTCAAGCGCTGGCCAATCATTCAGGACATTTTAAATCGTGAAGGCATCGCCCGACAACACCTTAACTCATTTGACGAGTTTCTAGAACGCGGCCTGCAAAGCATCATTGATGAGGTGGCGCAGATTGAAATTGAAAACGCAGAGTATCCGTACAAGATTCAGCTTGGAAAGGTAAAACTGCAACAGCCGCGAATGATGGAGCTTGACGGTTCCATCACCCGCATAACTCCTGCCGAAGCTAGGCTTCGAAATGTTTCATACTCTGCCCCAGTCATGATGGAGGCAAACGTGGTTGAAGACGGCAAGACACTAGAGTCTAGGTTTGTTCACATAGGGGACGTTCCCGTCATGGCAAAATCCAACGCTTGCATTCTCCACAACTTTTCTGATCAAAAGCTGATTGAACACGGTGAGGACTCAAACGATCCAGGCGGCTATTTCATCATTAACGGATCTGAAAGAGTGATTGTGGGATTGGAGGATCTCTCCTATAACAAAATTATTGTGGACAAGGAGATTGTCGGCGGTAACACCGTGTTCAAGGCCAAGGTATATTCTTCTATTGTCGGCTATCGCGCCAAACTAGAGCTTGTAATGAAGGGCGACGGACTCATCGTTGCAAGGATTCCCGGCTCGCCGGTGGACATTCCGGTTGTGACTCTGATGCGGGCGCTTGGCCTAGAATCAGACAGGGAGATTGCAGGTTCGGTATCGCTAGTAGATGAAATTCAAGATGAGCTAGAAGGCTCCTTTGAAAAGGCAGGCGACGTCCCGTCGTCCAAGGATGCCATAGTGTACATAAGCAAGCGCATCGCGCCTGGAATGCTAGAAGAGTTTCAGATCAAGAGGGCCGAAACACTTCTTGACTGGGGGCTGTTGCCACACTTGGGCAAGCACCCGGAAAACAGGAAGGAAAAGGCGCAGTTTCTAGGCGAGGCCGCCTGCAAGCTATTAGAGTTAAAACTTGGATGGATCATCCCAGACGACAAGGATCATTACGGCAACAAAGTCATAAAGTTCGCCGGACAGATGCTGGCGGATCTCTTCAGGACGGCGTTTAGGAATCTCGTACGCGACATGAAATATCAGCTCGAGCGCTCCGGTCAAAAGCGTGGAATCAACGCGGTCGCAGCTGCAATCCGGCCCGGCATCATCACTGACAAGCTGAACAACGCCATAGCTACCGGAAACTGGGGGCGCGGACGGGTGGGAGTAACACAGCTCTTGGACAGGACGAACTACTTGTCTACCATCAGCCATCTTAGAAGAATCCAGTCTCCCTTGAGTAGAACCCAGCCAAACTTCGAGGCGCGGGACCTGCACGCCACACATTTCGGCAGAATCTGCCCTAGTGAGACTCCTGAAGGCTCAAACTGTGGACTAGTAAAGAATTTGGCACTATCTGCAATCATATCGGTAAACGTACCATCTGAGGAGATTATTGAAAAACTGTATGATCTGGGAACAGTATACTTTCTAGATGCCAAGGAGAGTGCCAAGGAGGATGGTACTAGGGTGTTTGTTGACGGCCGGCTGATTGGATATTATAAAGACGGCCAGCAGCTAGCAGACTTACTTCGTGAACTGAGAAGAAACTCCAAGATCCACCCGCACATTGGAATCTCCTTCCATAAATCTGAGCGGGATGGCGCAACCAAAAGAATCTACATCAATTGCAACGCAGGAAGGGTGTTGCGCCCACTCATTATCATTCGGGACGGCAAGTCGCTTCTTACTGCTGATCTGCTAGACAAGCTATTAACGGATCTCTTGTCTTGGAACGACCTGTTGCGCATGGGTATAATTGAACTGATTGACGCCAACGAGGAGGAAAACTGCTACATTGCCCTAGATGAAAAAGACACAAAGGCGCACACGCATTTGGAGATCTTCCCGTCCGCGATACTAGGGGCTGGTGCATCAATTATTCCATATCCGGAGCATAACCAGTCACCAAGAAACACGTACGAGTCCGCCATGGCAAAGCAGAGTCTTGGGTTCTCTACACCGATGATGAACACCAGCACATATGTTCGACAACATTTCATGCTGTATCCGCAGACTCCTATTGTAAACACCAAGGCAATGAACCTGCTTGGACTCGAGAAGAGGCCGGCAGGCCAGAACTGCGTAGTTGCCGTGTTGCCGTTTGACGGCTATAATATAGAGGATGCAATCGTTCTCAGTCAGGCCTCAGTTGACCGCGGCCTTGGCAGGACGTTTTTTTATCGAATCTACGACGCGGAGGCAAAGCAGTATCCGGGCGGAATGAGGGACAACTTTGAGATTCCCGATCCCAATGAAAACATCCGGGGATACAAGGGGGAAAAGGCGTACCGTATGCTTGAGGAGGACGGCGTCATTGCAACCGAGTCCTCGGTGCTAGGCGGCGACATCCTGATTGGAAAAACCAGCCCGCCACGCTTCATGGAGGAGTATCGTGAGTTCGAGTCTTCTGGACCATATCGGCGGGATACATCAATCGGCGTAAGGCCGTCGGAGACTGGTGTCGTCGACACCGTGGTCATGACACAGTCCAACGAGGGTGGAAAGATGTACAAGATCAGAGTTAGGGACGTAAGAATCCCGGAAATTGGAGACAAATTTGCGTCACGGCATGGGCAGAAGGGAGTCCTTGGCATACTAGCAAAGAACGAGGACCTGCCGTACACCAAAGACGGGATTTCTCCAGATGTCCTGATTAACCCACATGCATTCCCGTCCCGAATGACGGTTGGAATGTTCATGGAGTCTATCTGCGGCAAGGCGGCCGCACTCCGTGGCGACAAGTTTGACGGTTCTGCATTTGTAGGTGAAAAAATGGACGAGGTAAAGCAGGTCATGGATGCTCACGGCTTTAAATATTCGGGCAAGGAAACGATGTATGATGGGAGGACCGGCAAGTCATTCCCTGCCGATGTCTTCATCGGTGTCGTATACTATCAAAAACTGCATCACATGGTGGCCGACAAAATTCACGCTAGGGCGCGCGGTCAGGTCCAGATGCTTACAAAGCAGCCGACGGAAGGTAGGGCGCGCGGCGGCGGTCTCCGGTTTGGTGAAATGGAGCGTGACTGCCTGATTGCATATGGGGCATCGATGATTCTCAAGGACCGCTTGCTTGATGAATCGGACAAATCCGATGTCTACATCTGTGAACGATGCGGCCTTGTGGCATATCAGGATGTAAAGCAGAGAAAATACGTCTGCAGGGTATGCGGTGACAAGGCGAAGGTATCGTCTATATCCGTTGCATATGCGTTCAAGCTGCTGTTGCAGGAGATGCAAAGCCTCAACGTCGCACCCCGATTGCTGATAAAGGAGAGGGTATAATGTCGGTTCAAACCATAAAATCAATTGACGGGATCAGGTTTTCTGTTTGGTCGCCAAGCGAGATTAGGAAATACTCGGTTGCGGAGATCACCGCACCGGAGACATATGATGAGGATGGGATGCCTGTCCAAGGCGGCCTTATGGACGGGCGTCTTGGCACGTTAGAACCCGGGCAGAAATGCCTTACCTGTGGAAATACCGCCGCAAGGTGTCCGGGACACTTTGGCCACATCGAGCTTGCAGAACCGGTACTGCACATTGCATTCATTGACAACATACACAAACTGCTTTTGGCGACATGCCGCTCCTGCTCTAGACTGAACGTTTCACAAGATGAGCTAGACGAGTTTGCAAAAATCAAAAAACGTGAAGCCGCCTACACAATAATCTCACAAAAGAGGATCCCAGAGCAGATCCTTGAAAAGGCAAAAAAGGCAAAAGAGTGCCCGCACTGCGGAAAGGTGCAGTATGAATTAATATTTACAAAGCCCACAATCTTTGTCGAAAAGACCGATATCGGTGAGCACAGGCTGTTGCCAATTACTATACGGGAACGGTTCTCACAAATACTAGATGAGGATCTAGCCCTGCTCTCTTACGATTATAATACGGCGAGGCCGGAATGGTTCATACTTCAGGCGCTACCGGTTCCACCGGTAACCGTAAGGCCCTCGATCATACTAGAGACGGGAATTCGCTCCGAGGATGATCTTACACACAAGATGGTTGATATCATACGTGTCAATCAGAGGCTCAAGGAGAGCAAGGAGGCGGGAACCCCGCCGCTAATAGTCCAAGATCTAGTCGATCTATTACAGTATCATACTACGACGTATTTTGACAACGAGGTGTCTGGAATTCCTCAGGCGCACCACCGATCTGGCAGGCCACTAAAGACACTGACACAAAGACTCAAGGGAAAGGAGGGCAGGTTCCGCGGCTCGCTGTCGGGAAAGAGGGTTGACTTTTCAAGCAGAACTGTAATCTCACCTGATCCGAATCTTGATCTGTCCGAGGTCGGGGTTCCAGAAACCGTGGCGATGAAGCTGACCATTCCTGAAATTGTAACAGAGTGGAATATTGAAAGGATGAGGAAACTAGTCATCAACGGGCCCAACCAGTTCCCCGGTGTCAACTATATCATGAGGCCTGACAAGGTCAAGATCAGGCTAGATTTCGTCGAAGACAGATCCACCATTGCCGAAACGCTTGAGATTGGATACCTAGTTGAGAGGCACCTCTCTAACGGGGATATTGTGATGTTTAACCGGCAACCGTCGCTACACCAGATGTCCATCATGGCGCATTATGTTCGAGTGCTTCCGGGAAAAACCTTCCGACTACACCCATCAGTGTGCCCTCCATACAACGCAGACTTTGACGGCGATGAGATGAACCTTCATGTGCCTCAGAGTGAGGAGGCGCGCGCAGAGGCGATTCTCCTCATGAGGGTTCAGGACCAGCTCATCTCACCTAGGTACGGCGGCCCGATCATTGGGGGACTGCGAGACTTTATCACGGGTTCCTATCTGCTTACCAAGGATGATACCCGGCTGACCGTCCAAGAATTCTCCAACCTTGCAATGCTTGGCGGATACGCGGGAACATTGCCACAACCGGTAGAGAGTGGGCCAGACGGCCCGATGTACACCGGCAAGCAGCTCTTCTCGGTATTTCTACCCGATGATTTCAATTACGTGATCACGTCCAAGTGGTCCAGAGGAACTAGCGGCAAACAAAAGGACGTGGTGATTAAAAACGGCGAGCTGATCAGCGGCGTCATCGACAAGTCGTCAATTGGCGCCGAAGAGCCAGAAAGCGTACTGCACAGGATTGCCAAGGATTATGGAAATGCAAAGGCGAAAAAATTCCTAAACTCTGTACTCGTCGTAGCAAAGCAGTTCATCACTCATTACGGGTTCAGTTATGGATATGGTGATCTGGAGCTGACCGAAAAGACCAAGCAAGGAATACTTGATCAGATCAAAAAACATTATGATGCTGTAGACGACCTAGTATCGCAGGCAAAGCGCGGGACCCTAAAGCTTACAAGGGGCCTCTCACCTGAAGAAGCGCTTGAGGCATACATTGTCAATGAACTCTCAAAGGCAAGGGACGCGGCAGGCAATGCGGCAGATCAGGCGCTAGACAAAGCAAACTCTGCAAGGATAATGGCGACCACGGGAGCCAGGGGTTCGGCGCTCAACATAGGCCAGATGGCCGGGGCGCTAGGGCAGCAGTCTAGGCGTGGCAAGCGGCTCCTTACAGGTTACAACAACAGGGCGCTGCCCCATTACAAAGAGAACGACGATGATCCTGACGCACACGGCTTTGTCAAGACCAATTATCGTGAGGGACTTACTGCCCTAGAATTTTTCTTCCACGCAATGGGCGGCAGGGAGGGACTCGTAGATACTGCAGTCAGGACTCAGCAGAGCGGCTATATGCAGCGTAGGCTCATCAATGCGCTTGAACACATAAAGCTGGAATATGACGGAACTGTCAGGGACCCGCATGGCCATATAGTCCAGTTTCTGTATGGTGAGGATGGAATCGACGTTGCAAAGAGCGATCATGGGGAGGCGTTCAACGTCGAGAGGCTCATTGAATCCGAAAAGATCATCGACTCTGGCGCAGGCGCATCCGAGAATGACATTGTTGCCATTGCTAAAAAATACACAAAGACGTTTAATCCGCGACTGCGTGAAATCGTCACAAACGCCCTTGTCGACTCGGATCTAAGCAAGGACGGCGCGGACAAGGTTGGCAAAAAAGGACTGGATCTTTACAACAAGGCAAAGGTGGAACCCGGGCAGGCAGTCGGTATCATCACCGCACAATCGCTAGGAGAGCCTGGCACGCAAATGACACTGCGAACGTTTCACTTTGCAGGCATCAGGGAAAGAAACGTAACACTGGGACTTCCAAGACTAATTGAACTAGTGGATGCAAGGAAAAAGCCGGTCACACCTACGATGGACATCTATCTTGATGATGAATCAAAAAAATCCAGGGAAAATGCGATTGAGGTAGCCCGCAACGTACTGCAGACTAAGGTAAGCGCGCTAGTCGCCGATACGGATACCGATTATGCCACCGAGATCAAGCTACGGCTAAGTGAAAAGAGACTGGACGAGAGGGGATGTACCGTCGACGACGTAGAGGCCGCACTTGCCTCAAACAAAAAATTCAAGTCCGAGGTATTGGGACATGTGATTGTCTTAAAGCTGGTAGAAGAGTCAGACGCGCCTACCGTCATTACAATCAGAAACAAGGTTCTAAACTCTACCGTAAAGGGGGTTCCGGACATTGAACGCGTCACCCTAGTTCAAAAGGATGACGAGTGGATGATCCAGTCTACTGGCTCCAACCTGCCAAAGATTCTTGAGGTGGGGGGAATTGACAAGACACAGGTAAGAACAAACAACGTCTTTGAGATTGCAAGCACCTTGGGAATCGAAGCCGCACGCAACGCGCTGATCAACGAGCTGCGCAACACGCTTGAGGATCAGGGCCTTGAAGTTGATCTGCGGTATATCATGCTGGTATCGGACCTGATGTGTTCCCGGGGATACATGCAGCAGATTGGCAGGCATGGGATTGCTGGTACCAAAGACAGCGTGCTGGCAAGGGCGGCTTTTGAGATTACTGTTCCGACTATAGCGCATGCCGCACTCGGCGGGGAAATCGAACGGCTTAAGGGCATAACCGAAAACGTCATCGTTGGAAGCAACATTCCAATCGGCAGCGGCACCGTCGACTTGTACATGCAGGTTGCAAAAAAGAAAAAGAGTTAGACAAACTAGATTGATGACAGGATGGAACGTAGTTGTGGTGGCTTGTTTCGTCTTGGTACTGTTACCGCTTGCAGTAACCGGGCAGGTGCCGGATTATAACCGGCCGTATTCACCCATTTTCACGGACAAGCCTGCATACAGCTGGACCGACAAGATCAAAATCACGATTCTTGCCCCAAGCTGGAACTCCGACCGGCACCTAATCGATGTAATTGGAACATACCCTGAACACCCTGTCAAGATTTCGACAAGGGGGTTCTCCCTGGACCAGTACAAGCTGACTGAAACCGGAGTAAACAACGGCATCTTTACCGGTGAAGTCATCCTTACGGGATTCCTTCATGATGTGGATGGGGATGGTAAGCCGGACACAAATCCAAGAACAACGGGCAGCGGCCCTACCAACGGTTTTTTGGAGACCGATCACGACTCTGCACTTACAATATCGTTTGAATTTGCCAAAGGTGTGGTAGTTACAAAGTCGGTACCGATTTCTTGGAACATGGGTACTATTGAATTCCTGACTGCAATAGGTGATCCAGACCGGCGCGTGTACTTTAGAGTGGTGGACCCTGACATGAACCTGAATCCCGAGAGAATTGATCAGCTGCAAATCCATGTATACTCTGACTCTGATATGGCAGGACTGACGGTAAGCGCGGCAGAAACAGGTTCTAATTCGGGAATATTCGAGGCCGGAATATTACTTGCCCACGACGGAGAATCAAGTGCAAGCCGCCTGTATGCAGTCCCCGGTGATATCGTATATGCCATTTATGAGGACAGGACGCTGCCAGAACCATACGACACGTCTGATGAGCTAGATATCATTACGCAGACAAGGCTCGTCTCCGACGTTGCGCCCGCCAAACGATTGCAAATCCGCGACGTTTCGTTCTTAGACGGTCTTGGAAACATCGTAAACGAGCCCACACCGGACCGGCAGTTCGGTGTCACGGCAGGGATAGCAAACAATCAGCAGCTTGAACAAGGGTTTACGTACCTGATGCAGATAAAGGATTCTGACGGCACCGTGGTCAAGATATCTTGGATATCGGCGGTTTTGCAGCCCGGGGGCACCGCTGGCGTATCGCTGTCCTGGACCCCGGAGACGTCTGGTGATTATACCATAGAGTCCTTTACTTGGGAGTCGATTGATTCTATGAACCCTGTTTCAGAGCCGCATATCATGCATGTTTCAGTAAGGTAGGCGCGCACCCGATTATTCATTGTTAGTGGTATCGCGTAACGTGTGTTAGACTCATGCTGTACACACTCGGGTTGATTCGGGATTCATACCCGAATGTGTTATTCGTTTTGAAATTTCAGGTATAATGTCTTCAGTCGACCTGACCTTGTACCTCATGCTTGCCAATAAACCTATAAAGGTCTCTTGAAGGATCGACATTACAAGAAATGGCGATCACGATATTAGAAAAAGCGCTCAAGGACGGCATGAAAGAAGATCAATGTACCGTCGGCGCTAAGCAAGTTTTGAACGGCATGAAAAACTCAAAACTAATCGTCATTTCTAAATCATTGACAGATACGGCACTGCAAAAAATCATGGACACAGCGGGAGCGGAAAAGGTACCGACCGTAAAATTCGATGGAACGTCAGTCGCATTGGGAAAACTGTGCGGCTTGCAATTTAGAATATCAACACTCTCCTTTAATTCGTTGTCCGAGGCCAACGTTACATCAATAATCAAAGAGTCTGAACCGGAATAATGAAACTACAAAATTTTAATCAAGGTTTAAATGAGACGCAACTTGTCGGAGTAAAAAAGGAACAATTATGACACTGGCAATCAAACTTACAACTGATCAAATGCGATTAATGTCGCTTTTTCAAAACGTGACCGGTGCCACTGCACGTGATTGCGTAGAGGATGAAAAACAAAACCGCGTAATCTTTGTCGTAAACAATGGCAAGATGGGGCTGGCCATAGGCAAGGGTGGCTCTCACATAAAGTCACTTCAAAATATCGTAAAAAAGAACGTTGAACTTGTCGAGTTCGACGATGATCCTGCAAAATTCCTGACAAACATGCTAAATGGCAAGCTGATCTCCGAAGTAAAATTAAATAAACGAACAGACGGATCAACACAGGCGACGGTAATAGTGGATCCTAGAAAGAAAGGCATTGTAGTGGGCCGTGAGGGAAGAAATGCTGAAAAGGCAAGACTCTTGGCAAGGCGATACTTTGACATCACGCACGTCATGTTCCACAGTCCTGAAAGGACAGCCCTGGGGATGTAATCATGACAAAGTCACCTCTAGGATTGTTTGCAGGCCGGGTTTTAAAGACCAGACGTAAGGAACAGCGCTGGGCAATCTCGACTTACAAGAGAAGGGAGCTTGGCATAGACAAAAAGGCAGATCCGCTAGGCGGCGCCCCGCAGGCTAGGGGCATAGTTCTAGAAAAGGTGGGAATTGCGGCAAAGCAGCCAAACTCTGCCGTGAGAAAATGTGTAAGGGTACAATTGATTAAAAACGGCAAGGCCGTGACCGCGTTCTTGCCGCGGGATGGTGCAATGAACTTTATTGACGAGCACGACGAGGTTCATGTTGAAGGAATGGGAGCCACACAGGGTGGAGCCATGGGGGACATTCCTGGCGTCCGGTTCAAGATATTTAAGGTAAACGGGACATCTTTGCACGAGCTGGTAATCGGCAAGAAGGAAAAGCCAAGGAGATAGAATGGGGTATGGCACAGACTCAGAATTTACTATTGTTTCGAAAATGGGATCTTTCGGATATTGAAATAAGGGATCCGGGACTCAAGACCGCCATTTCCCTGCGAAGGATGATTATACCACTGACATTTGGCCGTTCTGCATTAAAGCGGTTCAACAAGGCCGATGTAAACATCGTTGAAAGGCTTGGCAACAAGCTGATGCATTTTGGAAAACGTTATGCAAAGAACACAGGTAGAATGGCCGGCAAAAAGATGAACATATACAATACCATAAAGGCGTCCTTTGACATAATTCATCTCAGGACGGGAAAGAATCCTGTCGAGGTTTTGGTTCGCGCGGTTGAAAATTCCGCCCCCAATGAGGATACGACGCGCATTGTTTACGGAGGAACCGTTTATCACGTATCTGTCGACGTCGCCCCGATCAGGCGCGTGGATCTCGCACTGCGCTTCATTGCAGACGGGGTAAAAGAGGCTACCTTCTCCAATCCTAGGGCGATGGAGGAGCACCTAGCTGATCAGCTGATACTGGCCGCGTCTAATGATTCTGCATCCACATCGGTCAAGAAGAAAAACGAACTAGAAAGAATAGCTCAGGCCTCTAGATAGGACGCATGCCTGCATGGGCCGGTTACACTAGGCAATGATGATTTCTCTAGCATATTGTTGGTAGCGCCGGCGTCGTTCACAGGACCGTCAGCACGTATTTTGTCAGGTAGAATATTCCCACAGTACCAATTGAAAATACCATCGGCTTCCATGCCAGCGTCGGCAGACTCGGAGTTGCCAGCTTGATTCTATAGTCTTCCACTATACTTGAAACATATCCGTTGATTCTGCCGCTCCAGATTCTGCACCTGATATCATTTCTCTCTAGAATTTTTATAATCTCATAAACTACCGGAGTCCGTTGTGAAAACAGGTGCTGCATATAGTCCCTTGAGACCTCGACTTCGGCATGGATCATTGTGTCGCCGTCCATGTCTGACATCCTAACGTGCATCTCCCATGGCTTGCCTAATCTAATCGAAAGTCCGCTCCCAAGCTGTCGCGGCTTTTTGTGCTCAAATCTTACCTTGGAAAACCCCTCGTTGAGTAGGGCTTGGTATACCCTTGGAAATTTTTCTCCGGCGACTATGTTCATCTCTTCTATCCCGTTATCTGGATCGATGATTAGATCTCTTCTCTTGCCAGTTATGATTACCGATCTTGGATATTTTGTATGATACTCCAACAGGTACATGACTTTTTGAAACCTTATTTAAAACTGGACTGTCCTAGGCCGCGCATATACACGCACGCGTCGTGCGCAACTGCGGATTCACTAGAAAGAATTCTCCTAGTTGTCATTTTGGCGTCTGACCCTTTGATTATTACATACGGCCTTGATTCTAGGCCCTCACCCATGCCATGGTTTGCCGCCGTGGCCAGCCCGTCTGCCACGGACTGCATGGTAACCTTTAGCGGACTCCCGTCAAGATCCTTTTGCGCCCTCATGTCGTTTATCGGCTCTATTCCGGCACATCCGATCGCCACACCGACGGTTCCGGCCCTAGCGGGCATCAGCCGGCTGTCTATGATTATGACGCCCGCGTTTACCTGGAACTTGAGAAATATGCTTCTCTTGAGCCCTTCTGATGTCTCGTATGGCTCGCTTGGATACAAAACAATCCCGCCTCCTGCATTTGATTTGTCTATTCCGGCATTTGGAGCCAGGATATTGTCGACTAGGGCCATTGCAAAGCCCGGAATGCCTCCAAGGATTGTGTCTGACTCCCTTTGAACCACCTCGGCAAACTCTTCACGCATGTGGAGTTTTTCTGCAACCGCCCTTCCGTCATGATGTATGTGTACGTTCTTGAGGCTTATGGTGCGGCCCTGTGATCTTGCTACATACTTGCTAGATATGGCCAGCACGTCGCCGTCCTCGATCCTTACGCCGTTTTTTTCCAACGCAAGGACTAGATCATCAAACAGTGAAAATCCTTTGGACTTTTTGCCTACGACCAGCGGATGAATCTCCATGCCCACGTGCCGGATTACGGGACGTGTCTTTTTATTCTTCTGAAAAGCTTTTAATCCGCAAGCAAGGCTTTTGTGACTGTGAATACTGTAGAGAAAATCCTGGCACGCGCGTCCGGCAAGGACAGGCTGGCGCCCGATGATGTAGTCTTTGCCAAGGTGGACAAGGTGATGGTTCATGACGTATCCGGACCCGGAGTACTCAAGGTGTTTGACAAGCTTCAAAAGCAGGGAATCGCGACTGACAAGCTCTGGGATCCAAGTCGCGTATGGGTTGCCGAGGACCACTTTGTACCGTCAGCTGAGAAGGTATCTGCTGAGAACATTGTAAAACTATCAAACTTTACCAAAAAATTCGGCATAGAAAAGCACTTCAAGTACGGTATGGGCCAGTATGGGATCTGCCACACACTCTCACACGAAGAGGCGATGGTCCTGCCCGGCGAGGTTTATGTTGGAGGCGACTCCCATACCAACACGACTGGGGCACTGGGCGCGTTTGCATGCGGCCTAGGACACACCGACATTGCGTACGTCCTGCTTAACGGACAAATATGGTTCCGCGTTCCGGAGACAATGTACATCAAGCTGAATGAGCGGCTACCTGATCACGTCATGGCAAAGGACTTTATCCTCAAGGTGATCGGTGACATCGGCACGGACGGGGGCGCCTACAAGACGATGCAGTTTGGCGGAACCGGGATTGATGAGATGTCAGTAGAGGGCAGGTTGACATTATGTAACATGACTACCGAGGCCGGTGCCAAGAACGGGATAATAGAGCCTGATCAAAGGGTGCGCCAGTACATGGCCGCACGCGGAGCCGCTGACTATACTCCGGTATATGGTGATGAGGATGCAGAATATGCAAGGATACTCGAGTACGAGGGATCTGAGATAGAGCCCACGGTTGCAAAACCATTTTCCCCAGATAACATATCGGTCGTCCGGGAGGCGCCATCAGTTGAGCTAGACAAGGCGTACATCGGCTCTTGCACCGGGGCCAAATACGAGGATATTGAGGCCGCTGCACGCATTCTCAAGGGACGCAGAGTCAAAATCAGGACAGAAGTGCTTCCGGCCGCCATCTCGATTTACAAGCGCGCCGTGGAAAACGGCCTGCTTAAGATATTCCTAGATGCGGGGGCAATGGTGGGACCTCCTACATGCGGCGCCTGTTGTGGGGCTCACATGGGAGTCTTGGCAAAAAACGAGGTCTGCATCAGCACCACCAACAGGAACTTTCCGGGGCGCATGGGGCATGTCGACTCTAGGACATACTTGGCATCCCCGCTAGTGGCCGCCGCGTCGGCCGTGACCGGCAAAATCACCGATCCGAGGGACTTGCCGTGAGGGGACGCGTTATAAAGTACGCACGGGACAACATCGACACGGATGTGATAATTCCGGGCCAGTACCTCAAGATTCATGATTATGATGAGCTGGCTGCCCATGCGATGGAGGGACTAGACCCAGAATTTCATTCCAAGGCAAAGACCTGCGACTTTGTACTAGCCGGAAGGAACTTTGGCTGCGGCTCAAGCAGGGAGCACGCGCCCATTGCACTGTCCCATGCCGGCATCAAGGCGGTTCTTGCGCCGTCGTTTGCACGAATTTTTTATCGAAACTCCGTGGATGGTGCGTTTCTGCTACCGATCGAGATCGATGATGATGCATATGATAACATTGATGACGGCGACGAGGTTGAAATAGACACGGACAAAAACAAAATCACCAATATTACGAAAAATGAAACATATTCAACAAAGCCGTTTTCAGATATCATCGGGAAAATCATAGCAGCTGGCGGACTGTTCAACTTTAGGCCGGAATAACACATGCCTAGCACGTTACTTGACAAGATTTGGGACGGACATGTCGTCGTTCAAAGGGATGATGGCCTTTCCCTACTTTATGTTGACAGGCATCTAGTCCATGAGGTCACGTCCCCACAAGCCTTTGAAGGGTTGCGGATGAGCGGCCGCACGGTACGCAGACCCGATCTGACCGTTGCGACCATGGATCACAACGTTCCTACGGTTAATAGATCACTGCCGATAGCTGATCAGGTGTCTGAAACTCAGATCAAGACACTGGCAAAAAACTGCCGGGATTTTGGAATACGGATGTTTGGAATGGACAGTCCAAACCAGGGAATCGTACATGTTATCGGGCCTCAGCTGGGGGTGACGCTACCTGGAACCACTATCGTATGTGGTGACAGTCATACATCCACTCACGGGGCATTTGGTGCGCTGGCGTTTGGGATAGGGACAAGTGAAGTCGAACACGTGCTTGCGTCTCAGACCTTGTGGATGAACAAGCCCATGTCGTTTAAAATTTTAGTAGATGGAAAAAGACCGGATCCACTTGCAGTAACTGCCAAGGATATCATATTGTCTATAATCCGAGGCATTGGAACCGCCGGTGGGGCGGGCACCGTAATCGAATACTGTGGACGGGGAATCGAGGAGATGTCGATGGAGCAGCGCATGACTGTGTGCAACATGTCCATAGAGGGCGGGGCAAGGG
>CAZDQM010000040.1:0-2911 GCA_964507825.1 uncultured Nitrosopumilaceae archaeon | reverse complement strand
CTTCCGTTGACCCCATCTCTTACAAGTTCTGAAACCCCGCCCACATCAAAGGCCACCACCGGAACACCGAGATAAAACGCCTCTGCGATTACTATGGGCATGCTTTCCATCCTAGATGGCACAACAAGGATCTGGGACTCTTTGAGTCTTTTAATGGCATCCTTCCACTCCATGTTTGTGCAGTACACGACACTGGCGTTGATCCTAGATTCAATTTTTTTGAGGATGTCTATTCCCTTTTCAAAGCTGTCACGGCCCACATAGGCTACTTGTGACTTTTCCCCCCTCCCAATATCTTCCACATGTTTGAAATCCTCCTCATCTATGAATGACGGTATTAATTCAAAATCAACGCCTAGCTTCTGCTTGTACATGTCCTTTACCATACGCGAGTCCGTTGTCAGTGCATCGGCCCATTTTACAACCACGGTCTCTGCTACAGATGCAATCCTTCCTGCAGCTCTTGAATGAATGATTCCAATCTGCTCCGAATACGCGCCGTGTATTGACAGCACCTTCCTTTTTGCATGCACCTGTCTCATTGCCAGCGCCGACGGAAGGTTGAACGCATGCACGACATCATACCTTTTAGAATCCATGGCTGCCTTGACCCAGCTAGATATTGCAAAGCTTGGATTTTTTAGCCCTTTTATGGGCAGGTGGGGGTGCATGCATCAAGGTTATGTCATAGCCGAGTTTTTGCAGATTTGTTGCCAACCTGTCCACGTGGCCGCCTATGCCGCCACCATACCTTGAGGAGATAAATAAAATCTTCATTTTAACAGTCTTCATATGATGCCTGCATTAATGAGTTTACGCGTAACGC
Source organism: uncultured Nitrosopumilaceae archaeon (assembly GCA_964507825.1). GTDB lineage: Archaea > Thermoproteota > Nitrososphaeria > Nitrososphaerales > Nitrosopumilaceae > JAWVZS01. The sequence goes on along the minus strand of CAZDQM010000040.1, from coordinate 2,085 downwards.
GAGTACAAGGTCAGGTCTACTAGTGCATTATACCTGACTCAGAACACATTTGGGCATGAATTCTGAATCGACCTGAGTGTGTACTTTGCAGGCGCTGTTAGGTTTTTATTTTCAACAGACAAATACACTGTAATGTCTGATGAGGAAAAATACAGCATGTATGCTACGAAATGCAGCCAGATACAAAACGAGGATTCTGTCAGGTTTGCCGCCATAGTGGATGACGGCGGGAAGATTATAGCCGGAGGACAGCGCGCAGGCATCGAGCCGCTAGAGGACAGTGAATCAAAACTTCAGTCATTTGTAGAGTTTGTCTCCATGGTATCGATAAGAAAGGATTATGACAAGAGTCTCGGACCGATCAACTATTTAGCTGCAAGGCGCGACAAGCTCGTTCTAATCAGCTTCCCATTCCCGGTATCGCGTGTGCTCCTGCTAGTCACCGCCGAGCCAAGCGTGAGCATTGAGGGCCTTGCAAAGAAGGTAGTTGACATTTTTACGGGGGTACAGTGATGGCCGTCTTTGCCGCCTCGATTAACTGCATAGATGGCAGGGTACAGGGGCCTATATCTGAATGGATCAAGAAAAATCATGGTGTTGAATTCGTCGACGTGATATCAGAACCCGGATGCGATCTTGCATTATCAAGGCAATCTGGCATAGTCGATGACATACTAGCCAAGGTCAAAATATCAGTTACCGCGCACGGCTCAAAACTAGTATTTGTCTCGGGCCATCATGAATGCGCGGCAAACCCGGTTTCAAGGGACGAGCACATTGAGCATATCAAGCAAGCAATGGCGCGGGTCAACTCGTGGAATTTTCCAGTAAGGGTGATTGGGCTGTGGGTAAACGACTCGTGGATCGTCGAACTGGTAACGTGACTAGTATTTTGTGGACTTGGCACAGGTTGCCACGGTATGTGATTTTGCGGAAAATTTTACCTTGAAAAAATATTTTAACCGTTAATGCCAACACACAAGTCATGAAGGCGACATTTGCGGCAGGTTGCTTCTGGCACGTCGAGGCGCTGTTTGAGCAGATTGATGGCGTGCTTGGCACGACCGTCGGGTACACGGATGGGACAGTTGAGAACCCCACCTATGAGCAGGTCTGCACCGATCTGACGGGGCATGCCGAGGCGGTACAGATCGAGTATGATCCTACAAAGGTCTCATACGAGTCCCTGCTCGATATCTTTTGGGAAAACCATGATCCTACATTACTAAACCGGCAGGGGCCTGACATTGGACAGCAGTACCGATCCGCTGTCTTTACACACTCTCCGGATCAGCTTGAGCGGGCGACCCTTTCAAAAAACCGCCTAGCAAACTCTGGCAGAATCTTAAAGCCGATCGTCACGGAGATAAAGCCGGCCGGGGAGTTTTATCCCGCAGAAGAGTACCATCAGGGGTATTTCAGGAAAAACAAGCATCGTGGTTTTTAGAACTATTTTACGACTAGTACCGGAACCTTTGACGAATGAATGACATAGTTTGACGTACTTCCAAAGAATACTTCCTTGATTGAACTCCGACCCCGTGATCCGATTACGACTAGGTCGATCTTTTCGCTCTTGGAATGTGCCATCTTTAATATATTATATCCCGTGTTGCCGTACATGATTTTTGTCCGGCATGGCACACCTTTCTTCTCTAGCAGGGTCTCGGCCTTTTTCATAAAGCTGTTGATCTCGCTTTTCTGCGCGTTAGATATTGATCCCGATCCCCTGAACTCGGAGCGTGCAGGCTCGTACATGGAATGAACTAGCATTATTGACGCGTCCACCGGTTTTGCAATGGATACTGCCACATTGAGTCCCCGAAACGCGTTTGTCGATCCATCCATGGGAACTAGGATCTTTTTTATTGTCATTGGTATGTATACTGCCCCGACAAGATTATTTATAATTTTCACGCCAGCCAAAGTACAAGATCAGGTCTACTAATATCTATGTTGGAACTTTATAAGGAATCCGGCGGTTTTCGTGCGTTGATGCATAGCACACGCTAGATTCGGTTCTCCCTTCTAGGATGTGGCGAATACGTATCTATGCGGGCATGCAATCCCAATACCATGCTTCAT
>CAZDQM010000039.1:0-9532 GCA_964507825.1 uncultured Nitrosopumilaceae archaeon | reverse complement strand
GAGGTCACGAATTGGCACTAGCGCCCTATGCTAAATCCCGTCAAGACACACCCCATTTCTGTCCCGAATACCTCTAGACCTGCGCTCCCATTCTGGCACTCTTTTGAGCTCCTACAAGTAGAAAAAATGATCAGGAAAATCTCAAAAAACGAAAACCGTGGGATGAATGTCATGGTGGCGCGCAGGACTCAGACCTCTGCAGGCGCTTTTATGGATTCAGAGGCGTATCCGGATCATGATTAGGATTACAAGGGTGGAGTTACAGAACGAAGGGTTTATCACAGCGCGTACAAAGCCGTTTGAAATGTTCCTGCAGGGCATCAGGACAGAGGCGACCCGCCGGACATATGGCAACACTCATATATGTTACAAAATCCCTCATGGAGCAGACTCGTGAGAATTTCATCGATTTGCTAGGAGGGTATGAGAAAATGATATCGCCTGAACCTTGTAAAAATTAGATGTTGTATGCAGCTTGTACTATTCATGATGAAATTTGCAGATATGATGGCAAGTCTAATGGCGTGTAATGATCATGAATTTGCGAGCATTGCTATATGGACAATCTTCTTATGTCTCTTGTTTGAACCATGATCCATGAAAGCCGTCTGGAACAATCAAGTAATTGCAGAGAGCAGCCGGACCGTGGTTGTCGAGGGGAATCATTACTTTCCACCTGACTCCATAAGGGAGGAATTTTTTACAAAGACCGACTTTACTTCGTTTTGTGGTTGGAAGGGAACTGCCAACTATTACTCTGTAACGGTCAACGGCAATACCAATAGGAACTGTGCATGGTATTATGCCGAGCCAAACGATGCCGCAAAAAAGATCAAGGACATGATTGCTTTTTGGAACGGCGTAACCGTGGTGGAATAGCACCATTACAAATCCGGAATCTAGACATCCTTTATTCCTACATGTTATCATGCGCCGCCAAGGGATTGCATTTGGCAAAAAACTTGATGGTTGCCGCAGTACAAGTGAAGCGATATTGTATCGTGCCATTTCCATTTGAGAATATAACTAGTCTTAATTATTAGCCCTGCCATCTTGATTTGATTGGGATCGTATCGCTATATCTTGCTTGTTGGAGTGGGGGCAATTGTGGCGGTGGGCGCGGTCACCATGATGAACCTTTCAGACATGATGATTGCAACGGAGAGATATGACATCTATGTCGACCCGCTACTAGACAGGCAGAGCCTCTTTGTCACCGCACGCGTTACCATACAAAATACCGGCTCGCAGCCGCTGACTGGGACGCTCGTGAACTTTGGTGGGGGCGATACCCTGTACCTAGGAACACTGGAGCCAGGCAAGAAGATCATAGTCTCACCGCCCCAGAACAATTCGATGCATTATGTCACGGTAACCGCGGACAATGACATACTTGTCAGCAAGGCGTATCGAAGTCCGCCCAAGATGGTCGGAATGATGGGCTCTTGAACCGCGGCCGGGAAAAATACGTGAAACTGCCACATATTGTTCGTTACTACTCGTGTGCTAGGAATGCCTGTCATGTGATATTAAACCTGTTTAATTGTATCATTACTACTGATTGCGGCTTGCGACCATTGAACTATTTACATGCTCACGAATGCCGACTCTATACAATAAGATTAATTTCTTGGCACTATTGTCTCAATTTAGTTGAAGTTTATCGCATCCGGTAAAGTAAAGGACATTTACGAGTATGATGATGAGCATCTTTTATTCAGGTTCAGTGATCGAGTCTCTGCATACGATGTGCAGTTCCCAGAGAATATACCAAAAAAGGGGGAGGTGCTGTGCAAGTTTGCGCAATACTGGTTTGAAAAACTGCCGATCAAAAACCATTTTGTAAGGAGGGAATCTGACACGGAGATCGTCGTCAAAAAAATGAGAATGATCATGATGGAGTGCGTGGTACGGGGGTATTTTTATGGGAGTCTAGTGAGGCGCTCGAAGAGTGGCAATATACGAATTCCTGAAGGGACGCAGACGGTGGTTGCAGCAAGACTTTCAGAGCCACTTTTTGATCCCACCACAAAGGCCGCGCACGATATGCCCGTGGACAGGGAGACCGCGCTTGCAATGAACCTTGTAACGGGCAGGCAGTTTGATCTACTCTCTGCAAAATCCATTGAAATCTACAACAAAATGGCCTCTGTGGCCGACTCGGCCGGCTTTATTCTTGCGGACCTAAAGCTGGAATTCGGCCTTGATGGTGATGATATAATCCTAGGCGACTCCATCGGTCCTGACGAGTATCGACTGTGGCCAAAAAAGACGTACCGGGTGGGTGCCAAGCAAGAGTCTTATGACAAGCAGATTCTTCGTGACTGGCTTACCGAAAACGGACACGCAAGAAGGTTTGATGATGCAAGGAACTCGGGTCAAAACCCGGTTCCGCCTGCAATCCCTAGCGAGATTATAGAAAAGATGACGAGCCGCTACGTATCCTCGTATCAGAGTATGACTGGCCACGCCCTGTAACTCGATTTTGATTCCTGCCGTAATCTGATTATTGCCTTGATCTTGCACGCGCGGTACCGGGATCCGCCGATCGAAGCGTATTTTTGATATTTTTTCATCTTTCTAGTTTTATTATCATTTTAATGATTTTAATATTAATTTATTCGTATAGGTATGATAATTTTGATATATGATACTATACAAGTCATAATACATCTAAAATGATTATACCGATTGCATAATTTTGATTATGGTATCAGTGTATATGTTTGGCTGGAACGATTATGATAGTGGAAAAAAATTGATGCGATTAGACAAAAAAATATGATATGGGGTTCTTTTAGCTTGATTTGCCTAGCATCAGTTACATGTCAACACTGTTGGAAAAGCAGATCAAGGTAAGCAGAATAATCACGACTAGCGTGGATCACGCGCGTGCAATTGAAGATCCGTCACGCGCAAAGATACTGGAGATACTGTACCATAACTCACTGAGCGCAGAGCAGATCTCCAAGGAATTGGGCAAGGCGGGATACAAAAAGGCCCTTACAACGGTCCGGCATCACTTGGACATTCTGAAGGCATCTGGACTGATCGAGGTCATCAAGATCGAGGAGGCCCGCGGTGCCATTACAAAGTTTTACGGCACATCCACAAAGCTGTTGGGGTATGATATTCCTGACGACTTTGAGTCAAAATACTCGGCACAGATTAAAAGCGCCTCGACAAAAATGGAGAAGATACTGAAATCCATAACCCCAAAGACTGAAAAATCTAGGAAAATCGGTGATGAATATTCCCAGTATCTGATGTTGGAGATCATGAACAGGGCGGTCACCGACATCCTAGAAAGACCAAAATCCAAATGATTATCATTCAATGTAACCCGTGAGTTAACTGAACGCGACTAGTGTGGATATTTTTACTGGTATTTCATACGGCGCTAAAGACTGAGCACTATATGATACCGCGATATCCGGTATCTCAGCGGGCTGGGACAAAAACTTAAAGGCAGTCTGCGGATTAGCGCGCCATGGATGAAAAAGCGTCATCACTATTCGAGGACCGAAACCTAGTCTATGTTGCAACCCTGATGCAAGACGGCGCGCCACAGCTGTCGCCGGTATGGGCCAATTATGAGGATGGCCACATACTGATAAACACGGCAGAGGGAAGGGTCAAGCACAAAAACGTCTTGCGCGATCCTAGGGTGGCAGTATCTGCTGTATCGCACAATGATCCGTTGCACATGACTACGATTCGCGGAACCGTGGTTGAAATAATTGCAGATTATGAGTACGAGCATGCTGACAAGCTTGCCAAAAAATATCTCGGACTAGATGCCTACCCGTTCAAGCGGCCCGGAGAAAAGAGAATCATTCTTAGAGTCAGGCCGGATAAGATATTCGTATTGCCTCCGATGCAGGCAAACAGCACGTAAAGGCAACATTTCAAAACTCGAATTAAGACAGCTTTATGCCATCACCTGCAATACACATTGACGTTCTTTTTAACCTAAAATTTGATGCGACTTGATAATTTCAAGTGATCGTAAATCTGCTTGCACTGCAGATATTGCTGCTGTTTGAGCCTTTGCTCATGCTTGGAATCTTGACATGTCCTTTTCAGTATATTTTGCCGTATCTGCTAGGTACCTCTGTCATGGGGGCCCTTGGACCTGCACTGCAATTCATCGGGAAAATCTACCTTATAATATACTAGAACATAAAAGATGTACAAGGTCAGGTTGGCTGAAGGTATTATACCTGAAATTTCAAAACTAAGAACACATTAGGGCATGAATCCTGAATCGACTTGGGTGTGTGTACCAAAAGACAATGCTTAACTGATGCCATATACAACACTATTTGTTGAAGATTGCGGTCCTGATAATGCTCGTATCTACTCTTGTCATTCTGGGAGTTTCAACCCCGACGGCGCTGGCACAGGGGGTTACACACGTTGATATTGGCGCCCTAGTTCCACAGACCGGACGCGCGGATAATGCGGGGGAGCACAGGACATATGCTACGGAGCTTGCCGTATCTGACTTTAACGCGTATTTGAATGAAAAGGGGGCCACTTGGCAGCTGCGCCTGACCATCCGGGATACTGGCGCGGATCCCACCACTACGCTTGCCGCAGCTAGGCTGTTTGATACTGATGGGATACAATACCTGTCAGGACCATCTAGCAGCGGCAACCTAAATGCAATACGGGAATTCCTCAACGACAACGACATGCTGACGATAAGCTGTTGCTCTACTGCCCCGTCCCTAGCAATATCTGATGACAATGTATTTCGTCTGGCTCCTGATGACACGTATCACGGCCCCGCGATCGCCAACCTAGTGTATAGCGCAGGCAAGCGGCACATGTTGGCAATACACCTTGATGATAACTTTGGCAGGGGACTGCAGGAATCGACTACGATGGCGTTTACGGAACTAGGTGGTACTGCATCCGTCGTGGGCACGTATGACAAGTGTGATACCACCGGATGCTATGATGCCGCATTTGACACGCTGATATCTGATCTGGCCGATGCCGTCGACGATTTATCTGATGACGGAGTCCAGACCGATGAGATGATATTACTGTTTATAGGATTTGGGGAAACCGTGGACTTTTTGAAAAAGGTCTCCGAACATCCGGAACTTGGGGACTCGGGCATACAATGGGTGGGCTCTGATGCCGTGATTAGCGCATTGAACCGTGTCACTGATTCGGATCTGTTGCAGTTTCTCACCGATTCGACGTTTAGATCATGCATATTTGCAGCCGATACGACATCTGAACGGTTCCAAAACTTAGAGTCTAGATTCGAGGCGCAGTTCCCAGACGACCTGCCTAGCGTGTATGCGTATTCGTCATATGATTCCGTGTGGGTTCTTGGACTCGCAATAGAGAATGCTGGCGGGCCCGATGCTACGTTTGCCGATGTAAAGGCGCAGATCAGGCCTACTGCCGCATCTTATACTGGCGCGCTCGGGGATATCACACTCAACGCGTTTGGGGATTTTGAGGGGTCAAGCTATGCCGTCTGGGGCATGATTGACTCCCAATGGCAGCGCATTGGAACGTATGTGCCCGACAGGGGGTTTGTACCACTCTCTACTGCATCTGATTCTAGCAGATCTGACATGGAGTACAAGATCAGGCCGACATTTGGCAAGTCGCATACGACGAATCTGCAGATCGTCTCGTGCGGGTATTCGATGGACGGGCAGTGCCGCGACGTACTAGACTATCATGTCGATTATGAAAGGGAAACGATTCAGACGGGCTCTATGCACAACTTTACACTAAAGGCATTTGCCCCAAACGACCTGACGCGCTTTCTAATTGGATTCGGGGTTGAGGGTGTAGGGGCTCCGATGAGTAGCGCGGAGGCAGTAATAATAGTAAAGGTATCTAGGAATTACAGCTCGCTACACGATTATGTTATAGACGAGATACATTACATTGATGAAAACAACGTGATAGGAAGGGATGCTGGATTTGAGGTCGGCGTGGAATCGTGCATGCCTGGCAGTATGAACCAATGCGTACAGCTTGGAATATCCGACCTGCTCTTCAGGGAGCAGATGTATCACGAGCCGTTTGCAATAGAGGCAGTTGACAGGGAGCTTCGCACCGTGATCAATTACATGAATACTGGGCTTTTGATACAGGGGGAGAGCATGAACCCTGCGCCAATGACAACATCGGGGATATTAAAGACGTCAAACCAGGTCGATGCGGTGCATATAACGCTGACTAGGATCGATAAATTATCGGACGTGTGGCAGGATCAGTTTGGGCACACGTGGAGTAAAAACAGCTTTGGCACGTGGTATTACGTGGACGGGCCCGAGTTCAATGCCGTGCCCGTGTGCCGGGATCCTGACAACCGCATATGTCCTACGTTTGCCCAGAAATACGACGCGCATACGCAAAACATGGCGGCCCTTCGGGATGGCCTCTTTGATGGCGTGTACGGCGCCAAGTTTGCCAGCCTGCATGATCCTGTGCCCAGTTATGACGTTGACGTCGACTCTCGTACCACATTTCTGATAGAGAATGACATGATGTGGGTACGGGACTAGCCTGTTACATCTTGGCATGACTGTTGCTTGACTTACACGTGGTGGGAATAGGGGGATTGGGCATCACGGAGAATCTTACTGTCCGGCAGGGTCCTGCTCGCAGTTTGTAATGCAGACAAAGCCCAGATCGGTCGAGCCCTGATCCTTTGTAGGCCTGATCATCATCCTGTACTGGAACTCTTCGTCTAACTCGTCGCCTTTAAGCGGAAAGTATGCTATAATCTGCGGGGATTCCTCTGCAAATATGCCGTGTGTGGGCTCTGTCTGGACCCTATCCTTGTCAAGCAAGATGAACTGTTTCTTCTCCGCGGTTATGGACTCGCCGTTCTTGTCCACTGCCATGATTCCAATCTTCATAAATGTCCTGTCTGACTCTATCTCTTTGCTTCCCTTTTCCATCCCCTCGTATGTCAGGGTGTATGTGGCGGGGCCTATTGTGATTGGTTCTCCGAGCTGTCTTTCGATCAGGTTTGGCTGGTATTCGAAAAAGAAGAACATTGCGGCCCCCATTGATATCAGGATCGCGCCAATAACGATTATGATTCCCAGCTTTGCCATGGCCTCTTTTTGCGCATTGTGTATATAGTTGAATCTACATCCGTGATGCTCGATTTATTGATGGTCTTTACCTGTACTGGTGTTGTATTTGCCATTTTTTGGGGGGTTTAGCTTTTGTGCCTAGCATGATATGCAGGCCGGTACTTTAATGAGCTAGCCCCATCTTTTGAGGGTTGCCTGTATAATACAGGCACAAGTGTTCAACCCCCCCTCAAATGGAACATTTTTGAAAAAATGACATTATACCTGATTGCATCATGTGGTAGGGGGGGTTTAGCTTTTAGGAATAGATTACAGGTTTACGGGTTTGGGGGTATTTTTTATCGCGATGTATGATACGTGGTTTTAGATGTGAACTCCCTGCCGGGTATGATACGGATATTGTATTCTAAAGCGTGGTGTTGCGGGGGATGTATTTCTAAATTCGAGTTTAGAAATATGTGTAATTGATTGGGTATATTCTGATACCGGCGCGCCTATACTGCGCGCTTTAGATAATTATTTACCTTGTCGTACATTTCGACTATTTGGCCCAGCGAGTCCGAAAAGTATGACTGGTTGATTTTGTTGCTTGAATCAAGTACGATGTAAACGCCGACTGTTCTGCGTCCATTTATAGTGTAAAAGCGGTGGACGGCGCCTATGGTGTTGCAGTATGTGGATATTCGTCCCATAATCTGCTGGCGCTCTGATTCTGTCATGTTGCTGTACCTGATGTTCTTCTCTGTGCCAAACGGGCATTTTCTGCCTATCACGATGATGCCGGGTTGCTTGGATGGCTCGAATATCTCGGTACCCGTGTCACGCGCATCGGCATTCCCGGTTATTATAACCTTGAATTGATCGGTATCCGAGTCTTCGTACCTGAACCGGAGCCCCTCGTGGACGAGCCAGCGCTCCGTATTATTCTGCATCTGTGATACCATGGTACTAGTTGATTTGTTGTGTAATATATGCCGATGCCGGTCCACGATATATCTTGTATCATGTGTAGTCTGGTATGGGTGGTGGTCTAGTACCACTGCTGCGTATGCGGCATCAGGCAGGAATGTGACGTTTTACCTGATGTTTCTAAACTCGAATTTAGAAACATTATGTGATTGATGCGCGCGGACACGGGAATATCTTAGTGCCTGTTGTATGCACATGGGCACGGGATCTTTTGCGCATCGATGATTTCCCTGAATTTGGCGCTGATGGACTTTAAATCCACAATGTCCACCGTATATGGGAGATCAGAGTCTTCAAAGTCTATGCTCAGATCTGTCATGGTATTGTGATCTATGCGGCCGGTACCCTCTACTGCAATGTCTATATCCGATCCACGATATGCCATTGATTTGACACGGCTTCCAAATATCCAGATTTGTATATCTGCAGGCAGGTGTTTGTACAGAATGTTGCATACAATTTGTAGATGGTCCGGACTGATGTCTATTGTACTAGTCAAGATCTGAATTTCTCTCCCGTATACTCGATAGTACGTACCGTGCTTCATCCAAGAAGGCAGGCGCGATGCCAAACACGTCTTGCGCCTTGGCCTCATCATACGTATGGCTAGTAATGCCACGCTTTTCCCGATACTGTTTCCAGACTAGCAGCTTGGACTTTACTAAGGTTTTTTTATACGCCAGCCGTATTATTTCATTAAATGACATGTGATTGGCAGAGAGATCATGTGATGACATGTTCAGATATCGTATGATCATCTTGAATGTAGCCTCGTACGTGATTGCAAAGGCTTGGATGACCGCACTTCTCATATGCTTTTTGTAGATGGGGTTTTTCTGTATGATGTCGTCACTATACGTGTCTAGCGCACTCTTGAGTTGGTCTACCGCGTTTTCTAGCGACGTGAGATCGATGCCCATCATTCATGTCTTTTACAGAACAATGTTTTATGTTTTTGACGGCAATTGATCAAACCGTTTTAGGCTGGTACGTACAGGAAGAGTCGTCCCATGGTTCACAAATCCCGTATCAAAGATAGGTCATGTATCTGACGACCTGATCTTGTACCATTGTAATCCATTGATTCTGATACGTGTTGGAGTGGACCTCATACAATAGGACCGTTTTTACCACTATTCTACATGATGAGTCTCTTATATCTCATCTTCCCTTGTTTGGTAAATTCTGCGGGGGCCATGTATTGGAATGTATTCTCACGTTGTAGTTTGCAAAGGCCTCTGCAAATGTCTGCTCTGCCTTCTGGTAGTTGGCAAACTCCTGGGGCCAGATGTATTGCTTTTTGAGGGTCTTGTGGAACGACTCGATGTGCACGTTCCTGCTCTTCTAGATGAACTCGTGCCTTTGTTGTATTAGAATTTCTTTCGAACTTGAGGCCTTCCGCAATATTCCGCCCAATAATCCCGTTTCAATCTTTGTTGTATTAGAATTTCTTTCGAACCGTGAACCGACCCAAATAT
>CAZDQM010000038.1:0-18052 GCA_964507825.1 uncultured Nitrosopumilaceae archaeon | reverse complement strand
CACCGAGAGGATACACTCCTCCATCGGGCACATGACACCGGCAGAATTTGCTGAACTGTGGGAGATGACGAATAAATGAGGGCAAAAATCATTCGGATTTTGGAGCAAAAAATGGTACTAAAACAAGGGGTCCACTCCAGTATGCAAGGAAGTGACGCCAGACGCATGGCCGACGACGAGTCTCCCATACTGCATACGCCGTATGAGGAACCATCCACATACTATATGGCAGATGCGAGGGGGCGGTCCACGGATGAGATAGCTGCGGGGCGCAGGCCGAGCGAGGCGTCATCTGGCATGCCGGACGAGGATGGCAACGAGGCAATACTTGACTCGACAAGTATAGAGCCGCACATGACAATCAACGGCCTCCGGGACGTCGTAGCCCACTGGCGGCAGAGCGGCTGGAGGGGGGCGACCTCTAGGACCCGGAGGCTCTTGGAGTTCTGGCACCGGAGTGACCCGGGCATCGGAATGCGCCCGTTCTGGTGCCAGATGGAGGCAATCGAGACCATGATCTGGCTCTTTGAGGCCGGGCAGGCGCACGATCCGGCATTCCACAAGAGGGTTATGCGGAACCTCAGGTCGGCCAACGACGCGTACAACGACGGGGTGCAGAGAACCGCGTTCAAGATGGCCACCGGGACCGGCAAGACAAACGTAATGGCCATGGCAATGCTGTGGATGCTTGCAAACGACACTCATCGTGACGGCAACGGCATGACAAACTTTCTCGTCATAGCGCCCAACCTGACAGTCAGAAAGAGGCTCGAGATGCTGGATCCAAAAAAAGAGACGGAGCTATGGGACGCGATAACCCCGAGGGAGTTCCGCAGGATACTCGGCAGGGCCCAAGTCACGGTCGTGAACTTTCACGTCTTTCAAAGGCGGACCGCGGCCATGGACGGCAAGTCACTGGGCGCAAGGGAGAAAAAGTTACTCGGCAAGGCAAGCGTCGAGAACTTTAGGGAGAGCGAGACTGGCATGATAAACCGCGTCCTGCGTAAACACGACCCGGAATCAAAGGTCATCGTAATCAACGACGAGGCCCACCACTGCTACAAGCCGCAGCAGGAGAGGCAGCACGATGTGGAATACGCAGAGTACCAAGAGGCCGCCGCGCTCTGGTTCAACGCTCTGAGGCTCCTGGGGGAACAGGGACGGCTGGTGCGCGTGCACGACTTTTCGGCCACACCAATGTGGCTCACAAGGCCAAAAAACCTGGAATCCGTCGTATTCCCGTGGACCGTCTCAGACTTTTCCCTGCTTGACGCGATAGAATCAGGGCTCGTAAAGATACCGCGCGTTCCGGTCAGGGACGACGTCGACAGCTACCATCCAAAATACAGGAACGTGTACGAGTACAACTCCGGCAAGCCGCTCGCATCCAACCTAGCCGTACGCGTTCAAGAGCCGCTCGAGCAGCTGTACAGGCACTACCGCGACACGGTAAGCCCCGAATACGGCAGGATTGGCATCATGCCGATCTTTATCATAGTTGCGAACAACATCAAGAATGCGGCCGCCATCTACAGGTGGATCGCAGGCAGCCACCGGGAAGACGGCGGGCGCGGGGCCCGCGGACACCTGGAACTGTTCTCAAACTACGACCAAGACGGCAACCCGCTGAAGCGCCCCCCGACCCTCCTCGTGCACTCCCGTCTGTTTGAAAGGGCGCCCACGTCAGGCTCCGAAAAGGAGATGGTGGACGAGCAGGCCGTGCTGTTCGGACTGGAGGGATCGCTTGACAAAAAACAGGAGCAGATACGGAGCCTGTTCACGTCCGTGGGACAAGCCGGGGCCGCCAGACACATACGGTGCGTGATATCCGTAGGCATGCTGACCGAGGGATGGGATGCCAAGAACGTGACCCACGTATTTGGATACAGGAGGTTTGGCAGCCAGCTTTTGTGCGAGCAGGTCACGGGCAGGGCCCTGAGGCGCACGTCGTTTGTGGGATCCGGCAAGCAGAAACCCGAATACGCCGGCGTGTTCGGAGTCCCATATACGTTTGCGCGCGGAGGGGACGGCCCGCCGCCGCCGCCCGCGCAGCCATACAGTGTGTTCTCGGTGCCGGGCAGAGAAAAGTTCCGCATATCGTTCCCAAACGTCACGGGGTATGAGAACCCCAGGCGGCAGCGGCGCTTTGCGCTCAACCCAGACAAAGTCGCGGCATATGCGGTCAAGCCGGAGCCCACGGTTACGGACGTGCAGGGCCCGGCGGGCGACGGCATGACGGTCGTGCGCGAACGCAGGGTGCAGACCGCCGTATGGGACACGGCGCGCCGAGTCGCCGAGCTGCTAAACCGCGACTCCGACCTAGACGCGGGACGGCACATCATAGCGGGCAGGGGCACAGCCTTTGTGGACTCTTGCAGGATGGTCCGGCAGTGGCTTGAACATCCAAATATAACGTGCAACGACAAGGCGGGGGTCATGGCGGATCCGCACGTGCCACAGAAGATTGCAGAGGCGTGCGACCATGATGACGACGAGACGGTGGCGATCCGACCCGTCTTTGCAGACGAGAGCCAGTCCGGAGAGCGGCTGCTGACCACCGAGGGGGTCAGGTTCAGGACCACGCTGCAGCACGCATACAGGAAAATAAGTGAGAACGCCACGCTGCATGGCACGGGTGCGGGGGATGCGCCAGACACGTTTCTGAGAAAGTCCGAGCTGAACAGGGCCGCGTGCCACTCCGGCGAGGAATCCGAAATTGCCAGGATACTCGACTCCCATCCCGGCATAGAGGCATGGGCGCGAAACTTTAGGCTGGGCTTTAGGATACGCTGGTTTGACGAATCACAGAACGCGTGGAGGGATACCGAGCCGGACTTTGTTGCGCGCGTAAAGACGAAGAAAAACGACAGGCCCACGCACCTTATCATCGAGTTCAAGGGAATGAAAAGGGGAGAGTCCGAGGAGCAGGCGAAAAGGTATTACATGGAGAACTGGTGGTGCCCTGCGGTGTCCGCACACAATGACGGCGAGTATGGCGAGTGGAAAAGCGTCTGGATTGAGAATGTTGGCTCTGCCAAAAGGCAGATAAGCGAGGCGTGCGTGACATGACCGCCGCCGCCAAAAAAGCAAAAGGCTCCACCCCCCCCCGCAGCTACCGCCATGCCGGATCCAGGCGAACAAAGATCCCTACCGAGTCAGACGACCAGTATATGGCAGACGAGGAGCGCACGTCTGCTACAATATATCCGGATATAAGATCAGACGACAGCATGCCGCGCCTGTCGTGGCGGCGTAACACAAGCAAAAAGAATGTGGCCCGCGAGGCCCACCCACTATACATACAGGAAAAAGTGGACCCGTCATGGTTCATCAACCACCTCACAGATCAGACGCCCGGAGAGCAGACACATCTCTTTTCCTTTAACGGCTATCCGGAGGACGCAAAATACAACTGGTACAAACACAAGGGAAACTGGTCCAACCGCATCATACACGGCGACACGGCCAAGGTCATGGCGTCCTTTCTGCACAGGGAGAACATGAAGGGCGAGGTCCAGATGATATACTTTGATCCGCCGTACGGGATCAACTTTGAGACCATGTTCCAAGTCAGCACCAAAAAGACAAAAGGCGGGGCGCCCCAAGACAGCAAGAGCAAGAGGGCGTTCCGTGACACGTACAAAGACGGCGTTCACTCGTACATGGATAGCATATACCGCATTGCAACATACTCCAGAATGCTGCTAAAAGATTCTGGAAGCTTCTTTTTGCAGATAGGAAGCGAACACGTGCATCGCATGGCGATTATCCTAGACGAGGTGTTTGGATCTGAGAATCGCATAGTGACCATCCCGTTTGCAACTACCGATTCATCATCTTCCAAAACACTTCCCGACGTTATAACGTGGTTACTTTGGTATGCAAAGGACAAAGAACAACTAAAATTTCATAAATTGTATGAGATAGTATCATCCCGTAAAGAACGTATTGAACACATGTCAAATGCAATGATTGAATTATCCAACGGGAAAATACGTACGCTGACCAAGGATGAAAAGAAAAATCCTGATCTCATACCAAATGAAGCGCGTTTGTTCCGACGCGCTCGTTTGACATCTCAGCACGAGTCAACAACAGGACGTTCTAAACCGTTTGTATGGAAAGGTGTTCAATATGATTGTCCAAAAGATGTACAATGGAGGGTTTCTCACGAGGGGTTAAGCAATCTTGGAAAACAGAACAGGCTTGTTGCAACAACGGATGACAGAATTTGGTTGAAAATATACGAAGATGAAGTGCCCGGCAGGTTGATTAACAATTTCTGGGATACTCGAATGGCCCCATCTGATAAGCATTTCATAGTAGAGACTGCCGAATCCGTGATAGAGAGGTGTTTGCTTATGACCACTGATCCGGGTGACTTGGTACTAGATCCCACGTGTGGTTCCGGTACTACGGCACATGTGGCTGAAAAGTGGGGCAGACGTTGGATTACAATTGACATCAACCCCGTTCAAATATCTTTGTGCAGGCAGAGAATCATAACGGCCATAAACGACTGGTATCTTACAAAGGACAGTTACGAAGGCAAACTGGAAGAATCGCGGCTTTCGGGAGCAGATCCCCCTACGATCCAAGACAATCGCGATCGCCAATACGATCCTAGTAGTGGGTTTGTTTACGAACGTGTGCCATATGTTTCAGCTGCAACACTCGCATATGACAGCAAACCCGATGCAGTGCACCTAGTAAACCAACCCCTCAAAAAACGCAACATAAAGAGAATCAGCTCACCATTTACAGTTGAATCCGCCTCACCACACAAGTACATCAGCACGCACGAATATGAGAACCAAGGCGATGATGTATTTCCCACAATACTGGAAGCGATCAATGTGGCAGGCATCATAATACCCGGCTCAAAAGACCGGTGGCATCTTGAGGATGCAAATGCCTGGCCTAATGGCACAGTCCTTACGCACGAGGCCAGGCTCAGGGAGACTGGAGAAAAGGTTGCCATGGTGCTGTTAGCAGACGACAACACCGCGGGTGTCAACCTCATAAACCATGCAGCAGAAGAGACGTCGCAATATCCTAGCATCAAAAAACTATTTGTCCTTGCATTTGAATTTGAGGCAGTCGCATACGACAAGCAGACAGAAAAACGGGGCAAAATCCAGATACACAAGATCAAGATAAACAACGATTTAGCACTCAAGGAGCTCATGCACAAAAGAGATGACTCGTCATTCGTGATGCTGGGGGAACCTGACATTGACGTAAAGCAGTACAGTAAAGACAAATGGGTCGTTCAGGTAAGGGGTTACGACACGTTTAACCCAGAAACCGGCATGGTCAACGCAGGCCGCGCCGACAACATAGACTGCTGGATGCTGGATACGAACTATGACGGACAGTCATTCTTTGCCAGAAGGATACACCTGCCCGACAAAGATAATGACAGACAGATAAAAAACCTCAAAAACAAGCTTGCCAAAAAGATCAACGGCAATCATTGGGACGCTATGGCATCCCTAAAATCTATACCGTTTGATACTCCCAAGAGCGGCCGTGTTGCCGTTCGCATCATTACAGAATATGGCGAGGTTATGACTACAATACATGAGATTTGAAGCAGTAATAGAAGTATGATCTCCAGTCATTCTAGACGGGACCACCAAACCCGTAACCGTTCGATCTCACACAATTTTCGTCGTAACCGTTCAACCCTAGTACCTGTGACATGATGCCAATGGTATGATTTGTGTCCAAATCTGGCAGGGGTTGAACGGTTACTTTTCGTCATGCAAATCTTTTAAATTGCTCCAACCCAACGCGTCCCAGAAAATCCACGACCGTCTTCGTCATGCGAACAGCCGGTTCGACATTCGTGTCACGAACCATCTCAAAGATTGTATCGAGATGACGAATGGCCAGTAACATGTAGTCACTGTTTTGATACTTGCGTACGATCTTTTGAACGCACTGAATCGTCTCAAGTGGGTGACTGCTCGCGTACGACTCTAGCTCCTCCATAACTCTCCATATTGGCGATATTGAGCCGTTTGTATCTTCCAGTATTCTGTACAGAGCGCGTATGCTGCTACCTCGGTCTGCCATACCGCACACAAAAAGCCATCCTGCGCTTGGATTGGAGCGGATCTTTTTGTACTTTAGGAGATCGTTGATGCTTACGCCCAGCCTTTCACTTTTGACATTTCTTCTCAAAATTCCTCGCCCGATGGCCTCAAGGCATTTCCCTGTGACATCTGCGGGCGCGCATGAAATCAACATTTCGAGGATTTTTGTGCTATTCCGCATGTTATACAGGTATGCCACTCCTACATGTTCGGCTAGACGGTCTAGGTATTCTGTGGATACATTATCCTCTGGAATGCGTTTAATCCGGTACTCGTACTCTTGGCGCAGCGAATAGAACGCGTCCTCGTAAATTATGTTGAACAGATATGAGTCCCAGGCCGCATCGCCCAGAGGCGCATGTTGTTCATCATGTGTAAATATGGTTCCGACGTTTTCCGTGGCCCACTTTCTATCCGAATAAAACAGACCCGCAAACCCATGCCCGAGCGCGGCGTGGGCAGAAACAGACTGTGGGAGACTGGGATCAAGCAACGTGTCAAGGGTGGATCTGACCTCTGGCAGGAGCTTTGCGTCGTGCTTGGAGTCTTTTGTGATGTTGCCATGATGCCATGCCGCATATTGCACTATTGCGTGCGCAACCACCCCCGTTACGCTGTTTATGGACATCGTCATTGCATCGTGCATTGGCCCATTGCCACCATGATGCGTTTCCTGTGACATGCCGTCATGCGGGATGGCGTTTGCGCACTGCTCTAGTATGCACCAGACGCGTTTGCGCATCGAGTATGGAATTCCGCCAGGGGCGTTTCTCAGATTAAATTTGAGCGTATCTGCACACTCTCGGATAAGGTATCCAAACTCGTTTGGACCAAGGCTGCCTTGCGGCACGGTTGCGTCTATGCAAAACCTCAGCACCGATCTCCAGTCTATGTCTCTGTCATGCTTCTTTGCAAGTCCGGACAAAAAATGGCTATGGAGCTCGTTCTTGCACAGCAGTATCTTTGGGGCGAGCTTGGAGTATTCAACGGGGTTCTTTCCTACGCTCTCTCTGAGCGTGGATTGCAGGCCTTCAAGTTTTTTTGGATTGCTCTGGGGGTCGTATGAGCGCAAGAATTTTATCGTCTGCTTTGGAGTCAGGTTTTCTGGGAGGGGGGACAATTCACCGATGTTGTAGCTAGTAGTGGTACGGTAACAAACAAACTCAATAGTGGGCGAGCGGCCGTATTTTTTTACCAGCGCATCATATTCCCTTCTATATTCCGGGTGATACTCTATTATCGGATCAAGCTTTGCAAGTCTCCAACATTTCTTTGCACCCATCTCAAACTCTCCATGATCGCTCAGGGGCTCGTTGCGAGCAGGACCGCGCGATATCTTCGCCATCAGCAATCGTCTGGTTCTGTCCGTCAGGTAGCTGTAGCATGCCTTTAGCATGTGATGATACTCGTGCCTGAAGTTGTAGTCGTCAAAGTACTTTATGGTGAGTCTGTTTATCTCGTCTGAGAAATATTCTGTATTTCTCGCATAAATGTAAATCTCAATCCTCCGGAATATGTGGTATTTGTATGATGTGATTGTCGACAGGGATGTTCTGAGGGCATCGATTCCGGACTCTTCTGATCTTTCGAGCCGATGCCGTATGCACTCCACTAATAGGGACTGTATTCCGCTCATGTTTTGTTCGTGATCCTCTATTGCAGGCCTCCATATGTTCGATATGTCTACTTGCTGATTTGGATGCCCCGTCGAATCCAACACGAATTTATTTTGTATGTCTATGGACTTTTTCAGAATGTCGCACACAGTAGCGAGCACCGCATCGTTGTCTATATCGGCCAGCAATGGCACGCTTTTTTTTATTATTTCCTCATAGTTGTAGTCGTCTATCAGCCCTCGTATTTGCCTGTAACTGACGTATGGTGCATATGCGCCTAACGTCTCGACGTTTTCTTCTGTGACATCTAAGAGGTGTCTGCACATATTCAGTGACGTTTCTATATCTGTCTTGGATATGTGCACCATGAGTTTTGCGAGGTCGGCACTGTGGGATATCGACGGTTCGGCGCAGTGCCATCTCCCGTTGATTGCCTTTTGCGCCACCTCTTTTGCATACTTGGACGGCATTGCAATGCCTGCACGTACAAGATGCCGTATGATCAACGGGTTTTGCTTGGAAGGCTTTTTGGGGATTGTAACGTCTAATATGACCTTTAATGTTTCTGAAGGCTTTGAGGCTGCGACTCTCTCCAGATAACTGAACTCCGGGAGCGCGGCATACGAGCGCGGGTCGCCCCCGTGGGCCTCACTTGGGGCGTGCTTGAAATACTTGCCGTCGTTTGCGAGTAGTTGCAGCCATTCAGCTCCGGCGTGGGTAAAAAAATTGCGATACAGGACGGTGCTGCCGCGTATCGTTTCCTTTACTCGCTCCAAGTCGTGACTTTTTGGGTTTTTTATTTTTGCAATGGCGTCAATTTGATCTGCCGAATCAAAATGCGAGTTTAGGAGCAAGTCCATGATGTGTACAAGGCGTGCCAGCTTCGTATCGTACTCGTTCACAGATGTGGTACTGGCATTATGTGCAACGCGCACAAACCAATTGTGTAGTTCGTACAGTGTGTCATATATGGTTCCGAAATGGTCCGGCAGGTTGTTACGTGGATCAAAGGCCCTCTGCATCCTATAGCGATTGGAGTTATCCATCTCTGGCTTTTGGTCGTCTAGTACCTGCCTATGCCCGCAGCTCTGGCATCGGATCTCTGGCGGCTTTTTGGGTTGTGCCGGCTCTTCGCCCCGAAGCAAGAAATTTAGCATCTCGCGTATGGAATGGGCCGACTGGGAAATTTTGTCCGGGTTTGGGGTTTGTTGAACGCCGTGATCGTCATGCTGCGCCTCCGCGCCTTCCTCTCTGGCTACACGCGCGTCCGGAGCAGAGTCTTGCCTGAATGTCAGTAATGCGCCCAGAAACTTCCGCGCGTAGATTGGGTCTTTTTCTTTGAGTCTTTCGTATATGGCATGCTCTTCCTTGGAGCGAAAGGCGTGCCTCAGATCTTTCTGCTGCACGCCTACGCGGTCCAACGCTGCATTACTACCTGTGCCACTATGAGCAGGCGACTCCGAGGCAATCGCCTTCTTATCGGGAAGATCTGAAAGCGGGATGGCAGGCGGAGTCACGTCCACGCGTCCAGCGTCCCTCAAAATCCTACCTCTTAGCTCGACTGTGGCACGGCTGCGCCGTGACGCATCTCCATCAATTGATGCCTCATAGAATACATCCTGTAAAAGATTCGTATCACGCAGATTCGACACGTTTGTAGATCCGGCCGACACGATCCCCATGCTTCTTGCGGCAGATCGGACGCTGGCATTATCTGTGATCAGTGACGCTCCCAGGCCTACGGCAGTCACTACTAGGTCAGAATAGTCGGCATTCAGTCTTTTTGCCTTGCGCAGGTGTCGTTCTATGCCGGCCAACATCTCATCCTTGGAAGGTACGTGGGCTATTGATACCACATCCGGATCGTTTAGCAACAGTTCCACATCCAGATCTTTGTTGTCCTGTGCGTTTCGCTTAAGCTTGTCATGATCCGATTTCCGAAGTATGATCTTGGAATGCGCAAATATCTGCCTCATGCCCCGAACGCCTGCAACCCTGACGATTTCTTGAAAGGCTTCAGCATCCAATACAAACTGGTTTGAAGCAAGCCTTGTATCCATCTCACACATACAGTCTCGAGAGTCCAATAGTAGGCGATAGACCCTGCCACCCAAGTCGGTAAGGCTGTAGGTTACGCGTACACTCTTCTTGGAGGGGCTTACATTGCCTCTCACCATATGATATCGTTGGAGATCTTCTAATCGCTTGCGGAGTCCCTCGTTTGAGAATCCGCTTCCAGATCGCAGTTCCAGAAATGATGCCTGCACGTCGACCCTAAGCATGCCAAGGATGGCCATGTTCTCCGGTCTGCTGGCCGTATGAAGCGCCACTAGGGCGACTTTTTCGTCTTGCACAGTCTTGCGGGACATCGTACGCATATATTTATTCCGTTATTACAGAATTAACACTTATAAGAAATAGTATTTTTCTCACCAAATAGATGAAAATGTCTCTTAAGCACATGTCAAGAAGCCAAGCAAGTCCCCCACGTGCTCTACAAATATTGGTAAATATTTTGGCAAATGCAGTATAGGTAAGCTCTTATGCTATACAAAATATTGACCAATATGGGTAAGGTAAAGGGAAACGTGACCACGTTACATCTGGCCGTGTCGCAGAGCGAATCTCTTAGGACGACGGTCCCGTCCCACATCGTAAGCCAGTTCAACCTCTCCCCGAAGGACCGGTCAGGTGGGAGATGAAGATCATAGACGGAGAACTGAAAATTGTTATAACACCGACAATCGGAGATGTGTAAGTTGGCATCCATGAGCAGCTTCGGCACCACTAGCAGGGTGGGCTATGACTCCAGCAAGTTCTATTCTAGACGCATGTTTGGCAACATGGACACCAATTCCGAGGAGCAGCCCGAGAACGACATTGGCAGATTCGCCAACACAGTCCTGTGCGCGGACAGCAGAAAGCTTGCCAAGATCCCCGACTCTAGCGTGCACCTCATGGTTACCTCCCCACCCTACAACGTGGGGAAGGATTACGACGAGGACCTCATGGCTGATGAATATATGGCCATGCTTGACGATGTGTTCGCCGAGACATATCGCCTCCTTGTGGATGGCGGCCGCGCCTGCATAAACATAGCAAACGTCGGCAGAAAGCCATACGTTCCGTACCATGCCATGATCATACAATCGATGCTTGGCAACGGTTTCAACATGAGGGGCGAGGTGATATGGGAGAAGGGGGCAGGCGCCGGCTCGTCCACGGCGTGGGGAAGCTGGTGCTCTGCGTCAAACCCGACGCTCAGGGACACACACGAATACATACTGATCTTCAACAAGGGCCGCTTTGGGAGAGGCAAGGGCAACTCCACCATAACGAAGGATCAGTTCCTTGAGTGCACCAAGAGCGTATGGAAGTTCGGGCCGGAGAGCGCCAAGAAGGTCGGCCATCCGGCGCCTTTCCCGGTGGAGCTTCCCAGACGCTGCATCCAACTCTATACGTTCGAGGGCGACGTGGTGTTTGACCCGTTCTGCGGCTCCGGCAGTACCGGAGTTGCGGCAGTCGAGTCTTCCCGCCGCTACCTGCTGGTAGATTCCAGCAAGGAATACGTCAAGATAGCCAAGAATAGGCTGTCCACGCTTCAGGCGTTCCAGTAACTGTCCCACCGCTCGTAAATGTCGATGGTTTCGGTAGGCCTGATCCACTGTATCTCCATTGACGAGGTATCGCGGTGGTCAACCAGGCCGAGCATTGCCGCCTTTGAGTACTCCGCACCCCTTGGGTTGGTTCCCGGCCTGTGTCTCTTTATGTAGCGGTCGTTTCCAAGCTCTGCCTGTACCTGGAGCTGCGCCGAAAGCGGTATGTGGAACAGTCCACGGTTCCTGTGCCCCCACGCTATGCAGGAGAGCAGGATGTCAGCAGAGGGGGAGTACGACCTGACGAATGCATCAAGGCTTTCCGAGTCCACTGTCCAGACGATCTTGACGTTGGCGCCTGAAAACTGGATTCCTTGCTGCGTTACGGTCTTGATTGACACGCGCTGCTCCGACACAACGGCGTCTGCCTCCGGCTCGGTCGTCGGTATGTCCGTCTCCACGGAATCCCTTCCAAAGTAGTGTCGGAGCATAGAGACAAGTATGCGCTCCCGCGTTACTCCTACTTCCATACCCGTCCTGCCGCCCCGCTTGGATTCGGCCTCGGCTATCGCAAACAGCATAGGCAGCTTCATGCCGACTTTGTTTATCGCATCTACGTTGCGGAATATGCAGTCAACATTCACTCAACAAGCACCATCCTGCCATTTATCCCGAAGGCCACCGTCTTCCCCCGACTCAAACTGCCTTATGGCAATGGAATCAGTCCAGATCCCATGTCTCGCCATACGTCTGGGGGCCACACGCTCCCTTTGTACCATCATGTTTAATCGATCTCCGAGAGAGTTGGAGAACGGATTGTGCTTTCCAGCACGGATCATTCCCAGCTTGTTCTCAAAAGGAGTTGTCTGGAGATGGAATCGCACATTTTAGCAGTGACTTGCGCGTATTTAAGCCCGTCTTATCAACTTCACAGAACTATTCCTTGAAAGGAATATCTTGCGGGGCAGGAGATGGTGAAGGCTGGGCGTCACGGTTTAATGGCACTCACAACTAGGCCTCAGTATGCATGCATCCATGCCCGGCCCGCTCCATATCCCAATCAACATTTGGATGTATGCGCCCACTCCCGAGCTGCACCTCAAAAATTGGTAAAAAAATAGGTGGATGGAATATTGGAAGCGTTCCAATCGCTTTCTGCCGTCATTATTGGCCCGCTCCAGCTGCCGTGTCGGGCCCCTTTGGGCCCACTACTGTATTTCGCGAGTCGTTCTTGACTCGAACTTTAGTGTCCAACTTGTGCCTATCAGCATGCAGGTTCAAGAGTAAATGGAATTTAATCTGTTGTTGGAGATCGAGCTGCTTTTCATAATATAGACATCACATTCCTCGACGGAAATACCCACAAGGGACTGGAATAGTGCGGGATTTTTTGCTAATCTTTCATACACAGACATGAAACATGCTTAGCTGGCATGCTATTTGGATCTTTTGGGATATGTTTAATGAAATATGGCTAATTGAGAGTCACATCTACTCTTCAATAGTCCGGATTCTTTTCCTATTGCGCTGGTGTGCTATCTTGTACCTGATGCGGGTGTTGTTCCGCCAAATGCGGACGGTGTTTGCACTCCCAACGGAGCCCGGTGCCACAACCTAGAGAGGAGGAACGATACACCCGCACTGCTTGTATTGTTCCATTTTTTTGATTAGATCATCAGTAGCTGCTGTGGTGGCATTCATCTGATGTATATTAGGTTGCAGGGGGTTGCCCATCTTTGCGATTTCAACATCATAGTCTTTTACTAACCAGTAGATCGATTTGTTCATAACATCGTACATTTTTTGCCCCACTGATTCCGGCGTTGACTTTTTTTCGATCAATGATTGAATATATGTGACAGTTGTATCTAGCGCTTGTGTCCCAGCTTCTGAGAATTCACCAAAAACAATGTTTGCTCCACTAAGTGATACAATCAGTGCGGCCACAAAAAAAGCAAGCAAGATTGTTTTTGTGTTTCGCGCATTCATTGCGGTTGATTATCGGTATTTATTATATAACAATATAATTTGAATTGTGGTGTGCCTTTGTACCTAAAATTGCGGCAACTTCCGGCTTTTTCAGCAGATTGTAGGAACCGAAAAACTGCCAAACACAGCACGGTACAGTGGTGTTCACGACAGGCAATCACTCGCCTGGGAGGTTTTTCATGGGCAGTGTTACCATTCTTCTGATCTATTTTCATGTATTCATTATGCGTAGTAATTACAAAAAAGGTAACAGCTCGCACCTGTGAAAGTCACTTGTATACGGAAATAAGAACGCATAAGGATCAGCAGATATAAAATAATACATAGTTGAGAACACAGATATAGATTGGACAATCCTGATGTTACAAAGATTACGACATTCTTCAACAAAAGAATTGAGCAGAAGGACAATGTGAGTGAGCAGAAGGACAAAAAATAAACGGTTGGAAACAGAATTGCTACAACTAGAGGCAACAAAGCACGCAACTCAAAGAAATCCCAGAAGCTACAATGTAAAATAGTTGAAGGACTATAAAATCTGAACTAACTACAGCCGACAAGGCCCGGTGACATGTCGGCTAATTTGCCGCACAACAGAGCATGTTATTGTCGACATAAAATACCGTCCCGGATGCTGCGGCCTACTTCCAGAGTCATTCAATAAATACGAAAGAACCGCAGAGGATGCAAGGGATGGCAAATGGGCAGTCACAAAGTGGGATGTCAAGTGACTATACTGCAAGACATGCCATTTGTAATATGGCGCGCCTATTTCACACATATCGTTAAACGAGCATTCTGGAACTGACATGACGTCAAAGATGATACTCGGGCAAATTGTATCATCCTTTGACAAGATTCAATCCATCATACACATGCTACATGGCAGATTCATCAACTCATCCACCATAATAGTCGCCAAGCTCTTTGAGCCCGTATATGATGAGTTGCTTGCAGATCTGATCATATCTCGACTAGTTCATGGTGACGAGACCGGCCGGTACCTTGACGGTATGCGATATTGGGCATGTGGGTGTTTGCCACAAAAGACATCATGGCATGTCGTTTGTCGCCTTTTCGTAGAAGCATGGTTGCAGAATATGTTCTGCAAGATTTTGAAGGAATGTTATGCACTGACTCTTGGCATGCATGAAATAATGTGGGCGTAAAACACCAGGTACACCCCACACCATTACAGGGATCCATACCCACTAAAAAAATGAACAAGAGTACAGAGTTTGCAGCATTCTGGGCAGAACTGTACAGCATCCCAATTACCGTCATTACAATGTACACGGGAACCCCGATGACACGTCTTGCGGACCAATTAGAATCTAAATTAAATGTGCACATATCCATATCATATGATGACAAGGACTGCACGCGGTACGCCAAACGATTGAATAGGGAAGGCTCGCATCTGTTCACATGTATCAGAGAAAATGATAAGACATCACAACAACTATAATTAAAGGGCAACACGCCCAATAGCTGCGGCGCGCAAGAACAGCTGCGGCAGCAGATCTGAAAACGGCATTCGCTCTACCGGGGTAATGTCAAGCGTCCATGCCCCATGTAAAGTATACGGCGTAAACCCCGTCAAGACCATCAAGGATTATCCTGATGGCAAAGTCAGGAGCATGTCGATGCCTGAAAAGCGGGTGCCCGTGTTAAAAATGCCACTCGCGGCCGCATAGATATCTACAAACCGCACATATCCACAAAAACATGTGAAGTTATTGGTTCATGTGATATCGTTGTGTCCATCTATTTTGCTTGAACCAACAATCCTGACAATTATATCTCATTTGGTCTACCTCATAAAGTCGATCTGTTACAATGACATAACCCAATCTTTCAGACATATAGGAGATCATAAAAAAGATAAACATGTGTCATCACACGGATAATGTAATTGTGAATGGGGGACGGCTTGAATTTGCCTTAGAAAAACCCAGATTGTCCACATACGGTTATGATCAATATCCCGAGACATATCAAAAGGCGGCAATCCTAAGAGACCATAACAAAAAGCCACACACTAAGTGACGCCCAGATACAATCTACCAAGCTCTGGATGCGCCAGTAGCTCGTCCGGCGTACCATCAAATACGTTCTTGCCGCCTGCAAGCAGATACACATAATCACTGAACTTGAGTGCGCGCTTTACATTCTGCTCCACCAAAATTACAGTAATTCCAAACTCGTCCCGAAGCTGCTTTATCTTGTCGACTACTTCTGCCGCAAGCTTGGGTGACAGACTTGCAGTAGGCTCATCAAACAGCATCAGTGTGGGGCTCCGAAGCAGTGCCATTGCCATGGCAAGCATCTGTCGCTGCCCCCCACTAAGAGTTGATGCTTTAGATTTTTCATGTTTTTTTAGTGCGGGAAACGTCTCAAAGATATCTGGTATCCTTTTTGCAAGCTCAGCTGAATCTATCAGGTAACCTGCCATGATGAGGTTCTCCCTGATGGTAAGATTTGCAAATACATTATTTACTTGGGGCAGATATGCAATCTTTTCTCGTGCCACCTCATGCGGAACCAGACCAACAAGGGATTTGGTACGGAAATTTATCTGGCCCGAATATACGGTACACAAACCAAATATACTTTTGAGTAGTGTGCTCTTGCCGCTGCCATTGGGCCCCACAATCACAGTTATGGCATTTTCTTTTGCCTCAAAGTCCACACCAAATAGTATGTGACTGTTTGAGTATCCTGCTGCAAGCTCGCTGACTTGGACCATCGAATCCATCTACTCACCCAGATAAGTCTCCACCACTTTGGGGTGCTTTACCACACTATCGGGGTCACCCTCTACAATTATCTCCCCACGATTCATGACAAATACATGCTCCACATATTGGAGTGATATGTCTAGTCGGTGCTCGATAATTAGAAATGTGATCTTTTGATCTTGGCATATCTGCGAGATCTTTTCAAATATCTCGTGAGCCAGGGTGGGATTCACACCCGCGATGGGCTCATCCATCAGTATCATTTTAGCATCAGACATCATTGCTCGTCCAAGCTCCAGCAGTTTTTGCTGCCCGCCACTAAGATGCTGACTTTGGACGTGTCTCTTGTCTAAGAGACTCACCATCTCCATGACTTGGGAGGCGCCATCAATTATCTTTTTTTCATCCTTTCTCCACCCCTGCTTTAGAGCTCCAAGAAAAGACTCTCCAGAGTTTACATCAGATGAGACCAAAAAGTTCTCCATGGTAGTCAAATTCACGAATGGCTGTGGTATCTGCCAGGTACGTACCAGTCCGGTTTTGAATGTGTCAAAGAGTCCCATGTGTGTAATGTCTTTTCCATCAAAGATTACCTTGCCTCCATCAGGACTCAGTAAACCAGATATGACATTAATTAGTGTGGTCTTGCCGCAACCATTTGGTCCTATTAGTTGGTATATCTTGCCTGCCTCTATTTCCATGTCTATATTTTCAAGCACTACATGCCCACCAAAGTGCTTGCCGACGCCGGAGACGGACAGTATGCTCATGCGGTTTAGTTGAACGCATGGAAATTAAATGTTGATACAAAGTATGTTATATAACTTGAACTTTTACGCCTAAAATTTTTGATCTCTTGTCCTGAAATCAGTTCGCTATTTAAGACGTAAGCTTGGCAAACGACACGTTTGGAATAGGGGAAGGCAGCACAGGATCATGGCAGAGCTTGATCCCATCAAGGTGAAATACATCATACGGCAGAAGGAACTTGAGCAGAAGTACGGGCGAGATAGCACTGGAGATGAAGGTGTGCGGGCGATGGATCCAAAAGTCGTATGCCGGGCATCCCGCTACAGGAAAGATTCCGGCTCTCGGGGAGCCCGGCAGGCCGTCGACGGCCATCACCGACAGGATGCGCACGCTGGTATCAGGATGCTTTGGACAATACCGAACAGGCGCCGTGGGAATCTAGAAGGCGCCGGACCTGCGCGGGATCCATACACATCACAATGCCATACACAGGATAACGAGGGACGGGGGGATGGCCGCAAGACAGCCAAAAAAGCCGCGCAGGCGCAAGTGGGTGCGATATGAACGCACGCACTCCAGCTCTTTGCGGTACACCGACTATAAACTCCCGGATGATGGCAGGTGGCCCATGGCATATCAGGACGATACCTCACGGCTCATAACCGGATATGGCGTGTTTGCCGATGCCACGTGCAGGCACGCAATAGAGGTGCTGCACGCTGCCATGAAGAAGCGCGGCAGGCCGGCGTCAATCCTGACTGACCGTGGCAGTCGGTTCCATGCCGGCGGGTCCGAGCATAAGAAAAAGGGGGCATCCGAGTTTGAGCAGGAGCTAGTCAGGTGGGAGATAAGACACATACTTGCACGCGTCAGCCGCCCCCAGACAAACGGCAAGCTGAAGCGATTCCATGTGGAGATACAACGCAAGCAAAAGTGGTTTTCAGACATACATTGAGCTTGTGCATTGGTGGAACCACGTCCGGCCCCACATGTCGCTTTACGGAACCCCCTGGAGGCACCCGCCAAAGCATTTGTACGTAAAATGCCACCAGGTGGACCACCGTCATAGATGCGCAGCCAGGGGAGGCGTACGATGTCAAGTGGGAGGCGAACTAATTTCGGGATTGCACTCAGGGTAAGTGTTAACCTGATTTGTGCCGTCTAGACGTACCTTGCAATCTCTTGGAGGTAGTCGAGTCCGCGGTTTTTCCATGTCGAAACGCACGAGAACAGGTTGCCCATCCATGCCATGGTATCCT
>CAZDQM010000037.1:0-4745 GCA_964507825.1 uncultured Nitrosopumilaceae archaeon | reverse complement strand
GGCGGCAACCCGATATTTGGCAACGACGGGGGCGAGAAGGGGTTCCTGAGATCCGGGAACCACACCTTTACGGTTAGCGTCGGGGACTTTGGCGGGAACACCGCCGTGTCCAATCCTGTCACTATAAGGGTAAAGTAGCGGTAGGACTCTCCCCATGTTCCTCGCGCGGCGCGCCGGTACAAGATCCTCGGACCGGAAGTAGGATTGTTTTTGGAAAGCTATATTAGCAAATGCGACAGCGCCGTATCATGAGTCCAGGAATAGGATTGATCAAGAGGCGCCTTGAATCCGAAAAAGACGCGGTGGCGCTGGCAGTATCTAGCATTGCAAAAAAGTATGATACGGAACCCGAAAAGATCGTCACGCTCGAGACAAAGTATCACGAGGACGCTGGAGACTGGTACGTGGCGCTAGGATGGGATAAAAAAAGGGCCGTAATTCGAATGGATTCGATCCAGGGAAGCATTTCTGAAATCAAGGAGATTTAACTTGCGAGAGCGCCGGAACAATGATGCGGGCGCGGCGATTGTACTAGGAGGTTCGCGCGGAATAGGGCGGGCGATTGCCGACTCGTTGCGCGATATAGGACTCGATGTACGTGCGACATCCCGCACCGATTTAGACACTGGCAATATAGAAAACGTGGTCCGGTTCTGCAAGTCCAGCGGCCAGGTCGATGTCCTAGTACTCAATACAGGGGGGCCGCCGCCCAAGAGGTTCATGGATGTCTCAAAGGATGATTGGGAAAAGTATCACAACCAGCTCTTCTTAGGGCTTGTAACCTTCCTGCAAAACATCAGGATTGGGGACGGCGGATACATATTCCTGATCAGCTCCGCGGTGATTAAAGAGCCGGATCCCCGCCTAGTAATATCATGTGCGTATAGGGCCGCGCTTACAGAGGTGTTCAAGATATTAAGCAGGGATTATGCAGGGCGCGAAATAAGCTGCATCAACATCGCGCCGGGCCCGATCAACACCGACAGGACAAGGGAGCTAATAGATGACATAGCCAAGTATGAAAAGACGTTACCCATGGGAAGGCTTGGTGAGCCACAAGAGATCGGTAGCCTTGTCAGCAGTATAGTAAAAAACCAGATAAAGTACCTGTCGGGGACAACGATAAACTTTGACGGCGCGAATTCAAGATACGTCTTTTAGTGTTCCAACATAGATACTGCATAACACGCGCTAGGCCCATGCTTGACATATCTCAAAAAATCTAGCCATGGAACCATATCCACAAACAGACAGATGACAAAGACGTCACTTGTAGAACAGTACGAATGTTACCACAGACTATTTCTTAAAGTCAACGTTTGGTGCATCCGGACTGCCTGAAATTACCAAGAGGCCGCCGTCACGCAACTGCTGTACAAGCTGCATTACTTCCTTTTCAACCTGGTTTCTCTGCAAGCCGGTCTGCTGGGCAAACAGGTCCACTAGATTGGTGATTCGCCGCTCCCCGTTACAAGACTTCCAAAAATCGACGATTGCCTGGTTTACCATAAAGCCCTGTTCATGTTCGTTTGCAAGCACCATGGAGCCATCATCCTGCTGTACCAGCTTTCCAACGCCCTGCGGCATTGCAGTCTCGTAGTTTATCGGCGCCGGAGTTGCAGTCAGTCCCGCACCCATATTCTTGAGCTTTTCCTTTGCGGTATCAGTCATCTTGTCCATTGTCCACGGCGGGTCCCATACAATCTCAACGTTGACATCGTTGACTCCCTGCACTTTTTTAGCGTACCGCGTCACATCCTGTACTAGTGTCTCGTGCAACGGACAGCCCTGTGTAGTCATCGTCATCTTGATGTTGACATCGTTTGTACCGTTTACATCTATACCGTAAATCAGGCCCATCTCCACTATGTTCAGCGGGACCTCGGGATCCATGCATTGTTCTAGGGATGCTCGGACAGCCTCCTGTGTTACATTACTCATGCCCTAGTGCGGTTCTAAAAACAATAAAAACGTTATACGTTAACCATTAAATCATGTAGTAATACGGGCCGAATTTCAGGCGATCAGGCCGGTATATCATACAATTCTTTATCATACCCATGACCCACATGCGACCTGCCCCGCCCGGCGTCCCATCATATAGTTTAATTACAAACCAACCAGTCACAGCATGGTGTTAAACGAGATTATAATTGCTAGCGCGAGTCTAATTGCCGGCATCATCATAGGCGCCATCATCATGTATGCCGCGCGGAAGAGATCCATCGATCCGTCAGGACTGCGCGACATATTCAAAAGCGTCTCACACGACATCGCAAGGGAGCAGAGCGCCTCGTTTAAGACGGAGGCAACCGAGCCCATGCTCAAGGCCGTCGAGGATCTCCGCAACCGCATAGAGACGATGGAAAGATCGAATGTCAGCAACCGTAGCCTGTATGAGGAGTTAGCAAAGCAAACGGGCCGAATCTCAAACATCCTCTCTAGCTCCCAAAAACGCGGAAGCTTTGCCGAGATGAGGATAGAGCAGATCCTCCAAACCGCCGGTTTTGAAAAAGGTATCCATTATGATGTTCAGGTGGTTGCCGACACCGGCAGACCGGACTTTGTGGTGCACCTCTCCGATCAGCGCAACATTGTAATCGATTCCAAATCGCCACAGGACGCGCTCGAGAGCGCGTTTGACGCGGACGGAGAAGCAGAAAGAGTAAAGGCGCTTGACGAGCATGTAAAGGCGGTAAAATCACACATAAACAACCTGTCCAAAAAAGAGTATTATCGCGACTTTCACCAGTCCCTTGATTATACTGTAATGGTAATGCCAGAACACGTGTTTCTACCGGCAGTCGAGCGCGATAGCAAGCTAAGTGAATATGCGCTCGAAAAAAGGGTGGTGCTAGTCACCCCTGCAATCCTGATACTGCTCTTAAATGCAATAGACCTGATGTGGAAGCAGAAAAAAATGACCGACTCTGTCAAGGAGATATCAGATGTCGCATCCACGCTACACGAGAGGTTGAATACGTTTGCAAGGCATTACGACAAGACAGGTAAAGAGCTGATTGGTGTCATTAAAAAGTACAACGACAGTGTAGCCTCGTGGGATTCCCGCGTGATGCCGTCAGCCGAAAAACTAGCAGAGGTAAGCGCGGTACAGGGTGAAATACCAGTGCCAAACAGGATAGAGGAATCGCCGCGGCTAATGACAACAAACGAGTCAGAAGAGTCCTAATATCATCCGGGCACCCTGATGACGCGTCAGGACGGCACAAAATCCAAACGTCCGATACCCATCAGGACGTCTGTCTACCGTCAAAGAGCTTCCTTATGCCCTCCTCAAACGGGCTTGTAGCCACCCCGGCCTCGGTAATTATCCCCGTAATAAGCTCGGGCGGCGTCATGTCAAATGCGGGGTTTATGACCCCTATGCCGTCGGGCGCAGTCCTCCGGCCTCCGAGTTCGGTCACCTCAGAGTCCCGTCTCATCTCTATGGTTACATCATCCGGACTGCTTTTCATGTCAAATGTGGACAGTGGGGCCGCAACATAAAACGGGACACCGTGCCTCTTTGCCATGACGGCCACCTGGTATGTCCCGATCTTGTTGAACACGTGCCCCGTCCCAAGTATCCTGTCCGCGCCGACCACCACGCGATCGACCATCCCGTTTGCCATCGAATATCCAACCGCGGTATCAGGAATCAGGCTCACGTCAAAGCCGTCATGTTTTAACTCAAACGCCGTAAGCCTAGAGCCTTGCTGGACCGGCCGTGTCTCCGTCGCAATCACTTTGACGTTTTTTCCACTGTCCCGAACGGCGCGGATCACACCAAGCGCTGTACCGTATGCAACAGTGGCAAGCGCGCCCGCGTTGCAATGCGTCATCACGGTATCATGATCCCCAAACAGCACGGCGCCGTGCCTTCCCATAGCCCGGTTGATCTGCACATCCTCGTCAGCCATCCTCCGTGCCTCCTTGACGACGGACTCCCTTATCGAGTCGAGTGAGTCACCCTCGCCGGCGACCCGCATTATGCGGTCCAGTCCCCAGGCAAGGTTTACCGCGGTGGGCCGGGTCTCGTAAAGTATGCGTCTTGCATCCTGCATGTCCGCAAGCAGCTCGTTCCTAGTTGTGGCGCCACTATTCAGCGCAGCTAGCGCAAGGCCAAACGCACCAGATACACCTATTGCAGGGGCGCCACGAACGACTAGGTTCTTGATGGCCTCGGCAACCTGCATGTGGTTTTCATATTCGACTGATACAAGCTCGCCGGGAAGCCGGGTCTGATCTATCATTATCACGCGGTTGTCCTGCCACCGTACGGTCCTCAACAGCGCGTCGGTACTGGGATTCTCCTGCATGTATGCTGGAAGGAGGTCTGTCCATATTTAAAAGGAATCTCTCGTTCCGGTCATTACAGTATATCCGTAAGTTGGCCCTGCAGATTGTATCTCTCACGGCAGAGACAGAGATGGATTTTTTGCACTATGGGGACTGCAGTATGCATGATCTTATGCGCAGTCGGAAAAAATTCTCTGATCCAAAGTTGCTCAATACATGTATTGCGTTTGCGTGGAAATTTTTGCCGGTGATTATACATGATATAGCATAATCTGCGCGTACATGTCGCGCTAGTACACACCTAAGTTGATTCGGGATTCATGCCCGAATGTGTTCTGAGTGTCTATTTTATATTCAGTTGATATCTTTTGGCAATGCCTACAGAGTATCTTTATTCTCGATTCTGTATGCACGACACTTTTTATTCGCCCTAATTCGCCTGCATA
>CAZDQM010000036.1:0-5413 GCA_964507825.1 uncultured Nitrosopumilaceae archaeon | reverse complement strand
ATATTTAGAATATTATATAATCTAGCGCCACGGCGTCGCTGATCAGCGCCGTATGCTTTGAATTTACAATATAGCCGTTTTTGATATCTGCGGCAGGAATCCAGCGATTCGTCGACGAATAGTGGCGTTTTTCTGCAAGCTCTTTTTCTATGGCCTCTATGTCAAATTCTCCCTCTTCGACCTTCATGGAATCTAGATGCTTTATGGTGATTAGAATTTTGTTTACCTTTACACGGTCACCGAACTTCCACCGGATCTTTGACTCTTGGATCTCATCGGAGACCTCCAGAATCTTGATCTTCATCTCCTTTTTTCCAAACAAGTCTCTGCTGACTAGAATCCTCTCATCTACAAACTCTTCAAACGTGCGCCGATCATAGCTCGTACTCTCGTCTGAATAAGAGTCAAAGACGGTTCTTGCAAGATCCTCCCCCCTTGGACGCGCCTCTTCGGCGTTTCCTACCGTGAGGGACTCTGTATCCTCCTCCTGCTTGATCCTTTCTGCTAGCTCTTTTAGCCTAGTCAAACTGTCCTGATCACTTGTATCTTGACTGCCTGTATCATCCTGGGCCGCGTGCCTTTGGGAGTCCTGTTTACCTGGACCTTCTTTTGGCATGTCGGCTCCCTGCCCTGATGTATCCTGGATGGTTAATTCGTCTACTATACTCCTGAACTCGTCTTCGGATATGCCGATTCCCCGGTATATTGTGTAATCTGGATAATTACGGTGGAACCAATCCCTATACTCGGACTCGTTTAGGTATCTTCGGATGTAATGCTTGGGCCCTTTTTCGGGATTTACAAATCCGAGCGCCTTGCCTGCATCTGCCATGCCATACCGTTTACCTGCATTCATTAAAAAAGGATCGGTATTCTAGTACCTTGATTTAAACGGCATTTGTATATCTTTTAGGACTAGCCTGCGCCTCGTGCCGTTCTTTATGGAATAGGTATTCCCGTCATACGTGCACACACAGTCAACTGGCGTTGTATATGGACCCCACACCTTGAAGAACTCCCTGAGCTGGCGCCTCTCGTACTGGCCTGTTCCGATCCGTTTCTTTGAAAGGAACTTGAATGCTAGGATGACGTGTCGTCTCTGATATACCGTGAAGGTATCTGTCCATTTCCTGCACTTTTCGACCTGGTCGGCTGGAACCTGCAGCGTGGTGCCGGTTCCGGACTTGGCCTCTATAGTATAGATGGTGCTGTTCTTATTGCTTACCGCTAGAATATCGGGCAGGGCCACGCTTGGGGAGCCGAGGCGGAATCCCTTCCAAGAATCGACTCCATTGAATCGCTTTACTAGCGTATCCTCCCACGTGTATCCGCGCTGGCGCCTTGTTCTTGCAATCCTTTTGTTGCGTATCGATGTACTCATCTCTTCTGTCTCCTGAACGTATACGGATAACGCGGCCATGATTTGAAGAAAAAATCCCCGCATCTAGTATATGGATGGTTATTATACAATACCTTACACCAGCCCTATCTCAAAGATGTAGCCCTGTTTCGTCTTTTTGTGGCTTAAAAGCAGCGCCGTCTGCCCTATACGAGGCGTTTTATTGGAATCAAGGGAGCATAGTAGCCTGATGCCGTCAAACTCGGTCATGCAAAAGTAGATTCCGTCCTTTTTGGAAAAGCCGATAATTTTGCCTCTAGATGACGCGTCGACGGTTTTTGTTTTTTCAAAGCATGTGCCGCAATACTGGCGCTGCGGCCACGTTACGGTATTGCATGACGCGCATTTTGAGATTTGGAGAATGGGATTCAGTTTGACATCACCAGTACCGTTGAGGATGTGGCGGCCGCCGACATGTTGTGGACTAGGCCGTTTTTTGGCGAGTCTGCCTGACGTTTGCCTGCGTTGTTTTGCAGCTGGCTTGCAATCTCGACTGTCTGGGCGACTCCGGTTGCTCCGGGGGGATGTCCTGCCCCGATCAGTCCGCCGCGCGGGTTTATTTTTTTGTCTCCGGTATCGTACAGGTACCGGGCAAACGACGCGCCGCGGCCCCTTTCTGCAAAGCCGATATCCTCCAGAGCCAGCGCCTCGCATACTGCAAACGCGTCATGGACCTCGGCTACGTCTATATCTTTGGGACCGATCCCGGCCATCATCAGCGCCTGCCTAGACGCGTCCAGAGTGGACTGCATGCTTGTAAAGCCGCCCGTTCGTGCTAATCTTGCCGAGACGGTTCTCTGACCGATCCCGGTAATCCAGACAGGTATATCTGTAATGTGTCTGGCTGCCTGCTCTGATGTCATCAGCAGGGCGGCGCCACCCGTCGACGGCCGGGAACACTCTAAGAGGCGCAGATCGTCTGTGACGGCCCTTGATTCGAGCACGTCGCTTATGCTGTATTG
This sequence comes from uncultured Nitrosopumilaceae archaeon, assembly GCA_964507825.1. Classification (GTDB taxonomy): domain Archaea; phylum Thermoproteota; class Nitrososphaeria; order Nitrososphaerales; family Nitrosopumilaceae; genus JAWVZS01. The sequence goes on along the minus strand of CAZDQM010000036.1, from coordinate 3,052 downwards.
ATTTCGTGATATGGCGTTGGGGTTGTCCTGCGCGTTGCGATGGTTCTTTGCCGGGATTGATGCTAGATCCTCGTCCCTTATACCAAAGGCGTCCTTGTACGACCTTGTAAACAGCGACGCCCAGAATATGGGGTGCCTGAAGCTGCCTCTTGACTCGTCCCACTCTAGTACGTGGCCCGGCCCATCATAACGGTCTCCTCCCACGACTAGTACAATATCTGAGAGTCCTGATGCTATGTATGCATAGGCAGACGCGATTGCGCTTGTGCCGGAACTGCACATGCTTTCTATACTGTGGGTTGTCTTGGGCTGAATCCCGACGGACTCTGACACGACTGCCCCGAGATATTTTGAGTTATCGTTGGTGGATATGAGTACGGCATCTATTTGATCCCTGCTTATGTTGTGGTTGCTTTGGAATAGTGATTTTACCGCGTCAAACATTACTGTATCTACGGGCAGGGACTCTCTTGTAAAGTCCGTGCACCCGACTGCCGATATGCATACTCTGTTTATCATGTCCCTGAAAACGTTTTTTGCACAATCTTAAAAGAGTCCGTTACATCACCTACTGGGTTGAATTGTATTATGGGTAAATCTATGCCGAGTGACTCTAGTGATGTAATCTGTTTTCTTGCATCCTCTGGTGTCCCGCATACTGCAATATCATGTATCATGGAGTCGGTAACGAAATCGTGTATATTTTTTAGGCCTGATTTTTTATACTCTTCCGTAATGGATGCGGTCTCTTCTCGGTAGCCGTTTGCGGCTAGAAACTCTTGGTATATTTTGCCTACTGCTATGTAAAACGCCAGCGTCTTTTTTGCGCGGAGAATGGCGCGCTCGGCATCCTCTGAGACCGCGGTGATTACCTGGCATGTCACCTCTATCTTTCTTTTTGCCTGCATGGTCTCTATGGTCTTTTTCATCTCGGACTTTGGGCGCAGGTAAAGGATTATACCGTCAGCCTCCTCCCATGCCAGATTGATCATCTTTTGGTTTACTGCTGCCATGTATATTGGGATCTTGGGCCTGAACGGTTTTATCAGTAGTGAAAAGTTGCGTAGCTTGAAGAATTTCCCCTCGTAATTGATGCGTTGCCCGGACGTGGCAAGCCGGATTATGTCTACATACTCTCTCATTCTTTGCACGGGACTATCAAATGTATGGCCGTGCAGGTCCTCCACTATTGGAATACTGCTAGTTCCAAGTCCTATGATGAACCTTCCACGCGATATGGTATCTATGGTAACCGCGCCCATTGCAATCAGAGAGGGACTGCGCGAATAGATGTTGATTATTGATGAACCTATTCTTGCCGTGCGGGTTTGCGCTGCGACCGCCGATAACATTGAAAAGTTTTCCACGCCCCACGTCTCTGGAATCCAGATTGTATCTGGTTCCTTTTTTGCCAGTTCTGCTATGCAGTTTTGGACGTCTTGGATGCCAAGCAGTGATCCTAGGCTAAATGAGAGTCTCATGAATATGATGTATTGATCCATGCTTTATTTTTTTGCGGCAGATTTGGTTCTGACTTTAGGAAAAAATTTTCCGACAAAAATCGCTTAAATTTAGGTGTCTTTTGGGATGGATAAATTTCTCCAAGTATGATATCTATACAAGAATCGGATCAGTGAAAATGGAATTATTTTATAGACATTTTACTATGAATCCGGACTCTTTGCAGCTGTTATAGTTGCGGTGTATCTCTGTGGGCCAACCTTTTCCCGTATCGAGAAGATCAAGCGATTGTCTCATTTCCCTGAGTCGATCATAATAGCTGTGGTTTCTATCAATCAGACACTCTGTAAACTTTGGCTGTACAAGTGAGTCGCTCTTTTGTAGGTTGCAATTCTGGCAGCATAGAACCAGATTCCAAGGATCGTCGTCAAACATGTAGGACCACGGTATAAAATGGTCGACGTTTATGTAATTTCTCTCTAGTCTGGCACAGCAGTAAAAACAGTGGGTGGAGTCCTTGAACATGGTGCGGTACTTGGCAAGACTACCTCTCTTCGCGTTGGCATTCTCTATCTTTGAGACTAGCTTGGGCATGGTGTTTATTTTTTCAAGATATCGCGTCCACTCTACCAAGACGGCCTTTAGTAGCACGTCGTAATGGCTACTCAAAAACGTAGAGACTCCATCTTTGAGATGGATTATCTTTTCCTTGTCGCTGTAAGTGTAGAATATGCTTGCATCCTCACTGCTGAGCCCCCTGATATTTTGGAACCTAGGCACGACCTGGGACGTGCCACTGTTTTCGTTTCCAAACACCTTCTTCATCATACTCTCTTCTGCCGCCTCCTTGGCCTTCCTGTTGACATCCTTGAATGTCTTGGCGGGATCGTTTCCAAACTTTTCCTGTATGATTTGCACTGCATAAGGCATACTTTTTGTACTAAAGCTCTGTTTTATTCTGAATAAGGACTCTTGATGCCAGTAATACTTTACAAAGGATTCTGCAAGATAGTCATATGTCACGTGATCCCTGATGCTGGAATCTGATCCATAATCTGCCTGTTTTCTACAGTGCTCGAGCAGGGCCCGGGCTAGAGCGAACTTGTATGTGTTATTCTTACTCCCCCTTGTCAGTATGCGCAAGAATGCTTTCCGTAATTCGGCATTAGATGGAACTCTAGTTCCCATAAGTAAATTCATCCTAGATGCCAAATATATTCTGGTATGTGGTGGCGCCTCATTGCACGGTGAATCTACCGGACCACGGACCATGACTGTGCGTACAGTATGGATTATCGTAGTAATATTATAGACTGTGCTACACATTATGGGCGGCGCAGGAGTGACTCTGACAAGTTTTGACAATAAATCATCATGATGGTAATCGTGTACATATCACGAATTTGTATTAGTACCGATAAATTAGATGGTGATATCATACTCTGATTTTTGCCTCAAAACTAACAGTTTTTAGTTAGATACTTAAAGAAAACAAACCCCACAACTTAACAAAAATCACCACCCAACAAAGTATAGTTGGCAAAACGATTCAAGTCAAGGATTGACTATCGGCTGCGTGATGTACCAGTCA
>CAZDQM010000035.1:0-1718 GCA_964507825.1 uncultured Nitrosopumilaceae archaeon | reverse complement strand
CAGAACAAATTTTTTACTTTTCCTATTTGCGCGGCATGCGAAGCATGCCGCGATTTTGTGCCGCATGTTTTAATCGATTATATTGTTGCAAAAATTAGATGTTGTATGCAGCTTGTACTATTCCTGATGAAATTTGTAGGGTTGGTGACAAGTTTAGCGGCGCGTACAAGAATAAATTGTACATGAATTTACGAGCGTCGCTATAGGTACATCCAAGCATCAGATATCTTTCATTTTCATTCTTGGAGAAAGCTCCACGAGGCATCCGCGGCCTTACCGCCGTCAGCCAGCCCAGAACAAGAGGCATCTCTGGCATGTCCGACGGCCTGCCTCGGGCTCCGCCCAGAACCCAGATCTATCCATTCTGTTGGCTTGGTCGGCTCCGCCGATCCTAGGGGGCTTTGGGCGCAGAGACTCAGTCGGCTTTGGAAGCTCCAGACATGATTACAGGCACGAATCCATACAAAGGTAGTTTTTTTACGACGGAATATCATTCGAACTACATCCTCAATCATAGGCATTTGTCAAGCAACAACATGTCAAAGAACCATTCCAATCCAACGGTGGCGCGTCAGAAAGATTTGGAATGAGTGGCGCAAGCTTGAGGGCAGGATCAAGCCAGTCAGGATCCAGATCCATAGCGGATTTAGATTGGCAAACTATGGCAGAGGCGGGGTCCACACCAGAGAGTAGGGAGGCCCTGTTGGACAGAACGAACTACACCCACTGCCCGCTGAACACGTCCACCACGTTGTAGCATCAGCCGTCGGTTCCGCACCATATGTAAGACATGTCCGACTCCTAGAACTGGTTCGTCCGCCGGGCTCCGGGATCTTCTTGTTTGACCTGATGATCTCCTTTTTCGTGCGTGCAGGCTCGCTCCATCCCAGTCTCTTGAACACGCACCGCACCACCTTCTGGTTCTTTTACCTGTCATGCCGCGATATGCCTCCCGTTGTTAAAGTGTGCATTGCCGATCGGTCTTTTTCTAGCGGAGCCCCCATCACGATATCATCAGCCGCCCTTGGAATGCCGTACGAATGTCCGTGCACGTCATAAATATACGGGGTGGTGCCTAGGTTATTAGCAACGCCAATAGAATACATTATGGTAAAGATAATCAACTCTACAAAAAGGAGGAGGGTGGTGCACTCGCCATCCGGACTTGGTGCAGCCGACAGACGGCTCTTGAATTACAGAATGAAGTCATCGATATCCACATGCATAAATGATCTGGGTACAATACTAGAGTCTCCAAATACGATTTTGGCAGACCACGTCCGGAAATGCCTTTGGAACATCAGTGAAGGAATCGGTGCGCCGTCATGTGACGGTCCGGACTCTGAGGACGAATACATGGATGGCCTGAAGGACCTGCTCTGATCGGTTAAATTTCCCTGAAACGGTAAATTTTGAGAGGATGTAGAACCTGCCATAGCATAATTGAAAATGCCAAATCACATATGAGTTACAAAAAGTAATCTTGCATCATATGTTTCAGTTTGCGTACCTGATATCATTGATGCAGGGTTGCTGTTTTTGCCAGTCATCTCTGATGCAGGCGGTATTAATCCGAAGTATGAATTCACGTAGTTTGGCTCACCATTAGAGGTAGTTTGGCTTACTATCCGATGTATTTTGCCATCTCCGTCAGATGATCTAGCCCGCGCCCCTTCCACGTGGTGATGCATGTGAATATGTTGCCCATCACCTTTATA
>CAZDQM010000034.1:0-8669 GCA_964507825.1 uncultured Nitrosopumilaceae archaeon | reverse complement strand
TGAGGAGTCGGGGAATCATGTCACCCCGATGTATAAGATGAAGGACGCAGGTAGACATGCAATGACACGTATAATTGCAGTTCTGGACGTACGGGAGCAAAGGCGGGAGACGCGCCGCATAGTGCAAAGGGCGCTTCAAAGAGGAAAAAGGCCAATACGCAAGTTCGATACGCTGGACGCGCGGTACATTGTACGTGAAAGGAGAAAGGGTATGCACAACTCGGTGATTGCAAATCAGCTGGGCGCGTGCGTCAGGCACGTGCAACGCATATGGAAAAAGTTCAAGGATAGTAAAATTGGCGACATATTTTACCTTCCGAGGCATCCGGGCAGGCATTCTAACGGTGAGCCAGGACGCAGGGAGTACTCTGTGGTGGTCAACGCGGCCGCGGCGGATGTCCGTGTTAAGCTTGTTGATTCGCTTGTACATCTGGGCTGAACGCGGGCGTGTTGTACCCGCGTAGCATTTTGCCAACCATTCCATGGATCTGCCTGTACAAGACCCCCAGCGCGACCCTGATACCGGCGGCCATCATGATAAGCCTATCTGCATACTGGTACGGGGCGCCGACCTTGCCCTTGTTTGCGCGCCTTGTGTCGTCCTCCCACTTTGGATCATATTCCATGATCAGATTTGCGCCGCGTTTGACGTACTTTTCATTGTCAGTCTTGGTCACAGCGGCGTCATGTATCTGGCTCACGTGCAGTCTCCTCCCTAGCGGACGGGCCGCGCCGCCGCGTCATACTTGTCCGTATTCTGCAAGTATACCCTGTGCTTGACATCTTTGTCTCATCATCTTGGTTGTCGATGTGGTATAGTGTCATGCACATTTGACTCAATATGAAAAATATCCGACTGATGCAAAAAAATATTCAATTAGGTTACATCTATGGGCGCAATTAGGAAACAGAGTTGAAAGTACGCATTCTAATTCTAGCGGAGTCCAGCCAATTATGAGACGTGAGATACTTGATCAATTTGCACAAGAAGTGATCAGTAAAAACAAGATACAAATCCTAGAAAAAAATTCGATAGAAGAAGGGAGCGATTTCAAGATGATGCTCCTAATTTGGGATTGGGAGAATGTGATGTTATGTTGTCATATCAAAAGCTAAGAAATGATGGTGAAAAAGCATACTGCGTTTTGGACGATCGAAGTGCTAGAAACGCGGCAGCAGATCTGGGTATTTGTTTCACGGGACTGATTGGGTTGTTGATAATGATCAGGGACAAGAACATCATGAGTCAAAGCGAGGTTGACATGGTTATTCAAGAACTAAGAGATTCGGGATTTGGGTTGGCACAAGGTCAGGTAGTAAGACAGGGTGGCATGGGTTGACATCATCTCGTTTGCGCCAGACAGAATTATGAGAGGATGTCATGCGCAACAGATGTCCGAGCCTGTCGCGAGGTCACAGGCATGGTCTCGGGAGGCGATTTTACCGGATGGAATGATTACATGGGCAGCAGGGATGAGGACGGTAAAGTAAGCGGGCGCGGTTGCCGCTGGGATGGAGTACACCGATACATTAATGGTGGCATTTGGGTCGGTGGCGGCAGGGTCAGGGCGGGCGGAGCCGGCATCTACATCACAACGTCGTCAAATACCGAATACCGCGAGCCGTCCGGGTTTACAAGCGAGTACTACACGTCACCGGCGTTCTTGATGACGTCCCATCCGCCCCTGTCAAGGATCGACTCGAGGAGCGTCCTGCCTGAAGATACGCAATACCTCTTATACGTCGAGGTGACATGATTCCCTGACTCCTCAGACATGATTCCCTGACTCACTATATTGTGTCTAGATTGCATCTTAAATAGCGAACTGATTTCAGGACTATGGAATATTCCCGACACTTCATAAAATTTAAATCTCAAATCAAAATCAGTTCACGAGGGTTACAATAACTACAAAGAAATCAGCACATGCAGGCAAGTTTGCAAAGATGATCCTTGATGATGGTACCGTCTTTGAGGGTACGGGATTCGGGCATCCTGGCACGGTTTTTGGCGAGGTTGTATTTAATACCGGCATGGTGGGATATGCCGAGACGCTTACCGATCCGTCATACAGCGGCCAGATTCTTACACTGACATATCCGCTTGTGGGAAATTACGGGGTTCCGGATCCATCCGGAATGGACGGTAACGGGATATCAAAATCATTTGAATCAGACAGGATTCAGGTACGAGGTCTGGTGGTGCACGAACTCTCGCTGACTGCCAGCCACTGGAACCTGTCGATGACACTTGACGAGTGGCTGTACAACGAGGGGGTTCCGGGCATTTCCGGAATCGACACTAGGATGCTTGCCAAAAAACTCCGCTCACAAGGGGTGATGATGGGTGCGCTTGTGGTATCTGATGAACCCGTTGATGAAAAGGCAGTAATGACGGAGCTTGCAGATGCCGTCAGGTACGGCTCTGAACGGTTCATGGATACAGTATCTACAAAATCCGTCAAGGAATACGGTAACCTGCCCGAGTCTGTCGTCGTAGTGGATACCGGCGCAAAGAATGCAATCCTGCGCAACATACTGGATATTGGGTATCGCGCAATCAAGGTCCCGTGGGACACACCGGCATCTGACATTTTATCATACAATCCAAGGGCCGTCGTGATAAGCAACGGACCTGGGGACCCTGAGCACTGTACGCGTACGATTGAGACGGCAAGGGAGCTGATGGAGAGGGACGTTCCAGTTCTGGGAATATGCCTAGGAGCGCAAATAATCGGGCTTGCCGGAAATGCCAAGACGTACAAGCTAAAGTACGGGCACCGTGGACAGAACAAGCCGTGCATCAACCTAGACACGAACCAGGTCTATGTGACAAGCCAGAACCACGGCTATTGCATTGATCCGGACTCGCTAGGAGAGTCGGACTTTGACCTGTGGTTTACAAATGCGGATGATGGAACCGTGGAGGGAATACGGCACAAGAACCGCCGGACCATCGCTGTCCAGTTCCACCCCGAAGCCGCACCCGGACCGTATGACTGTAGATTCATTTTTGAAAAACTCAAGGAATTAGTGGAGGCGAATCCTTCTGCCAAGGAATGAGTCCATAGACCGAATCCTAGTGCTTGGCAGCGGGGCGATAAAGATTGGCGAGGCAGGAGAGTTTGACTATTCGGGAAGCCAATGCCTCAAGGCGATTCACGAGGATGGCATAAAAAGCATACTGATCAATCCCAATGTTGCCACTATACAAACTGACACCCGGTTTGCAGACCGGGTATACATGGTCCCGGTAACACCAGATTACGTCGAGTCCATAATTGAAAAAGAGCGCCCAGACGGCCTGATGCTTGCATACGGCGGCCAGACGGCCCTGAACTGCGGCGTCAAGCTAGATCAAAGCGCCGTCCTCAAAAAGTACGGAATACGTGTCTTGGGAACGCAGGTTGACGGCATTCAGAGGACCGAGGACCGGCAGCTCTTCAAGGATTCCATGACAGAGTGCGACGTGCCCGTGTTGCGCAGCAAGACCGTCGGCAATTTTGAGGATGCAAAAAAGGTGGCAGAAGAGCTCGCCTATCCTGTAATAATACGCGTCGCATATACGCTAGGCGGCAAGGGTGGCGGCGTTGCTCATAACGAGATAGAACTGTACGAGATCGTCGAGAGGGGAATCAATGCATCATTGGTAGGGCAGGTGCTAGTAGAGGAGTATATCGGGCACTGGAAGCAGATTGAATATGAGGTCATGCGCGACTATGGAGGCAACAATATAATCGTGTGCAACATGGAGAACGTCCTTTCAATGCGCGCTCATACCGGCGATAATATCGTGGTGGCTCCGTCGCAGACCATCGACAACCATGAATACCACATGCTGCGCTCTGCCGCACTGCGCGCGACAGAACACGTCGGAATTGTAGGCGAATGCAACATACAGTATGCAATGGATCCGGATTCGGACAGGTATGTTGCGATAGAGATCAATCCGAGACTCTCACGATCGTCTGCGCTTGCAAGCAAGGCGACAGGATATCCTCTGGCGTACATGTCTGCAAAGATCGGACTGGGATACCTGCTACCAGAGCTGGAAAACCGCATCACAAAGTCTACTACCGCGTGCTTTGAACCCTCGCTGGACTATATAGTGTGCAAGCATCCGCGGTGGGATTTTAGCAAGTTTGATCATGTAAATCGAAAGCTGGGTCCCACGATGAAGTCCGTCGGGGAGGTAATGGCAGTGGGCAGGAGCTTTGAGGAGTCACTCCAAAAGGCCGTACGCATGCTAGATGTCGGAAATGACGGGCTGATTCTCAACCGGAACGGGGGCGGTTCCTGTACGGTTGAGGAGATTGAAAACCGTCTCTCCGATATGGATGACGGCATCCTGTATAACGTGGCAATCGCGCTTGGGATGGGAATGTCGGTCAGAACAATATCTAGGCTCTCCGCGATAGATCCGTGGTTCATTGAAAAAATACGCAACATTGTCGATGCCGGCGCGCGGCTAGGCGGGGAGGATATTAATGACTCACTATTGCAAGAGTCAAAGCGTCTCGGGTTTTCTGATAATCAGATTGCAAGGGCCTCTGGCCGGAGCCCGTCTGATATCCGCGAGCAGCGCAGGCAGAGGGGAATTTTACCGGTAGTAAAGCAGATTGATACGCTGGCCGCCGAGTGGCCTGCAAGGACCAACTATCTGTACATGACCTATGGTGGAACAAGTCATGATATAGAGATCGCCGAGGATCAGAGGGGGATTCTAGTCCTTGGAGCGGGCCCGTACAGGATTGGAAGCAGTGTGGAGTTTGACTGGGGAACAGTCAACATGGTTTGGTCACTGCAAGACAGGGGGGAGAAGAACATCATAGTTGTAAACTGCAACCCAGAGACCGTCTCGACGGATTATGATATCTGTAGCAGGCTGTATTTTGAGGAGCTGACTCATGAGAGGATCATGGACATTGCCGAGTTTGAATCATCGCGCGGCGTCATCACGTGTGTGGGGGGGCAGACTGCCAACAACCTGTCCCCGAGTCTGGCCGATGCGGGCATTGAGATTCTAGGTACCTCCGCACGGGATGTGGATCGGGCCGAAAACAGATCCACGTTTAGCGGGGAGCTTGACAAGCTACACATAAGGCAGCCGCCGTGGAAGGCGTTTTCCACCATGGCGGAGGTAAAGTCGTTCTCCCATGATGTGGGGTATCCGGTCCTTGTACGTCCATCATACGTGCTTAGCGGGGCCGCAATGAGGGTGGTCTGGAGCCCCGACGAGCTCAAGAGGTATGTACAGAACGCCACGAGCCTGTCACCTGATCACCCCGTGGTGGTATCCAAGTTCATGTTGGACTCCCTTGAGATTGACGTGGACGGCGTATCTGACGGTGAAAACGTGATCATCGGGGCAGTTATAGAGCACATTGACAGCGCCGGGGTCCATTCCGGGGATGCCATGATGTGCATTCCGCCCTGGCGCCTAAGCAACAGGATCATCGAAACCGTCGTGGATTACACTAAAAAGATCACGCGTACATTTCACGTCCGCGGGCCGTTTAACCTGCAGTTTCTGGTAAATGATGACCAGGTCTATGTTATAGAGCTGAATATTAGGGCATCGCGTTCGATGCCGTTTGTCTCAAAGCTTGTCCGAATCAACCTGATTGATCTGGCGGCGCGTGCTATACTTGGAATGCGTCTGCCGGAAATACCGGATGATGCGTGGAAGCGCATACCCAACCACGGGATCAAGGTGCCGCAGTTTTCATTCATGCAGCTTGATGGTGCCGATATTGTTCTGGGGGTGGAGATGCAGTCGACCGGGGAGGCCGCGTGCTTTGGTACGAGCTTTTATGATGCTTTATCCAAGGGACTGACATCGGTGGGGTACAACCTGCCGTCTAGCGGGACGGCATTGATTACTGTTGGCGGCTCTGAAAACAAGGAGAAATTACTGCACACGGTGGCGACATTAAAGGGGCTTGGATTCAAGATACTTGCAACGGAGCACACTGCCGAGTTTTTCGAGGAGAAGGTGGGGGATATCAAAATCGTACACAAGATAAGCGAACCGGAGAGAAAGCCGAACATATCGGATCTGTTACACGAGAGGAAGATCGACTTTATAATCAACATACCTAGCACGTCAACTCTTGAAAAGTATGTGGGAATGTTGTATGACGAGTATCAGATCAGGCGCAGGGCGCTAGAGTTGGGAATTCCTGTGCTTACGACTCTAGAGCTAGCAGAGTCCTTTGTAAAGACACTGGACTGGCTCCGGTACAACAAGACGACTCGGCAGCCGCTAGAACCGTATCATTCCTATGACTAGGCTGCATGCACGCTACTAGATTACGCGTCTTAGGTCGTCCTCGTTACCAATGATTGATCCGTCTAGGGTGATTATCTTTGCAGACTCTAACGATCTGATCCTTTGTATTATCGGGGAGATCGACCGCCTGTATTTTTGCATGTGCGCGGCGTAAAAATACCTGTTAAACGACGGCATTACGAGCAGCTCAATGGTATTCTTTGCGGACGGAAACAGGTCACGCTTTTGCACTCTTGCGGATATCCAGACGCGCTGACCGTTTAACACAGAATCTTCGTCAAAAAATACCGGATGGACGTGCCCCATGATGATGTTTTCAACATGTGAAAAATTCTCCGACGGCATTGCATGGCCATGGGTCAGCAGGGTGTCTCCCAGTATCATGCCGGACGGGCCGGTCATCGTAACGTTGTCTGGAACAAGCTTCTCAATACCGGAATCATGGTTTCCGGGAACCAGCATGATGTCTATCTGTCCACCTATGATATCAAAGAATACTGGTATGTCGTTCCATTCGATACTTGATATTGAACGGATGCCGGACTTGATGTCGCCTAATAATATGAGGGACTCTATATCCTCGTCCCTGACTATCTGGGATATCTCCGAGGCGACCTCGACTGCTATCGTATTCCTGTCCACGTTCATGTTGTTTGCTACTAGTTGTGATTCAAAGCCGATGTGTAGATCTGTCACCACAAGATATTTTCTTTCATCCTCTATGATGAGGGCCGGCTTTGAAGGAACGATCCTAGTCGAGACCATCAAAAATAATACTCGGCTACATGATTAATCTATTGTGCGGGAGGAGGATAGGGTTTGGAGGACCATCATGCAAAACCGGGTAAAACTGCACGTCTTTGAGCCAAGCGGCAGGCGCGTGTGGACGGTTGTAGGACGGGGCCGGGAGTATTGGACCGATCCGGATCTTGGATTCTGCTCGTGTGCAGGATTCTACTTTTCAGGGCGTGGCAAAGGAGGGGAGTGTTACCACCTTGAATCCTTGAGGGCTGCAATCATTCGTGCTCGGCACGAGACTATAATCTTTCGTGATGATGAATACGGGGGCTTTGTGGTGTCACTGATCTCCGATCTGTGATTCTGACGGGGTGTGGTGCAGGCGTGTTACTAGATTCACTAATGGTACGCATGGCATCTGGCAGGCATTTGGAACCCGTGGCTTGTTTTTACATGGGATAGCCCTGATCGACAACCAAATAAACACCAGTTACGTATGTTATATAATGACAAAAAGGCAAATTGACTACCAGGATCTGGTCAACGAAATCATCAACCTCAGCCCAAAGATGCGCTTTGTGGGGATAATTGATCTACGGGGCAACATAATAGAGGGCATTATGAAGGAGGGCAAGACCTCGCTTGAATCCCAAAGGGAACAAGAGCATTTCTGCCGCCAGGTTGCCGAACGGCGGAGGATGAGGCGGGAATTTGACAAGACCTTGGGCAAGGTAAGGTATGTTCACGTGGAGAGGGAGAATGTGAGCCAGCTTGTCGTTTATACGCCAAAACGCACGATTTTTGTAACCTTGGAGACGGATCTTAAAATCGAAAAAAAGATCCAGCTGGTGACCCGCATCAAGAAGATCATATCGAATCTTTAGGACGCGTCTGGTTGTAACGGGTGTCTGGATATACTTGGTACTAGGCTCTACTCGTCTGGCTGATATCATTTTGGCATGCAGGCGGCAAGTCGAGTCTATGCCGTCGGTATGATGTCGTATTTATGATAATCTTGGATAACTCATGGGACAGCGATCACATCGATCTTAATTGTATCATACTGGCATGATGACTAGATGCTGATGATGCGGCAGGATATCTTTACATCCTGTTTGGTGTTTTCTAGTCTTCCGGACTAGGGATTATGTGACGGGTTCTGAATCCATGCCTACATGTTTATCGTGAAGAGGTCATCCTTTGAGACGCCCTTCCAAAGTCCGGTCATTCCCTCTGGTTCCACCTCTTCGATCTTGGTGATTGTCTGAATCTTGATATGATCCGGATTTGGCGGCATCCACATCATTGCCATATAGTCTCCGATCTCGCCCACTCGTGTTGGAACCGCATCGACGATTTTATCACCAGAAAAGCCTTTGGCTTTTAGTGCGGTAACGGCCTTTTCCCTTAAATCCATTCGCCCGTGTGTGAACAGGAACACGGTTTTGCTAGAATCAATTTCTACCATGATGCAAGAAAAGTTTTATTCTAAATCAATGTTTCTAAAGCGGCGGCGTACTGAGGAGTCGGGGAATCATGTCACCCCGATGTATAAGATGAAGGACGCAGGTAGACATGCAATGACACGTATAATTGCAGTTCTGGACGTACGGGAGCAAAGGCGGGAGACGCGCCGCAT
>CAZDQM010000033.1:0-25855 GCA_964507825.1 uncultured Nitrosopumilaceae archaeon | reverse complement strand
AGCAGTGCGACGTCGGGCAGGAACGCCTCTGCCGCGCCCACGCGTTGGGCCGTCCTCAAAAAACGCGCACCTCGGTGCGAAACGGCCATGTGTGGGTGTTAAATAGTTCAACATCGAGTACTAGTCGATGTATGGTGTTGTATGTCATAACCAATACCCTCTACATCACTTTTTGACACGCAAAGTGGAATCGTCATGACAACCTGCTCAAAATAGGACGCAGAACGGTCGTGCCAGGATACCGTCTTGGACGCACCGTCAGGCGTCAGCGGCGATTAGACTGCAAGCGTTAGTTCCAAGTGTCCGATCCAAGCATGTTGCGGCAATTATCGGATCTTTATTCCGAGTACTATGCATATCCTGAGTCTTTGTATAAATATGTGAGCGGGGACTCGTAGTACAAGGTCAGGTCGTTAGACAAGATGGCACGGGTTGACGTTATCACGTTTGTGTCAGATAGAATTATGATGAGGAGTCGGAATGACGTGATTCCCCGACTCCTCAATATCTACTTCGATACATTATGTTAATTAACTTCTTTTACAAGTCATGAGCATGAAAAAAAGCATCTATGACACAGATGACATACAGCACGCAAGGACGATGTCTATTGAAATAAAGTATTTTGGACCGATTCTGGGAGGAAGGATAGATCTCAAACCACTCACGATATTCGTAGGGCCCAATGGGTGTGGCAAATCGCATGCCGCCACACTCTTGTATACTATGAGCAGGTTAGAACAAGACTATGAACATGCGCGATTTCATTTGAGAAAGGGAATGTTAAATTTTGAGCAGATCAAAAAAGAAGCGACATTATTAGAGAAAAAACATCGAAATAGAAAAAATAAGATCATCTATACTGAAATTCTAAACAAGCTCGCAAATCCAAAAACTGATTTGAAACACATGCTCCAAGACAATTTTGGCGTACCGAACAAGGATCTGATACAAAAGGGACAATCTTCTACATCACTACATGTTAGAACTCGCAAGCATGAGAATATCCGGATCAAACTTATGGCAAGTAAGATGGACGTTCGGGGAATGATCACGCCTAGTATCAAAGTGCTGTTTGACATGCAAGACAGGGGAGGGCGCGATGCATATGACGGCAACGGGCGCGATGCAACAACATCTATTCGTGTGCCCCCTCAAGGCGGTTTGTTTGAAATTTATGACGCGCTAACGCGGCGCATAATGAAAAGTCCCGATGAAGATTACAATGTGTACTATTTTCCAGCCGAAAGGGCGGGTTTAATGTTAGCATACACTCCGCTTACGGATTACTATCTTGACCATCTCAAGAGAAAACGTTACAACCCAGGCATGCCTACCGTGGCAACTGACTATCTTCGATTATTAAATTCACTACCCGGCGAGCAAGGCATATTTGCACCAGTAGCCAATGCTGCAGAAAGAACAATACTGCGCGGAGAGGTCGCTAGAAGAAAATCGTACTCGAGTGGCATTATACACTTTCAAAAATCACGAGATAAATTTCCGCTACACATGACGGCATCATCTGTCAAGGATTTGGCCGCGTTTTTTCTGTACCTCAAATTTGTTGCAAAGAAGAACGACTTGGTGATATTGGAAGAACCAGAAACAAACCTTCATCCAAAAAATCAAATCGAATTGGCCAAGTTCATTGTGCGGTTGATCAATCTGGGATTGTACATTGTACTTACTACTCACAGCCCATATTTTCTGGAACAGCTAAGTCACTGTATCATGTCCGGACAAGCATCCCAAGCCGATTTCAACAATGTGTTACTTGCTGAAGAGAGTTTATCGCCAGACATGGTGGCCGTACATAAATTCGAATCTGTCAAAAAGCATTATAGAATCAAACGCATCGACGTAACTAGTGAAGGAATTCCACAGGATGAATTTTTGACCGTTGACGCTGAGCTGTATCGGGAACTTTCAAGATTGCGTCAGACAAACGAGAAATAGCCATGCCTAGCGCACATCAGCAACTCAACTCCAGAGTGGACAAATGCGTCGAAAAAGGGCATGGAAATCCCAATCGCAAATGTAGCGTACGTATCCCGAAACAATTTAGAATATACTGTGGCGAGGATCTACGTGATGAAATAATGGGGAGCAATTTGAGCTCCCAAGAGAAAGTTTGTGATTGCATTGTATGGGTGGATAACGGTGCGAAGATATCACTGGTGGAGATGAAAAGCCAAGTAAGTGGTGATTTTATAGGTCAATTTGAGGGAGGATTAAAGATATTGAAACATATGCTGGTTGACAGTACATTTTCTTTACAAGCAGTACTGGCAACAAGATCTTCCCCCTCCAATCGTTCTGAATATAGTATGCTTCGGAAGTTACTGACTGGGGTTAATCCCCGTATAGGAATAATGCGCATAAAGTGTCATGAAAAACTACCAGAGTGTTACGTATCTGGATGCAGATTGGTGTAGCATGTTCTACATGTCACCTAGTGGGGGCCCCGCTAGGAGATCGATCGTCGATGCACACTTTAACAACGGGATGCATACCACAACATGACGGATAAAAGAACTAGATTCACCCCGGACAAAAAGGTCCGCATAGTGCTCTAGATGTTCAACCCGGAGACTAGCGTGGCGGAGCTGAGCCGCCGGCACAACTTGGCTCCGCGGACCGTATACGCCTAGAAGGAAAGGTTCCTAAAAGTCGGACGCAGCTCGTCTGAAGGAGTCGACGCGGGCAGGCGGGAGCCGAGGCATAGTAGGGAGGTGTCGAGCCTCAAGAGGATCATCAGGGAGTACGCTGTGGCAAACGCGACCCTAAAAAAACACTGGAGGGCAGCAGAGAATGAACGCGGCTGCGATGATGCGCGACGTGATCGGACTCAACAGGTCCCTCCGGCTGTGCGGGGTGTCCAAGAAGACGTGGTACTACAAGCCGAGTCCGAGGGACATGCACCCGGACCCTGAGGTGCTGGACATGGTGTAAGGAATCGCGCCGCAGAGGATATCGTACGGCGCGCGGCGCATGGCGGCGCAGGTGTCCCGGGAACTGAACCGTCCGGTGAACCGGAAGGCGGTGCGGCGCGCGTTCAGGAAGCTGGGATGGAGCGAGCCCGCACGCACGAAAAAGGAGATCATCAGGTCAAACAGGAAGGTACCGGAGCCCAACGGACCGAACCAGTTCTGGGAGTCGGACATGTCATACACATGGTACAGAACCGATGGCTAGTGCTACTAACGTGGTGGACGTATTCAGCAGGCAGTGGGTGTCGTTCGTCCTGTCTGATAGGGCCACCCGGCACGAGGCCATAATGGGTATAAACAACGCGGTGGCAGATGCCAAGCCGCCGATCCCGGGCCTGACGCTGCGGGTTGACAACGGCTCCCAGTACATCAACCGGGACTTTCGGGCGTCGATGGCCTCACTTGGGATATTACTGGAATATATCTACGTCAACACGCCGGAGCAGAAACGGGCACATCGAGTCGTTCCACAAGACCCTCAAGAGGGAGTACGTGTGGCCGCGCGAGTTCGAGAGCCTCGAGGACGCGCGGGAGGCCATGCGCATGGCCTTTGACGATTATCACAACGAGAGGATACACTCATCGCTTGGATACATGACGCCGTCGGAGTTCCTCGAGCTGTGGCAGCAGTGTCAGGTCGACCGCAGTGGCGCCGAACCTAGAAAACAACGGATAATTGGGGGTGGAAAGTGTGCATAAAATTATGCAGAAAGTGGTATCCATGACAGGGGACCATTCTAGGGATGATCCGTCGTGCGATTAAGGTTGGCTCTTCTCGCAGTGGCCGCCTTGGGCGTGCTAGTTGGTACAATGCTAGGCGAGAATGCAATGCAAAGGGAGGAAATCCCCAACTTTTCTTATCTCCCCGTGCCCACGTTGCCCAGCGCCAATGTGCTAGATGGCGCCGTCTTTGCCGGATCGGCGCAGAATTCGGGGTATGCAACGGAGCTTGCAGGCGGCCACAGCCTGATATCAGTCAAGTGGGACGTCTTCTACGGCGAGACCACCCTGTTCTATGCGATCCCAGGAGTACGAGAAACCATTACCAACGACGACTCTGTTCAGGATCTGGTCAGAAAAGGCGTGATCGTCTTCGACTATGAAAAAATTGACAACTTAGAAGCTAGGACTTTGGACAATACACCGATCTTCATGACTAGAAACTCCAACCCCGTCTATGCTGATTCCGGCCTGAATGGCGAATATCTCACGATTGCCTACCTTGACGAGGGTGTCCGGCTGTCGGTCTATGGAAACGACTCGACCGATCTCAGGACGTTGATAAAATCCTTGGATCTTTAATTTTTTTGCCTCAGTTTGACTGCATCCGGTAGTTATATGCCGAGTCAAACAGTCGTGTTCTAATTTAATCATATAGATAGTGAAGGTTTACAAGGTTAGGCCGACTGAGGCATATACCTGAAATTTCAAAAGCTCGACACTTTGCATGACATGTATAACGCGACATTATGCCGCACGTTTTAATCGATAATAGTGTTGCAAAAATTAGATGTTGTATGCAGACATGGTGGCAAGTCTAGCGGCGTGTAATGGTCATGAATTTACGAGCGCTGTTATATTCTTAAACATTTAAGATGCCTAGCCCTGTAATCATACCTGTTGAATCCACGGATCTTTGTCATGGCCGCAGTAGCCATAGTTGCAGTCATAATTGGGGTCATTGCATTCTCGGGACAGAATATAATCAATGATTCATCTGATCGCGGCCTGTTTGCAACACCGGACAACCCGCCCCCGTCGATCCTGCCACTGACAACCACCCTAGAAAAGCTCGAGGTGACCTCAATCGATGATAATGTAGCCTACATTGATGTCAGCTTTAAAATATCAAATCCCAACCAACGCTCCGTAATACTACAATTTATCAAGTATCAGATCTACGAGGACGATCTGAGGATCCACGCGGGGCAGATTGGAGACCGGTTTGAGGGATTCGTCGAGGGCTCGAACTTTTACACCGTTCTTGCTGGCTCCCACACGACACTGTCTGAAACAATAGTGCTTAAGAATACGGGCGGCGCGCCGGACTTTTGGGAAAACCTCTCTGTGGGCGAGCCGGATTGGCGAGTTACCGGCGAGGGGTTCTTTAACCTAAGCTCAATGACTGCGGGCGCGGAGCAAAACTTTACCTTTGAATTTGACTAGCCTATTATATCATAAAATTCTAAAATCATGATTATTTATTTTCAAATAAAAAAGTTTAACAAAATTATATATGATCTGCTTGTCCCTTAACTTCAAATGGCAGAAGCATCAATGGCCGCATTTGGCTCAGCAATAGGCGTATCAATTGCACTCGCAGTAGTCTGCTTTGCATTGCGAGGCAAGGGACACCCAGAACCATTAGATTAAAAGGAAATCTTATCCTTCAATCTTTTTCTAATCATCCTTAGAATCCATGCCAATCATTTCCTTGAGATTGAACGTTTTTCCAACCCTCTCCTTCATAAAACATCTCTCATAATACTGGCACTCCTCGCATTCAATCGAGGGCTCCAAGATTGGGACCTTTTTTTCTTCAAGAAGATCATTGAGTACCCTGACGCGCCTTATCGTCTCCTCAAACATCTTCTTGTTGCGGGTAACCGAGAACAGGGCCTCCTGCCTGTCCCCTGATATGTATACAATGACGCCGTCAAACTTTTTGTATATCCAGAGGCACGCATTGAGAAACAACACGTCACCGGCCCTCGGGTTCGATGGGACCTGGGCGGCGGATCTGAACAGTATTATTACATCATCTACAATCATGTCTGCCCTGCCCCTGAGTCTTATCCCGTCATTCTCAAAATCCTCTGACTCGCTACCATAACCGTACTTTTGCAACAGGCCGCTTAGCAGCTCATTAAAGCCAGAGCGCTTGATCTCTTTGGAGTCCGTCCTGTCATAATAGGAGCGCCTCAGGCACCTGACCACCTCATGCAGGTGTATGGTCTTTGTGTCATTTGGATCTATTTTGACGTCCAGCTCTTTGCCAATGGCGTCGACTGCCGACGTGATGACCGTTCTAAAGTCCCTATCCCCCATCATGGCAAATCTACCTTGCCACGGGCTCTTTATAGGTTAGCTCATTGCACGAGTCAGAAACCTTGAGATTCTTCCTGCAAACGCCAGTATGATAAAATGGATGCCAAATCCTACAACGGCCCCTGCAATCAAGTTCCCTGTTCCAAAGTAAATCCCGAGAAAGATTCCCAGGGGTGGAAGGGCGAAAATCATGGCCATAAAGGCGCTTACCCATACGGTGTTTAGCACTGTCTGCGTTGAGATCTCGCTTTTTTTACCCGGTAATCGTATCACTACAATACACTATTCCTTGATGATC
Source organism: uncultured Nitrosopumilaceae archaeon (assembly GCA_964507825.1). Classification (GTDB taxonomy): domain Archaea; phylum Thermoproteota; class Nitrososphaeria; order Nitrososphaerales; family Nitrosopumilaceae; genus JAWVZS01. The sequence goes on along the minus strand of CAZDQM010000033.1, from coordinate 19,516 downwards.
AGCTTTGACATGGTAGTCTCGGCTGCGATACCCTGCTCGACTGCAAACGCAACTGCCGCCAAATTCCTGACCTCATAGGAGTTGAGTTTGGTAATTGCAATGATTGTTGCAAAGCTAAACATCTTTGAAAAGGATCTATTTGCCGCACGGTAGATCTTCATCTCAAAGGCGCGCTCAAACTCGGCTAGTGCGTCTAGCTCATTTTCCGTCTGCGGGATGATCTCCTTGTAACGCGTGGTTGCAAGCTCACCGAACGCGTCCCTTACGGACGCGGCCCCCATCATCCTTGAAAGCAGCTCCATTGGCGCGGACGGGGTGGTCGTGACGATCAAATCTTGAATCTGTTGCTCGTCTAGTCCCCAGAATTTTCCCCTTATGGTGCTTAGTATGTTGTAAAAATCAATATCCATTCCAACTAACTTGATGACATCCCTGTCCTTGCTACTCCTGATTGCGCGACCCAAGTGTCCGTACAGAATTTTGTCAAAATACGTGTCAAAGATCTGCAGGCTGTTCTTCTCGTTGTATATTGCAACTGCCTTTGCCACATCTTCTCCCATGGAGACGGAATTCAGACTTGCCACCGTCTCTTCCAAGTCCTTTGATACTAGAGCCTTGATGATGACATCCCTTTGCTTGATTAGCTCCTCGGCATGAAGGTTTAGAAGCGGTTCAATCTCCTCCTGGGTCTTTCCAAGAACCTTGCCCTTTAGTATTAATTTGAGGTTTGAAATTATATGCTTGAGATAATACGCGTCTAGGATTGCCGAGTCCCCTGCCGTCTTGGCAATGCCGTACTGTACATCGGCTAGGCGGCTTCTTAAGGCATTTTCAATCTGCTGTGAGGAGTATGGCTTGGCTAGTTTTGCAACCGCGTCAGAATAAATTGTATTTTTAATCCTAGTGATCAACTCTTCTAAATTTCTTGATTCTGCCAGTGTCTGCAGGTCGCTCCCCGTTAACAGCTTTCCGCGCTGGCTGTATGATTTCACGGAGGCATAGACGTTTTTTCCCATTCAGCCGATCTCAAGCGGCAGGCGATTTTAATGTTTGTTGAATCGCATAGTAGAGTCCAAAAAGCCTGCAAGCATCTGCCTGTCGTCCTTGCCCATCTTTGAGAATCCCGTCAGCAGCTCCCTGTATACCTCTAGTGTGCCCGTCTGGGATCGCAATATATTGTCGGCCGAAAACGGAACTAAATCCTTGATCCTTGAATTACAGTACCCCCTTACATAGTACTCAAATATTAAAAATACGAATTTTGGAATAAACTTGCTTAATCTTACCATGACCTTGATCTGCTCGTCATTCTTGTTGCCCTTGGAGAGCTTTTTGAGGATCTCTTCCCTCTTTCCTGAATCAAATGAAAGCGCCACGATCCTGCCCCGTGTGGTCAGCCAGTAGTATGGGACGCCTTGCTCCTGCAGTGCCCTTGGACCGCGTTTTATTGGCAGCCTTCCCTCCTCCCTGACTAGCCCTAGCGGAATCAGAACCTCATCAAAATCCCTAAAGATTCCAGAATAGATGTTCTTCCAGGGAATCCGGTTCCTTTCTGCTATTGTCTTGGCAATTGACGTCCTAGTGTTTTCCACGGGGCGGCTGCCTGATGCCAGGATTGAAATGATGGCCCTCTGTCTCGTTGCCTCACCGGTCAGCTGATCCGCTTTCGTCTTAAATGTATCAAAGATTGCAAGTCTTGGAGTCTTAGCCATATATATCGCCACTGTAACATGATTTATTCATTTTATAATACTATCTTGATTTACTCATATATGAGAATTTATGTTTTATCTGATTCTAATATCTCTAACCTTATATAATTTTAAAATTTGCTTTGATCAATGAATTCTCGAAACCACAAGTATGCTCTATTACTTGTGGCAACCGTAGCCGTTACTGCAACCGGTGCAATGTCTCAGGCATTTGCACAACAGGTTACCGACGGAATGGACGGATATGTTATGGGAACTAGCGGAATTTACACCGGCAATCCAAACGAGTGTTGGTTTGATGATGGCGAAGGAAACATGCTCCCCTGTAGAATTGATACAGGAGATACAGCATGGATGCTTACCGCAACATCACTCGTACTCTTCATGAGTCCTGGTGTGGCATTCTTCTATGGCGGCCTAGCACGATCAAAGAACGTTGTAAACGTTATTGGCATGTGCTTTGTTGTCATGGGTCTGATGGCCGTACAATGGGTTGTCTTTGGATATTCGCTAGCCTTTGGCCCCAACGACAATGAAGCGGGAAATATTTACATGGGTAGTCTCCAATACGCGGGACTTAACCAAGTATCCCACTATGCTCCACTTGGAGCTGCAGGTCCTTGTACTGATACGTGGTCTGCCGCATATCAGATGCAGGTCTTCCACGAAGATGAGATCTGTAGTCAAGACTGGCCAGGCACTGTTCCACATCAACTATTCATGGCATTCCAAGGCACATTCGCAATTATTACGCCAATACTGATTGTTGGTGGACTAATTGACAGAATAAAGTTCAGCGCTCTAGTCATCTTTGTCCTCTTATGGGGGACATTCGTCTACGATCCAATTGCCCACTGGGTATGGGGAGGCGGATTGATAGCACAGCTGGATCTAGATCCAAATCTTAGTCCATCTGGCGCGCTTGACTTTGCAGGCGGTACTGTCGTACACATTTCTTCAGGATTCTCTGCGTTGGCAGGGGCTTTGTTGCTTGGCCGAAGACTCGGTTATGGCAAAGTTCCAATGGAACCACACAACATTCCAATGGTTGTGTTGGGAGCAGCCATTCTATGGTTTGGATGGTTTGGCTTCAACGCGGGTAGTGAAGTAATGGTAGACGGAATCACTGTTAGTGCTTGGGTGGTAACTAATATCGCTACAGGTATGGCTGTCGTTACTTGGGTGCTGATGAGCTGGGCTCATACTGGCAAGCCAAGTATCGTTGGCGCCGCAACCGGCGCTGTCGCAGGTCTCGTTACAATCACGCCGGCTTCCGGCTGGGTTGGACCAATGGCCGCCATTATCATGGGCATAGCAGCAGGCACGGTCTGTTACGGAGCTGTTGCATTCAAGAACTCGCGCAAATGGGACGACGCACTCGATGTATGGGGAGTACATGGAATGGGCGGTCTCACGGGAGCAATCTTGACTGGAACGCTTGCAAGTCCACACATCTGGGATACCGGCGACGGTATTGGCGCATGGACTGGCACACCGGAGGGATATGAGACACAGGGTCTTAGTATCATAGCAGTTGCCATCTCAATAGGCTATGCGTTTGGTATTACAATCGTAATACTCAAGGTAATGGATGCAGTTTGGCCTGGTGGTATCAGGGTTACTCCGAAAGAAGAAGAGATTGGCCTTGATCTTGCACAACACGGCGAAAGAGCATACGTAAACGAATAGAAATCACACCTCCTTTTCCTTTTTATTTTCTTGACACTAAAGCAATATACGTACTAGGACCTCAGAAGGGACGTGCTAATCTCATCCATGGCTCTTGAGGATCTTCTAGACGATCCAAACCTTGTCCTGATCGACGGCAGGTCGTTCAAAGAGTATTCTGCGGGGCACCTACCGGGTGCTGTCAATTTGGATCTGTTTGCATTCCACTGGCTTGACACCACTCCTCGAGGGATTGAGGCGTTCAACGAGCAGACAAGGCAGCTGCTGTCCTTTGCAGGAATTGATGCGTCAAAAAAGGCGGTATTTTATGATGATGTCTCTGGCATGCTGGCCGCACGCGGGGTCTGGCTGTCCGAGTACCTCTCACACCATGATGCATTCATGCTGGACGGCGGGCTCAAAAAATGGAAGGCGCAAGACCTGCCTATTGAGACTAGGCCCAACGGCTTTTCACCTCGCGAGTTTGCCGGAAAGATAAATCCCGACATCCTAGCGGGATTCAAGTATGTCGCGGATAATCTGGACCGCCTTACCATAATCGATGCCAGATCTCAGGACGAGTATGATGGCAGTCTAGTCAGGGCCGCAAATTCCGGCCATATTCCAAAGTCAATCAACATTGACTGGAGCAAGAACCTCAACGCAGACGGGACATTCAAGGATGATGCCGGGCTTGAGGAGCTGTATCGTATTCCAAAAGATGCCGAGATTGTAACCTATTGTCACGGCGCGTATCGGGCAGCCAACTCGTTTCTGGCACTTGGGAAAATAGGGTTTACCAACGTCAGGGTATATCTGGGATCCTGGGGCGAGTGGGGGAACCTTCCCGGACTGCCCGTTGACCGATAGTTCCGGCCACAGAATCTATCTTAACATGATATGGAATGCGGATAATTCTAGTCTTTGACCTTCCAGCGAAACTGGTTGTAAATCAGTTCCGGCCGGATCTGTCTGAACGGACGCGCCCCGCCCGAGTACCACTTTGTAAAGAACTCATACAGGTGCAGCCTAAGTGACTGGATGTATACGATCAACCCCTCAATCATCATGATTCCTAGGTTTCCTCCTATGATCATCGCCCATGCGCCGGGGGATTCAATACCTCCAAGCGATCCGTACGCATTATTCACTGTGAGCAATAGTGCCGCGTGCACAAGCAGCATGATTCCAAGGCGCGCATAGCTGATTGTATGCGCCAGACTCTCCACGGTCTTGCCTAACAGGACCTCCATGACTACGTTTGCAGCGCTACCCCCTTCCTCGGGATGCTTTTTTGCATGCATTATACCGCCAACCATCATAAGAACCATTGATGCCAGCACGATGACCACTGCGATTCTTGTGATGATCCAGACCTTTGCCCAGTCGCCAAGGAACATTGTAACCCACGGGACGTCCTCCTGATGCACTTGCGAATACATGTTCATTACATCATAGTTTGAACCGATGGCACACATCATGATGACTACAATCCCGCCATACAGCGTGATGTTTGGAACTGCCTCCGTAAATGCTACAAACCTGTGTCCGTGTTTTAGCAGGACCCTGATTCTCAAAATCATGGCCCAGACAAGGTGAATTATTCCAAGGAACAAGGATACCTTGAGTATGTCAATGACCTGGTCAAATGTCAGCTCTGCAACACTAATCATTCCGACCAGCCAGCTGACCGCATGCAACGGCCCGCCCTCTTCTAGAAGCGCCTCGAACGGTTGTAGGTGATCAATGTGATATCCAAACGCCTCCCCGGCTCCTACGCCTGCTATTGCCGACGCCGCACCGGAGATTGCAATGAGCATCCCCCATCTTGAGAGGATGCCCTGCCCCTTTACCTTGAACAACAGCCCCATTCCCATGAGCAAGAGTCCGTGACCCACGTCGGCAAACATTATACCATAGAATATGGGCCACATCAGGGCAATCATTGGGGTAGGATCTGCCTCACCCTTCCTTGGAATGCCCTGACTCTGGGTGATTACCTCAAACGTCCTCACAAACCGCTTGTTCTCAAACAACGTGGGCGCGTCTTTTAGCAACTTTGGATCGGTGATTTCCTCGGAGACAACGGTCCACTTACCAGCAACCTTTTTGAATTTTCCCTCCATGGATTTTGGAATATACCCCTGAATTACTGCAAAGTTCTTGGTTCCGCCTGGTTTTCTGACGGACTCTAGCACATCCTTTGCAACCATGGCCGTTTCATGGATTGCCAGTATGTCCCTCCTTGCCTTTTTGACCGTTTCCCGGATCTCCTTTGAGATCGATTTTTTCTTGGCCGACAACTCCTTTATCTTTGACTCTGTTAGCGCGTATGCCTCGCTTGGGACCTGCGGCATTCCCTCCGGAATGACAAAGGGATTTGCATTAAAGCTGCGCATCACCTTTAGGACCTTTTCAGAGTCTTCGGTCGTTGAAATTACCAAGACGGCAGAGTATTCTTTGCCATCTAGGTCGTACTTGTACAGTGTAATATCATCTAACGTCCTTTTGATCTCCTCGTAATCCTGCTTGTTGATTACAAACAGGTTGGTATAGAAATATCTCATCAGGCCGAATCCGGACAGGTCGACCTTTAGCCGCTTGACGACTCTTAGCGCATCCTTGAGGGTGGTATACTCTTCTAGGCCGCGCCTTGTATCTGCATCATCTGCTAGCAGTTTTGCCGGTTTCTTGATAATTGTGGGGGCCTGCCTTTCTAGATCCGTGACCATGTCCTCGATCTCACCGACCTCGTAATCCTTCTTCTTGATTACTGTACCCTTGAACAGAATCTCAAGGATTCCCACCGTCGGCGGGATTCCGAGCCCCTTTACCACCTCGTCAATGTCCTGCCAGGTCTTTTGAGCCCTGAGAAGCAGGTCATCCACCTCGGGGGTAATCAGATCATTATCGGTGTCAATCTTGTGGAACCACTCAAACTCTGCTAGCTTGGAGATTGCCTGCGGCGACTCACTCCTCGGCAAGATCACACTACCAAGCATAAGATCCGCTACCGTCAATACATCCGTCCATCTTTCTTAGATTTTAATACCTTTCCAAAACCGCTCCAGAAGTACACACTCAGGCTGATTCAGGATTCATGCCCGAATGTGTTATTCGTTTTGAAATTTCAGGTATAATGCATTAGTAGACCTGACCTTGTACTTTCGTACTACATAGTATGTTATTAGTTGAACAAATTTTTCTAGTCGATTACGCATAAACCCTACTATACTTTCGGCCTTGGTATATACCGGATTTCAAATAGTGGGTACGTGGCCCATGCAGACAGAACGTTCTGCACGATCCAATGCCTTGAGTACGAATGCACTGGCATCATCGATCATACTGGTCTACCGGATCCGTCCCCCTGACGCCCCCGTTGTAGCATGCAGGGAGTTTGTCAGCGCCCTCAGAACGGAACTATCGGACGCGTTGCGCCATATGCAGGCCGGAAACATTACTCCTGTAGATCTTGCCTAGGCCTCGATAGGCCCGGACATGTCCATATTCACTAGGCACGCCGAGGTCTTGAATGCCGATGGAAATGCCCTGACAGTGCGTGATGCCCTCGTTCTAATCAACCAAACGCTAGATGAGGTTCTGGCCGAGCAAGAAGGCGACTTTGACGCAGATACCCGATGGGCCTTGGGCTGGTTTGAGCAGTATCGCTTTGGTGATGGGGCCTTTGGGCTAGCCGAGACACTCTCCAAGGCAAAAAACACCGGCGTGGAAGGCATGATAGACGCAGGCATACTCGCATCTGATGCAGGAAAGGTTCTGCTACGGCCTGCAGAGATGCCAAAAGACTGGGATCCAAAAAAGGACAAGAGATTTACGATATGAGAGGCTACACATCACATGATACGTGTGCTTGAAGAGGGCGAACCTGCTGCGGCAAGCCGGATGGCCAGACTTGGCTCTGTTGCAGTGAATGTTAGGGAACTTGCATATCGACTCTCACATGTGCAAGCAAAAGAATTATGCTCAAGAGGCACGTAGCTATAACGCGCTGGTCCAGAGCTGGCCGGAAATCGCCCGACTTTCAAGGGAGGTTGTATCGACGTCGGTGCCTGAGGGGATGAGAATGTATGACAATCGCTGAGCTCATACCCATCATGGTCGATCGCATAGTCGAACGGTTTCATCCAAGCCGCATCATACTTTTTGGCTCCCAGGCGCGTGGCGGCACGAACGAGTCAAGTGATGTGGATCTGATGGTTGTGCTAAACCACATTCCAAACAAACACCGGACTACGGTGGAGATTCTTGACTCGCTGAGGGATGTACCCGTCAGCAAGGACATCATAGTGGTCACTCCGGGGGAGATCGAGCGCGAGGGTGGCGTGGTAGGGACCATAACCTATGAGGCTCTTCAAGAAGGAAAGATTATGTATGAAAAAAACTAACTCCAATGTAGAAGACGTTGCACTGCGATGGTTACGGTATTCAAACAAGGATCTCACAGACGCAACGTACTTGATAAACAAAAAACCCAGCTCGCCTGCTGGTTATGTCAACAGGCCGCAGAAAAGGCCATAAAAGCCGCACTGGTATTGGAAAAGATCCGCTTTCCGCGGACTCATGACTTGAACACCCTGCTTGACATACTTCCCAGAACTTGGATCGTAAAAAGCAAACATGTAACCCTGTCTGAGCTGACTGCTTGGAACATTAACGCCCGATACCCTGGTGACTGGCCTGAGCCTACCCATGAGGATGCAGTCGGGGCAAGGTCACTGGCGCATTCAGTTTGTGACTTGGTGGCTATGGAATTTAAAAATCGTAGTATCCTTATCTAGGAGACGTAGGATGTGGATGACATGGCATCAACTAACAAAGATCTTGTGGACAATGCGATGGACGTTCTTAGGTCCGTACTAGCCCACTCGTGGCGCGGGAGTTTAACGGCCGCTATGGAAAACAGTCTAGGCCCCGGCTACGGGAGATACTAAGCAAATCAGCACGTGATGCAAGAGGGATCCCGAAGATGGATGTCCACACCCTGTTAATGATAATGTGGCTTCTTGGAACGACATATATCGAAACATTCTGTGATATACAGAACGCAGTATTGTAAGCGAGCTGCTGGTAATATACGACAACTATGAGCATCGTACCGCATTTTTCAGTGATGGTACAAGGTCAGGTCGTCAGATGCATGATCAGTCTACAGAATTCCCAAACATTAAAATCCATTATACCAAGACTGCAAATTATTGACCTCAGATGTTGCACTAGAACGTACCATAGGCAAGATTCTAGACCAGACGGAGGCCAGTATTACATCAAAATTACAAGAAACGCTTGAAAACTCTACCAAGACACTCGATGATGCAGTTGCCGTGCTAGATGATGAATACGACAGGATCATTGCGGACGGCAAAAAAGAGGCAGAAAAGATCGAAAAACAGATCGTTGGTAGTGCCGACCTAGAAGCGCGCAACAAGCAGCTGGTTCTAGTCGAGAAATCCGTCGACAGGGCATTTGCAAAGGCAATCGATCAAATCACGAATACGGAACGAAATGACAGCTATTCTGCACTAATCGCCGCACTCTTGGACGAATCCGTTAAAATTTTGGGCACCTCTGACATCATAGTTCTATGTAATGACAAGGACAGATCTCTAGTACAATCCAACCTCTCGCAGTTTTCCGGAGCCGAACTGTCATCAGAGACAATTGACTGCATGGGCGGCGTTCAGGTAAAATCAAGGGATGGCTCCACAACATTTGATAATACACTCGATGCCCGGCTAGACCGTCTGAAGCCTTTAATAAGGAAAGAGATTGCATTCAAATTCGGATTAGGAAATTAAAATGGTAGCACAAGGCAGAATTGTTTGGATCAGCGGTCCTGCTGTCAGAGCAGACGGAATGTCAGAAGCCAAGATGTATGAAACCGTAGTTGTAGGTGATTCAAAGCTAATCGGCGAGGTCATCCGCCTCACGGGTGATGTTGCATTTATTCAGGTTTACGAGTCAACTAGCGGCTTAAAGCCCGGCGAGCCCGTCATTGGCACCGGCAACCCGCTAAGCGTCATGCTGGGACCCGGCATCATCGGTCAGATTTACGATGGAATTCAAAGACCGCTAAAAGAGCTCTCAAAGGCGTCCGGCTCGTTCATTGGAAGGGGGATTACCACAACACCGATCGACATGACTAAAAAATACCACTTTATACCAAGTGTCAACGTAGGCGATCAAATACAACCCGGAAATGTCATCGGCGTGGTTCAAGAGACCGATCTAATCGATCACAGCATAATGGCATCACCTGATCACCCGGGCGGCAAGGTTACCAACATTGTTCCCGAGGGAGAGTATGATTTGGAGACCGATCTGGCAACAACCGAGAAGGATGGACAGACTACTCCCATCAAGATGTACCAAAAATGGCCGGTAAGAAAACCGCGTCCGTACAGGACACGGTATGATCCGACCGTCCCGCTCATCACCGGGCAGCGTGTGATTGACACGTTTTTCCCGATCGCAAAGGGCGGTACCGGTTCGATTCCCGGCGCGTTTGGTACCGGAAAGACGGTGACACTCCACCAGATTGCCAAGTGGGCCGATTCCCAGGTTGTCGTATACATTGGGTGCGGCGAGCGTGGCAATGAAATGACTGAGGTACTAGTAGAATTTCCGGAATTAAAGGATCCAAGAACCGGCAAGCCACTCATGGACAGAACAGTTCTTGTGGCCAACACGAGTAACATGCCTGTGGCGGCAAGGGAGGCAAGCATTTACACGGGTGTGACAATTGCAGAGTATTACAGGGACATGGGCAAGGACGTGGTCCTTGTAGCGGACTCTACAAGCAGGTGGGCCGAGGCACTCAGGGAGATGAGCGGCCGGCTTGAGGAGATGCCCGCAGAAGAAGGCTATCCGTCGTACCTTGCATCTAGGCTGGCAGAATTCTATGAGAGGGCAGGGCGTGTTCGTGCAGTCGGCAGTCCAGACAGGGACGGCTCTGTAACGCTTGTAGGCGCAGTATCCCCATCCGGTGGGGACTTTACAGAGCCGGTTACGACACATACGATGAGGTTCATCAAGACATTCTGGGCGCTAGATGCAAAACTTGCATACTCTAGGCACTATCCATCAATTAACTGGATGAACAGCTACTCTGGATACCTTGCAGACATTGCAAAATGGTGGGGCGAGAACGTCAACGATGAATGGTTCGCCCTTAGAAGTGAGGCATACGGCGTCCTGCAGAGGGAGGATACGCTCAAGGAGATAGTCCGACTCCTTGGCCCAGAGGCCCTGCCGGACGAGGAAAAGCTGATTCTTGAGGTGGCTAGGATGGTAAAGATTGGACTCTTGCAACAAAACTCATTTGATGATGTGGATACCTATTGTAGTACCGAAAAGCAGTTCAAGCTGTTGAAACTATTGGTTGACTTTTACAAGCGCGGCAACCAGGCGCTCAAGGAGGGCGCGGGTCTAGCAGATATACGTGCAATGCCCGTAATCTCTTCCATTCTAAAGGCCAGAATGGAGATCAAGGATGATGAAATGGCCAAGCTGGATCAGCTGGCAACCGACATGGACCAACAATTCAACAGCATTATGGGAGTGAAGGTCAGCCATTGACTACACAGGGCGGCATCCAGTACAGCAAGATTGCAGAAATCAAAGGCCCCTTGGTAATTGTAGATGATGTTGAGAGCGCCGCGTTTGACGAGCTAGTCGAGGTCGAAACAAAGGACGGCGAGCGCAGGCTAGGAAAGGTTCTAGAGGTTGGAAACGGCAAGGCAATCGTGCAGGTCTTTGAGGGCACGACAGGGCTGTCGGTTGCCGGAACCAAGGCAAAGTTCGTCGGCAAGGTCATGGAAATGCCGGTATCCCGGGAGGTACTTGGCAGGGTCTTTGACGGACTAGGCAGGCCAAAGGACGGACTGCCGGATCCCATTGCTGACAAGTTCATTGATATCAACGGTGAACCGATGAACCCAGAACAAAGAGAGTACCCCAAGGACTTTATTCAAACCGGCGTCTCCGTCATTGACGGAATGATCACCCTTGTACGGGGCCAGAAGCTGCCAATCTTTTCAGGCTCCGGCATGTCGCATAACATATTGGCGGCACAAATTGCAAGACAGGCATCTGTAATAGGCACGGATGATGATTTTGCAGTGGTCTTTGCGGCCATTGGAGTGCAGTACAGCGAGGCAGAATACTTTAAGAGAAGCCTTGAAGAGTCAGGCGCGCTTAAAAGAAGCGTACTATTCCTCAATCTAGCAGATGATCCCGCGATTGAGAGAATCATCACCCCGCGCGTTGCATTAACGGTTGCAGAATATCTAGCATTTGATCTAGGCATGCACGTCCTAGTCATTCTGACGGACATGACAAATTATGCAGAGGCGCTTAGGGAAATCAGTGCGGCCAGAGAAGAGGTGCCGGGAAGAAAAGGCTATCCGGGATACCTTTACACTGACCTTTCAACCATTTATGAGAGGGCCGGAAAGCTTGTGGGCAAGAAAGGAAGCGTAACCCAGGTCCCAATCCTGTCCATGCCGTCTGATGACATCACCCATCCAATCCCGGATCTTACCGGCTATATCACGGAGGGACAGATTGTGCTTGGAAGGGATCTCTTCAGGCAGGGCGTTTATCCACCGGTTAACATACTGATGAGTCTTAGCAGGCTGATGAAGGACGGGATAGGAGAGGGAAGGACGCGTGATGATCACGGCGAAATTTCAAATCAAAACTATGATGCATACTCTAGGGCGCAGGAAGTAAGGGCGCTAGCCGGTATAGTCGGCAAGGCAGGATTGACCGAGATTGACCTAAAATACATGGACGTGGGCGATACGTTTGAGAAGGAATTCCTGTCCCAGGCCGTGGATGAAAACAGGAACATTGAGGAGACACTGACGATTCTCTGGAAGGTGGTATCAAACCTGCCAAGAAACGAGCTCACCAAGGTCAAGGACAAGTTCGTGGATCAATATTATCAGGAAAAGTAGTCAAATGTCGTTTGGACAAAACGTAGCTGCAACCAAAATCGAGCTCCTCAAGTACAAGCGTTCTAGTCAGGTTGCAACCATGGTACAAAAGATCCTAGACGATAAAAGAAAGGTACTGTTAAAAAATATAGAAGAGATGATCGACGAGGCATCAAAGGCGAGGGGCGGCATCTGGGATCCGCTTCAGGACATCTACAAGTCAGTCAACGAGGCATACCTTGCGCTGGGAAGCGGCACGGTTGATTCCGTTGCAGAGTCAACTCCCCCGGTGATGGAGGTGGACGTCCATGTACGAAGGGTGGTGGACGTAAAAATCCCAACACTAAATGTAACCGAACGGGATACCAAATCCATGCCTTATGGATTTGCAGATACCAACTCCTCGATTGACAGGGCGGCAAAGCAAATCAAGGTCCTCTTACCGCAGATCTGCAAGGCTGCAGAGTATGAAAATTCTATCTTTAGCCTCGCAAAGGCTCTAGAAAAGACACAAAAACTGCTAAATGCGCTAGAAAACGTAATCATTCCGCAATACAAGCAAAGAATCAAGTTTATTCTGGCAACCCTTGAAGAGAGGGAACGGGAGGAATTCGCAAAGTTAAAAAAAGTTAAAGAGTCCATGGAGAAGAGAAAGCAATGACCAAAGACGAAATTAAAAAACTAGTAGAGGACTCCAAGAAAACCGTAGAGAAAGAGTTTGAAAATTCAAAACAGTCGATCAAGGACGAGCTGCAAAATTTCAAACGACAGGCCCTAGACAAAATTTAATCAGAAAAATCATCATGATTTAAATATGGAGATTATTGAGCGAGGTTATCAATGAAACCTATCGTCTTGTTACTTTTGGCGACACTTGCAATTTCTGCAACGGGTCTGACTGGTGTGGCGTATGCCGCGGATGGTGAAGACGCGGCAAGCTCGGACTCACTTAAGATTCTAGGTGCCGGTTTGGCATTTGGCCTTGCCGCGTTTGGCGCCGGCATAGGTTTGGGCCAGGTGGGCGCTGCAGGACTTGCCGTAATCAGTGAAAACCCGGCATTGCAGTCTAAAGTCTTTATTTTCGTAGGAATGGTAGAGTCAATTGCAATCTACGGCATCGTAATGATGTTTATCATACTCGGACAGTAAGTCCTACCGACAATCTTTTTGGTTTTTTCGTATCTACGCATAGTTTAGCTTGTTTACGTCTAGAATGCGACTGCAATAACGGCATTTCAGAACTAGGCTGGTCTTGTCAACGACATCCATGATCGATTCTATGCGCTCGGTACTGTTTGAAATACAGTCGGGGTTTGAGCACCGGAATATCTTGTCTATCTCCATCGGGAGTGAGACCCGCCTCTTCTCAACAAGCTTGTAATCCTTGATGATGTTGACCGTGGATTTTGGGGCAATTACTGCTAGCTTGCTAGTATCCTCGTCTATTAGGAACTTGTTTTCCACCTTGATGATGTCCTTTTTACTGTATTTTCCACTTGGGACGTTGAGCGCAACGGTAATCAGGCCCCCGTCATGGCCGTCAATCTTTAGGGCACGAAGCACATCTAGGCCCCTTCCCTCATCTATGTGGTCAATCACTGTACCCTCCCTGATCCTCCTTACAATAAGCTCCGATTCTTGCATCAGAATAGTTTGTATATGTACCCGTATATATGATTGAAAGAATGAACGAATTCTTTGGCAAGGATATAATCTCGATAAAGGATATGGACCGGGAAAAACTAGGGCGCGTCTTTAATGCCACTGAAAAAATCATCAACATGGAGCCCGAGCAGCGCCGTGAAATAGGACGGGGAAAGACGCTAGGATACCTCTTCTTTGAGCCGAGCACTAGGACTAGGCTGAGCTTCGAGTCCGCTATGGCGCTGATTGGTGGTACCTCGTTGGGGATATCCGATGTGTCCTCTTCGTCTACACAAAAGGGCGAAAGCCTGTCGGATACCGTGACGGTCATGTCCACCTACTCGGACGTGCTGGTCCTGCGCCATCCGTTGGATGGATCAAGCAAATTTGCCGCCGAGGTATCACCCAAGCCGGTAATTAATGCAGGTAGCGGCACCGAGGAGCATCCCACACAGGCACTGCAGGACCTATTCACGATCAAAAGGGAAAAGAAACGGATTGATGGATTAAAGATTGGCATCATAGGTGATCTAAAGTACGGACGAACCGTCTACTCGCTCTTATACGGATTGGGAAACTATGACGTTGACGTGACTCTCATCTCCCCGGAACAGTTGCGGATCCGCCCCGACTCGGTCTATGACATAAAGCAAAAACTCCCATTTACACAGTCGACTAGTATCGATGATCATGTAGACGAGCTTGACGTAATATACGTGACGAGAATACAGAAGGAAAGGTTTCCAGACGAGGAGGAATACCTCAAGGTAAGGGGAAGTTATGTCATCGGCCTAGACATGATCAAAAAAATGAAAAGGGACGCAATAATCCTGCATCCATTACCTAGATTGGATGAAATCTCCGCAGAGGTTGACTCTACCGATCATGCATGCTATTTCCGGCAGGCCGAATATGGAAAATATATTCGAGCCTCTTTACTTGGCTTGATGCTAAATGAAGACGGGTTTTAGCATTGTTTTTTAGGAGTATGGTCGGTCTCTGGTTACCGTGAATAATCAAATTTTATTATTTCTCCTATTTGCGCTTGCCGCATCATCCATTCCACCTGCATTGGGACACGGCCTAGGACTAGATACAATCCCGTCTATCGTAATAGGCGATCAGGAGATTTCAGTAAACGTTGAGATTCCATCCTATTATGACAAAATAGACGAGCGGCAGGTCACAATCTCCGCCGTAGACAAGCAGTCCGGCCAGGGAATTCCCAACGTGACATATGAGGTGGGGCTGTTCCATGACGGCTATATGCTCCTTCGTGACCGATTTTTTTCCGCTGATGGCGTGGTCTCAATGAACGTGCAATATTCCGGTGAAGACATGATCAACATACGCGGCAACCAAGATCCGGATTCTGGTGCGTGGCATGCCACGCTAGAACAGCCTGTAACAATAATCGGCCCCGTCTTTGAGTCAGGCGGGCTGTATACGTTTGAGATTGAACTCTTGACAATCAACGAGCCAGACAATCTCGTGGCAGATTCCGGGGTTTATACTGCCGACCTTACCATAGTCGAGGTCGACGAGTTCTTCCAAAAGGATGCACAAGACGCGGACGTAAAATTCAGAACTAAATCATACTTTGATTCCATAGATTTCCTTGATTATGATTCTGCGACAAGGCAGGTGGCCCTTGCAATGCCGTTTGACTGGAGCGAGAAAAAAATCTCCCACATTCCGGTGGTGCACGTGGAGGTGCACCTTCCCAAGGATTTTGAAGAATTTCTGACGCCCGGTTACACGGGACAGGTTAACGATATAGATCTCTTCAAGTCGTCCATATCCGTAGATGACTATACGGAGGATGACGAGCGCATAATCCACTTTGTCCTGTTAAAGGAACACATCAGGCACATCAAGAATCAGCTAAAGCAGGCTGACACGCCGGTCGGCGACACGATGTTCTTCACACTGCAGACAGCCAAGGAGGTTAACTTTCCGGTATCTGCCTGGACGCGCGACGAGTCCTACCAGGTCGACTTGTCCTGGGATCCGGTGGAGATTTTGCCGGACCAAAAGACAAAGTTTGTCTTTACCATCCGGGACGCGTCAACTGCTGAGCCGCTGCGAGACTCTAGCTTTGACTTTGTCATATTGCAGGACGGTAAGGAGATCCATAGGGAGTCGGGAAATGCCCGTGTTGGCGGGGACTTTGTTGACTATGAGTTCCTAGAAGATCAGACGGGGCCTACTATAATACGCTTTGAGAATATACGCCAGAGCGGCCAGGATACGGAGTTTGGAATAGTGGTGGCGCCCGAATTCGGAATTATTGCATCCCTCATTCTTGCCTCCGGGATATCATCCGCTATATTACTTGGAAGGAAATTTTCCCTGAGCCGCTGCTAGACTCTTGGGCTTGGCCGCGCAAACCGACAATGATTCATCTCTTGAGAATTTTTTCATCCAACCTTCGCTTGTCATTTACGGCCCTTACAAAGAACAAGGAGGCCGCGATTATACCTACTGCCACCAGCGGGGAGGCGACCTCGGTATACTGTAATGCGTTGCCGGAATCCTGCCGTTGAATGGGTCCTGCCTGTGGCACCTCGGTAATGGACAGCACGCCTATTTTACCCGCCTCGGCCTCGGCAAACCATACCCTGCCATCATCCCCTGCATCTAGGAACTGTACAAATGACGTATTCGTCGGGACGGCAACGTCCATGATTTCATTATTGTACGGATCATATACGCCGATAAAGTCAATCTGGTGCTGCGCATACCACAAGTTGCCATACCTGTCAAATGCCATTCCAAACGGCAGTGAATCGGCCCTTGTAACAGGAATCCTTTCAAATGTTTCTAGTACGGTGTTGAATTTGACAATTCCGGGACCTGAATGCTCGGTTATCCACAATACCCCGTCATCATCGAGGCTTAGCGCCTCGGGCCCTTTAATGACAAAATCGGTATCCACGGGGCTGACCTTCCCGGTCCCAATATCAATTGAGCCAATCTTACCAGAGATCGACTCGGTATACCAGATGCGGCCCTGGCCGTCTGCTAGCAAGGCAAACGGTCCTCCTTGCATGTTCTCTAGTCTGTACTCCTCGAATCTTTCTGAATCCTGGTAATATTTCATGATTACACCCTTTGTAATGATCGAGATCCATATGTTATTGTCATGGTCAACCTCAAGTGAGATCGGCGTCGAGGTCACGTTGTGAGGGGATATCTGCGGCAGCTTGATCACCCTGGTTTCCGCGTCTTTTGGATTTATGTAGCCTATATTCTGATTTGCCAGGTCAGTAAACCATATCTTCCCGTCATGATCCCTGGCCAGTATCTGTGATGCCCGACCCTCGAATTCAAACTGCTCAAACTGTTCCTCATCCACGCTGAACCTCCAGACGATCGGATTGGTAATGTCGCTGAACCAGACCGCATTCCCGTCAAAGACCGGATACAGCGGCTTGGCCTCGACGGGCAGACTATACTCTGTTATCTCGGTACGCAAGCTTGCCAGGCGCGGCTTGATCAATAAATCAAGCTCGACGGCCTCGTTTGCCGCCGCGGTCTTTTGTGCCTCGACCTCTACTAGCCACCTTCCTGAAAACCCGAACGTCGCCTCCCCGATAAATTTGCCATCGTCCTTGACAGTGTCGATTACAATGGGCGTTATGTTTTTTTCCGGGTTGGAGACTTTAATCTTTACAGTATCTAGATCCGAAATCTTCTCTCCCTGCAGGTTCGTGACGCTTACAATGATTTCATTACTGCCTGTTGTAAAGGGAAAGATCTCCACCTCAAACATCGTATCTCCTGCAAATTCTGTAGAGTAAAAGCCGTACATGACATCCTGTCCGTCTGCCGATTGGATCTCCCCTGCAGGAAGCGTCCCATTTACCAGCAACGCAACCACCCCGAGCAGGGCTATACCTAGGATGGATTCGACCCTTAGGGCGCGCCCTAGTCTCTTGTGGACATTGATCTTTTGTCCGGCATTCCTTTCGGCCCTCCTCTGAATCCCAAACTGGTGATAGCCACCAATCCCGACCATGGCCAAAGCGATGAGAATCTTCATCATGATGAGTCTTCCATACGTCGACTCTATGATCATGCCCACATTGCTTTCCAATAGCCATAGCAACATCGGCCCTGAAATCACCACCACACCCAGTGAAACTACCATCATGATGGAGAATCTTGGAATCAGCACGAGGGAGATCTTCTCCCTCACATCCTCATGCAGGCTCGAAAGGGCCGGTAGCACTACAAAGCAAAAGAAGATGACGCCTCCTATCCACGCCGCAGCTACGAGGTTGTGCACATAGTCCAGTATTATGGCGCCCGCCTGTTCGCTTGCGGCCCCGTGGCCCATCATCGTCGTAGTAAAGATGAGGAGCAATGAGATGACAAGCATGGGAACGCGGGATTTTGCGGCCCCGCCCATTCGTTCTAGGGCAAACCACGCTGCAAGCAGCGCCGCAGTTATGGCCATCCTGACCATCCAGGTCATTCCAAACGACGTATCTAGCACCTGTAGCGCCGAGGCCTCTAGCCTCCATGACTGTATTGCCAGCATCAGGATATTTGACGCAAATACGGCAATGATTCCAATGCCCGTCACGGTCAAAAACCTGCTTTGAAATGCCGATTCGATGCGTTCTAGACTGGCTCCGATGATATCTCTTCTCTGCGTTCCCCAGACCAAAACCGATGCAATTGCGGCTCCTAAAATAATGGTCTGGCCCACCAGTCCCGGAAACCTTGCGGCTGCATCCGGATAAAAAATCAGCTCCGCGTCTGAGACGCCGGTATCTGCGACAACTACGTCCCCGACCCCGAACACGAACGCGTCCGGGACTAGGTGCCCGTCGACCTTGGAGAGAACTGTACTTGTAACCGTGTACACCCCATCGTCAAGCGGCGGGGTTGTAATTAGGAGCGACTCCTCGCCCTCGTAGTATCGCGTGTCCCTGTTGTCAATCTGATCCCCGTTGCTGTCAAAAACCTTTAACGTGCTAAAGTCGGCCTCTAGCGCCTCGGAGTAAAATACTATGACCTGTGTAGTACCGACCGGGCTGTTGGACAATGCGGGGGGAATACTGTCAAGCGTATAGGGATGCGCGCTTGCAAGCGGGACTAGGCCGAGCAGTAACGGCAACAAGACAAGCGCACCTCTTTTCATACATCGATGTCCGTTTTTGATAATTTAAACAGTTTACTGGCCCCTGCCCGTATCTGCACCTAGGCTGCATCCGGTAGTTATATACTCCAATAAGTAGGCAGGTTGGGATTCACAGCGCCAAAATAATTTCACAGATTGCTTTACTTTTCTAAAAAACGCGCATATGGATCAGTGGATCTTATCACGCCCAATGACCTTTGAGAAGCATGATCAGCGAGCATACAACTTGATAAAGGGAGCACCTTTCGGGACTGATACTAAACACCATAGTCAGGATCGTAGACGAGCTTGACGCGCCGTACGTAAACAAGCCCGGAATAGGCGGCCCACGCGGGTATCCGCCCAAGGCCATGTTCATCGCGTGCATGATATGGGACGCG
>CAZDQM010000032.1:0-10065 GCA_964507825.1 uncultured Nitrosopumilaceae archaeon | reverse complement strand
CGAACACTGCATCCATTACCACCTTCAAGTAATGGCTCGCAGTCGGATCGCAGTGCAAGTACAATGAACCCGTAGGCTTTAGCACGCGATGCAGCTCAATAAGTCGGATTGTCATCATTACCAGATATGCCATCATGTCGTTTTCGCCTATGGCTTCCCTCAGGCCCCTGATTACGGATGCAATTTTCGAGTCCGTGTTCAATAGCTGGGCGTAGACCAGTTCCGACTCGCTTGTCCAGTGCCACGTGTCCTCAAACGCGGTTATCTGTGCAGATGAGCTGACGCTATCGGGCGTCTTGAATAAAATATTGTAGTCGGCCTTTGAATTAAACGGGGGATCTAAATAGCATAAATTAACGGACTCGTCCCTGATTGAGTCTCTTAATACTTTCAGGTTGTCGCCGAAGTAGAGGGAATTTCTTGCACCCCCCCCCCCGAGATTACTGGAGGGCATTTTCCCTATCCCGCTTCCACGGCCACCCTGCCGTTTTTGACGCTGAATACGAGGGACTTTGGTTCACCCAGCAAGTCCACTATGGGCTTTGGCACCACGCACATGGAACCCCTAGACTTGTCAACAAACAGGCTCACCGCAAACTCGGTCGCGTCCTTTTTCCATCTGGTCATGACGTTTCTAGGCCTTGACGTTATATTAACCCTATGGTTAAAGTAATGTTAATATAACCCTAAGGATAATACCATGTATGGCAGGGTTGCTGAGCAAGGTTGAAAGCGACAGTCTGAGAAGCTGTATCTCGCCCGAGATCGCGGGTTCAAATCCCGCCCCTGCCGCGTATCTTATTTGTCTACGTGCTATATTAATCGAGGTGCTTTGCGCATGAACAAACACATCAAGACCGTACAGAGCAAGGATCACGTGTTCGGTGCAAATACTGCCGGTCACTCCGCATAGTCAAAAAGGCCGTGCGCCGCAACAAGTCCGGCGACGTGCAGATCATGCGGTGCAAGGACTGCAAGCGGTGCTTTTCCACCAACATAGGCTTCAGGTACAGGAGGTACCCAAGGGAGATAATTACCGAGGCACTGTTCCAGTATTTCTCCGGCATAAGCACCAGACAGATCGCAGAGGGTTTTGTGGCCCGGGGGATAGACGTCACCTACGACGCCATACACGCGTGGGTCAGCAGGTATTCCAAGGCGGTTGCAAAGTTCATGGACAGCATCATTCCCGCCGTCGGGGACAGGTTCAGGGCCGACGAGGTGTGGGTCAATGTGGGCGGGCAGAAGAAGTACCTGTTTGCGTCAATGGACGACGAGACCCGTTACTGGATCGCCCTTGACCTTGCGGACAGCAAGCACGCGTACAAGGCCGAAAACATGCTCAGGATGACAAAGGAACACACCAAGATTCCGGACGAGTTTGTCACCGACGGCCTCAACTCCTACAAGGTGGCCGCAAAGACCGAGTTCGGGGGCCTGACCGACCACGTCCGCGAGATACACATCCGGGGCAGACACGTAGGCAAGGACAACAACAACAGGATGGAGCGACTCAACGGCACGATCCGCGACAGGGAAAAGACGTTCAGGGGCCTTGACAACATGGACACGGCCAACTTTGACGGCCTGAGGGTGCACTATAACCACGCACGAAAGCATCAGGCGCTTGGCAGTACCCCCCGGGCGAGGCCGCCGGAATCAGCATAGAGGGCCACAACAAGTGGAAGACCATGATCCAAAACGGCAGCCTGTTCCTGACTGAAACGAACCAGCGTGTCTGAATCATCAAAAATCCGGTGGTTTCCTGCCTGTGCCCAAGTCCCGAATTGTTAACAGAACCAAATGTAGTGAGTCCAGAAATCTATTTAACTTAAAGTTTCAAGGATATTATAATGGCAAAGGATTATCCGGCAACGATTACACATATCAGGATTCTCCGCGAAGATCTAATGATATTAAGGATTGTGCCGGATGGCGGAATGCCCGAGTATATAACCGGACAGTTCCTGACCCTAGCATTGCCCGTCGTTGCCGAGGGCTACAAGGTGGTACGCCGTGCATACTCTATTGCATCCCATCCAGAAAACAGGAAATACTTTGAATTTGTAATCCGCTGGGTCCGCAAACCGCTTCCGGGTCGCGTCACAACAATGCTGTTTTACGCAAGCGAGGGTGACAAGATCGGACTCGGAATGCCGACTGGAAACGCGCTTACGATCGATGATACGCTTCCAGACGGAAGAGCAGACAAGCGCAGAATAGTCTGTGTTGGCGGAGGTACCGGCATCGCCCCGTTTGTCGCCTTTGCAAAGCACCTGCGGGCAATTGGCGACACCAGAGAAATCATAGTATTCCACGGGGCAAGCTATGTCGACGAATTAAGCTACAAAGAAGAGTTTACCGAATTAGAAAACCTCAGCAAAAAGGAGGGCAAGGATAAATGGGACTTTACGTACCGCGCAGCTATCAGCAGACCAAAGGAATGGTTTAACCGCTCGTGGACAGGGCAGACCGGCAGGGTGGAATCATTCTTCAAGCCAGCTGGAAAGGGCAAGCCGTCCCCGGTAGAGGAGATAGTAGGCGAGGAGATTACCCCAGAGAACACCATGATCTACATCTGCGGCTATCAGGGAACGATTGACGGAGTGATAGACCACGTAAAGGACAAGGGATTCGTGACACTGCATGACAAAAAGCCAGACGGTAGTTACGCCATAAAGTACGAGTCATACGGCTAGGCATTCCAAAGGCTTCATCCCTGCCTAAGATGAACTGCATCAGGACTGCGGCGATATATCACATTCTTTTTAGCATGCAAATCAAACTTTATGTTAAATACACAAGATCTCATCCATAATCGTCTAACTGATGAATTCCCACGGCACAAAATCAGCTAGAAAATGTGATTATACATGAATTCTATAGTTGTTACCACGTAGAATAAATCATGTTGTCGTAGCGAGTCATCTTGATTCAGGTGATATCATTCTCTCATACCTTCTTGGCAAATCGACGAAATCCTCACAATATCATCGATTTTGTAATATATACGAGCGTCGCTATACACCCCACCCTACCATTGCCGGCATGCGATTTCTTATCAGGACTCTTCGGACTTTTGACGCTTGCTTGGGACCGAGACTATATTTTCGACAACAGACTTTGTAAGCTGTTCTATCACTTTTCTTTGCTCGTCATCTAGATCTCCTAGTCGCGCCATGGCCTTTTTTAGCTCTTTCTCCCTTAATTGATCCACCTTGGCAAACACGTCCACGCTTTTTGTCTCCACATGAACCCTGTTCATCGCGGCTTCTAGTATCGGAACCTCCTTAATGATCGCCTTTTCGACTGCAGGAACCTTTGCCTGTACCTCGTTTTGAATCTCCACGTACTGCTCCTCAATCTGATCCCGGAACATGAGCTTGATTCCAGGGCTCTTAGATACATCCTCACTGACAGCTCGTGGATCAGATATGTCCAGGATCATGGTTCCCGTCCTTTTTGACTCCATCTGCCTCTTGATCTGGTCATGCTGCAAGATAAAGTAATCCGCCGTGGTCGCCACGAAGACAATATCATACTTGTCAAAGTTTGTAATCACATCGCCAAAGTCGACGGGCTCGCCGTTTAGGAGTTCGGTGAACCCTTGCGCCCTCTCAATCTGCATGCTTGCAACGCTGAATCCTGCCTTCCTGCGGTTCAGACTCTTTGCAACCCGGGCCGCCACCTCGCCTGTTCCCAGGATTAGAATCTTTTTTTTGCCGTCGATTCCCGCGTTCTCATCTGCCATCTTTACTGCAATATCGCCGATGGATTTCCAGTTGGAGATCATCCCGCTATCCTCCCGGATTCTAGTCGATATTCGGATTACCGTGGCAAACAGCCTGTTGAGCACCCTGCCAGAGTCCCCGGTCTCCTTGGCACGTTCTAGCGCGGTCTTGATCTCGCCAAGAATGCCGACCTTGCCAACAGTTACCGACTGGAGACCCAGCGCGAGTCTTAGCAGGTTTTCATAGACGTCCCGGTTTATGTAGACCTCCATGGTCTGATCAAAGTGATCCGTGCCCCACTCGTCCACCTCAGAGTTCTCCGTCCATATTTCTTTGATCTTTGGAATCGTCAGGCCGTCCTCTCCGGCGGCCTCGATACTAGTCACAAGAAAGATCTCCACCCTGCTTGCAGTTTGGATGATCAGGCATTCAGAGACATCCGTGATTTTTCTAAACTCTGTTGCAACGGCGTCTACGTCCTTGAACTGGTACTTTGATATCTTGTGAATTGGAATATTGCGAAACGTTATGCGGGCGTTGTATACCTTAAAATCTGCACTAGCCATTATATCATCTACTTTTTAATCCTGCTTCTTCCGCCCTTTGCAGTACGAAAGACGTTCAT
Organism: uncultured Nitrosopumilaceae archaeon; assembly: GCA_964507825.1. GTDB lineage: Archaea > Thermoproteota > Nitrososphaeria > Nitrososphaerales > Nitrosopumilaceae > JAWVZS01. The sequence continues at coordinate 5,709 of CAZDQM010000032.1, read as the reverse complement.
TCCGATGTGATAATTTTCATACAACGTATCCATTTTAGCCAAATCGTTTTCTATCTTTTTGATCTTTTCGTCGGAGGTGTCAGGATTTAATCTGAGTCTTGCAAGGCGCTCCTCTAGTTCCTTTTTGACAGTATCCACCCCTATTTCATAATTTGATATTCCCGAATATTCCGGGCTAAGTACGTGTTGCGGGTCATACTCTGGAATCTGACTGTACGGAATCTCCGCCCTAGCAGATATCGCCTTTTCCTCCTCCGGTGAGAGTACTGGCCGGGGCGGAATCAGTCCATCCTTGGTGAGCCAAAATTCAGGTTCTCCCATCTCCCTCCGGAAGATCACTTCGCCGGCGCGCTTGTTGGTAAAGCCGCTGTCCTTGGCGGCCTCTACGGCGTCCTTGGCCGCGGCCTCATATTCCTCCTGGGCCTTGACTTCGGCGGCCTTTTTTGCTTTGGCAGCCTCTTCGGCGGCCTTTTTTGCCTGCGCTTCGGCAAGTACGGCTATCTCGCCGGCCGTCCAGCCTTCTGCGGTATCAGCCCCTACGGCCTCGTTCCCCGTACTTTCATCCCGCTCAGGGGCGTCTGGTTTGGCTCCCCCTGCCTCCACGTCCTTGTCTGACACTGAATGTACCTAAAATCAGTTAAATTTTAAGGTTTTACGGACAAAATCTGGCCAGTTATTTTAAAAAACGCTGATTTGGTCAAAACCGCACAAAAACGCTAATTAATATTTGCCAAAAATCGCAGTTCCAATAACAACATGGAACAAGGCACCGTAAAATGGTTCAACCGAGCCAAAGGCTATGGTTTTATCGAGAGAGAATCGGGAGACGATCTCTTTGTACACAAGACAAACGTTGATGGATTTCTCCGAGACGGCGATAAGGTAGAGTTTGAGGTAGGCGACGGACCAAAAGGACCAAGTGCTGTCAACGTAAAAAAGACAGAATAGACCACTCACCAAATTTAGACAACGCAAGTTATCTTACAACTTTTTTTCTTTTCAAGCCTTAAATTGTGATATATGTATAGCGCACCATGAAGAGGTGCGCCTGGGCAAGAGATGAGCCCAACATCTCGTATCACGACAGGGAGTGGGGCGTACCAGAACACGACGACAACAGGCTATTTGAATTCCTTGTTTTAGAGGGGGCGCAGGCGGGCCTAAGCTGGGTCACCATACTAAAACGTCGAGCAGGATACAGGAGGGCGTTTTCCAACTTTGATCCAGTCAAAGTATCAAGATATACAGAGAAGGATGCATCACGGTTGCTCAAAGACGACTCTGTTATACGAAATAAACTAAAGATCCAGTCTGCAATCAACAACGCAGGGAATTTTCTCAAGATACAAGAAGAGTTTGGAACGTTTGACAGGTATATCTGGGGCTTTGTAGATTACAGGCCAGTACAGAATAATTTCAAAAACCACTCACAGGTTCCCGCGACAAGTGTTGTTTCAGAAAAACTGAGCGCAGACCTGAAGGGGCGCGGATTTACGTTTGTGGGTCCTACAATATGTTATGCCCTGATGCAGGCCATAGGAATGACAAATGATCACACTGTCGACTGTTTCATGTATAAACGGTTACAGGGTATCAGGCCGTAGCCGCCTCTGCAGGAGAGCTGCCAAGAATCTTGTCAATCTCGTTGATTGCAATCTTGTCCCTGCCAATCAGTTCGAACTTTTGCAAAATAGTCTCAAACTTTTCCTCCTCAAGCATCTGCTCGTTTACAAACCATTGCAAAAATGTAAACGTCACATGATCCTTTTCCTTTGATGCTAGTTCCACCATCTTGGTTATGGCCGCCGTGACGGACTGTTCGTTTTTGAGCGCGGTCTTTATCAGATCCTCAAGTGATGTAAAGTCGCTCTCATGCGCGGCGGTCTGTGGGATTTTAGCAGGAATACCACGGGCGTTTAGGAAATGGATGATCTTGAGCATGTGTTGCCTCTCCTCATCAGATTGACTGAAGAAGAATGATGATGCCCCCTCGTATCCGACAAACTCGGACCATGACGCCATAGCAAGGTAGTGATTAGATGCATTTGCCTCTAGCGTAATTTGGTTGTCAAGCAGTTTTTTCATCTTTGCCGATATGCGCATAACAAGGAATACGCGTGCTGTTAAATGAATGTTGCCAAGAATATCCGAAGACGACACGCGCTAATATCCTAAAAGATAATCAGGTCAAATCAGTTCTCGTTTTCGGCCTTTGCGACAAAGACATAATTCATAATCAGGCCGGCAATTATGCCCCCGACTATTGGAGCGACCCAATATAACCAGTGGAACTCCCAGAACCCAGATATCAATGCAGGCCCAAACGTCCTTGCAGGGTTCACCGATGCCCCAGTCAGCGGAACCGCAACAAGATGGATGAGAAATACCATCCCGCCTATTGTAAATCCGTGCCATCCGGGGGATGCCTTTCGGTGAACCGCAGTCATGAATATTACCGTGACTAGAAAGAACGTTAGAATTGCCTCTATTGCAAATCCAGACGTGATGCTGTTGCCAATCAGTTCGCTTGGGCCTCCCTGCGTTGCAAAATTCACCTTGGCCCCAAGCTCCGGCAGGATTGCCTTGAGCGATGCGGCCGCGGCCACGGCTCCAATCAGCTGAAATACTATATACATCGCACCGTCGACGATTCCTATTTTGCGCGTAATCATCATCGGAATGGTTACCGCCGGATTGATGTGGGCGCCTGACACGTGCCCGAATGCATAAATCATCAATGCGATTGCACCCCCGTGCCCCAGCGAGATGAACAGAACCGACATTGTGGTCAAGTCCTCGCCAAAGGACGCAATTGCTAGAATTACGGATAGCGGTCCAAAGAAGACGAGGCCGTACGTGGCTAGCGCTTCTGCAAACCATGCCCTTGTATTGACCATTCAATTTCAGCCTTGAAGCGTTCCATTTAAAAGATTCGAACTCGTTTTTGGTATCAGCGTAACGTGATAAAATAATTATGGGCGCATACCTACGGCATGACATGCTAGAGAAGGGCCAGAAGGTGCCAAAATTTGAATTAATGGATGCAGATGGTAAAATCGTAAAATCATCAGATTTCAAGGGTACAAGGCACGCGTTTTATTTTTATCCAAGGGATTTTACGCCGGGATGCACCACGGAGGCAGACGAGTTTTCAAGGGATTACTCAAAATTCAAGAGAAACAAGATAGAGGTAATCGGTATTAGTCCGGACGGAGTAGAGTCACACAAAAAGTTTTGCGACAAGATGGGCATTAAATTTCCACTACTAGCCGACGTGAAAAATGAGGTTTCAAAGGCATTTGGAGTCTGGGGGCCCAAGAAATTCATGGGTCGCGAGTACAACGGTGTGATAAGAAGCACGTTCCTAGTGGGCGAGGACGGAAAGGTATTCAAGGTCTTTCCCAAGGTAAGGCCAGCAGGACACTCGGCAGAAGTGCTTGAATCATTCAAATTTCTAGATTAATGTCATTACGATTTTACTGGAAAAAATACAGCTGCACATGAGATAGCAGGGTACCCTAGATCAGATTAGCTAAAGCGTGTGGAAAAAACAAAAAGAATTTTTGGGATTAAAAGCCCTTTGGCAGGGTGCCACGTTGTTTTGGAGGTTCCTTTGGTTTCTCTGGTTCCGGAGGCGTGAATCCTTTTGGCAGGGTGCCACGGATTTGCGATACTGTTGCCGGTGTAGCCTCGGCCGCCTTGCGTGTATCAGCTTCTGCCTTTTCCAACCTGCGAAGATAGTCCTGCTCATATTCTGCAAGCTGTTCGCTTTTGGACTTTGCTGATCCTGCGCTTGCCTGCGTCTGCTGCGGTGGTGTATCCGTTGTCGTCGTTTCACTGGGTTTTGGAGCCTGTGTGCCGGACTCTGGTTGTGCACCATTATCAAATGTCATTCCATAACCCACAAACGTCTTGGCAGGCGGATGATATGCTAGCCTTGACCTTGTTGCAAAGTATTGGTTTGACGGCTGCGTGTATCCGGTAACCTTTTCCTTTTGCAGGTGCCAGCTTGTGGTTGCAACCTTTCCTACCGGGGCGGTTCTTCGAATAAAGTATCTGTTTGCCGCCGGCGAATAGCCCGTTACCTTGGCCCTGTACTGGTGAAAGTCCGTCATAGATGCATTTGCATATGCATGTTCAAGCGAACCGGTTTCTTGAGGCTTTTCAGGCGCCGCCTCTTGTGCAGGAGGTTCAAAGCCCTTTGGCAGTGTACCCCTTTCCTTCTTGGGAGCAGGTTTTGGTGATTCCTGTACCTCCTTTGCAGGCGGCGTCTCTTTTGGTGGAGTCTCCTTTGTTGGAGTCTCAAAGCCCTTTGGCAGTGTACCCTTTTCCTTCTTGGGAGCAGGTTTGGCCTGCGTTGCTGGTTTTGGCTTTGCAGGTTCTGGTTTTGGCTTGGCCTCCATCTGTGATGAAAGTTTTGACAATTTTGCCTCTAATTCGGCAATCTTGACCTCCAAGTCTTTTTTAGTTTGACGTGTCGATGTCTTCTTAACCATGTGAATTTTATACAAAAGGCAAGTTTATTTACATTTTGATCATGGTGAGATCAGTGATCAGCATATTTTTGTAAATAAACCGACTAGATACAAAAAAATTTAACAATATTTCAATAAATGGCAATTATTTACAAAGATAGAATTCAACCAATATGTGAGCCAATTGTGGGTTCCACGGTGCAACGTTTTAACATCTGATCTACGATCTACGGTATATTATTTCAGATGAAGGTATTCGGGCCGTCAAGCTCACGGAAGTTCAAGTACATGAACAAGATATAATCTCCCGTCAACTTGTCTTGCTCAACTATGACAAATGAGTTCCCGGATCAACTACCAATATTACTGGATAAAATTCTACCCTGTTTGTTCATGTGCAAGATGTTACAACGACATCAATGATATATTTGCAAGGCGTAGGTAATGAAATCATGTGGGATTGTCAGTTGGACAATAGGAACATGGAATCACAACATATGGGATTTGAACCTTTTTGCCGATTGTTTCGAACTAGACGACTCACTACTTGCTCGGCTAGGGATCCACTAGCCGATCTAGGACGTACCCAAACCCATTCCTGATTTTGTGCAAGATTACATTGCCACGACGGATAAACAATTATCTCATAATTATGTCGATCGCAAGTGGAACCGCTTTGCTCGTTTGAAATCACCTCGATCGTGCAATGGGCGTCATCATAACATCGTGCAGGTGCGACAGCATCACATCGCCCACCTTTTTCGCAAGTCCAACCGGAACAGCGTCGGACACCTGTTGTTGCATATTGCTTATGCCTCCTCTGAATTCGAATCTGTCTGGAAACGTCTGTATGCAGGCGGCTTCTCTCACCGAAAGAAGTCGATCCTGGGTGGGATGTACTATCATGGCCTTTCGAAAGTTTGTTATTGTAACCGATGGTCTGTCCAACCGGAGTCTTTTGTAGATCATGCTGTGTGCATCAAGCTTGGAATACTTGCCGTCCACCTTCATTAGTCTAACCGGTATGTCGCTCCAGTTACCTCCGGGCGGGACAGATTTTATCCTATCTATGACAATCTCAGAGTTCCGTGTAACTACATAGTTTACGATCCTATAGCGACGCTCGTAAATTCATGTACAATTTATTCCTGTACGCGCCGCTAAACTTGTCACCAACCCTACAAATTTCATCAGGAATAGTACAAGCTGCATACAACATCTAATTTTTGCAACA
>CAZDQM010000031.1:0-7643 GCA_964507825.1 uncultured Nitrosopumilaceae archaeon | reverse complement strand
AAAGATGGTTCTGTTTCTTGACAGGAAATCATGGCACACATCAAAGGAAGCCATGGAATTCTTTAAGAAACGAGACATCATTATGATATACTGTAGGACATCCATATCTTAATCCTGTAGAAGCGGTTTGGAGTATATCATAGATCATTCCATCCGTTATGCCGACCTGAATTCCCATCTAGAAGCAGTATACAGATTCATCAAAATCGATTATGATTTTGCCAAATATTCGAAGCGCAAGCCACCAGAAGGAATGGTGAATCAGTACGTGAAATCAAATAGGGGGCTGGATCCTGCAATAGTACAGCTACAGGTGAGTAGCTCCAAGAAACGACGCAGATATAGATAGATAAGATTTCATGCATAATCGTCTAGCTGGTATACCATTCTCATGGCACAAAGTCAGCTGAAAAATGTGATTGTGCATGGATTCTATAGCAGTTGCTAGCACGTAGAATAAATCATGTTGCCGTCGCGCGCCATTTTAGTTCTGGTGATATCATTTCCTCATACCTTCCTGGCAAATCGATGAAATCCTCACAATATCATCGATTTTGTGATGTACATAAATTTACGAGCGTCGCTATAGTATACTAGACCGGCCGCCACATGGCAACCTTCCCTACGCTTAAAATCAGGTTGTATAATTATACCCGTATTAGCAACACTGCAATAAACACAAGCCGCGTCAAAACACGGCAAGATCCCCTGGCGCGGGTCCCTTTTGACCCATTTCATGATACATGTCATCATGTCCTGTCCTCTGATGCTCCCTTAATGACTCTATATCATCAAACATTTCATGGCAGGTATGGCACTTGGGCCTGTCCTCATGTATAAGCGGCATTACCATGCCTAGCATATACTGACTCTCGTATTTAAAATTCGGCCATGTGCTTGGAAATTATATATTTGCTTGCAGGCACATGCCTGTATGCTAGGACAGGTTATCGACAGTTCAGGTGCGCTCGAAAAGGCAGCTGCCGGCGAAGAGCTCACCTTTGATGATGGCATGGAGCTCATGAATCATGACAATTTACACATGCTTGGAGCGGTGGCAGATATCCTTCGCCAAAAGACCGTAGGGGATGCAGTGACCTTTGCGGCCTCGTATTACATGAACTATACAAACGTATGCGCCGCAAGCTGCCAGATGTGCGCATTTTACCGCAAGGGCGGCGAGGATGACGCATATACTCTGACTCCAGAACAGATTCGAATCAGGGCAGGTGTAGCAAAGCAGATGGGCGCGACAGAGATCCACATAGTGGGCGGCTTTCACCCGACACTCCAGCTTGAATACTATGAGGATATGATGAGTGCAATAAAGTCCGGGTACCCCGACTTGCACGTCAAGGCGTTCACCGCCGCCGAGATATTCTTCCTGTCTAAAATGACAAAAACTTCCGTTCGGGAGATTCTGAGCCGCCTCAAGGATGCCGGCCTTGACTCGATGCCGGGCGGGGGGGCCGAACTGTTCCACCCTGACGTCCGCAAGGATATAGTTCGCGGCAAGTGCACGGGCCAGCAGTGGCTCGATACCATGAACCAAGCGCACGAACTTGGAATACGTAGCAATGTCACTATGCTGTATGGCCACATTGAGAGGCCCGAGCACATAGTCGATCACCTTGTACGCGTACGCGAACTGCAAAAAAGAACCGGCGGCTTTATCACGTTTATCCCACTTAAATTCAGCCTTGATAACACAGAGCTTGAAACCGAGCACCGCGTAAGTCGTGAATGCTCTAGCGTTTATGACCTGCGAGTAATTGCATTATCCAGGCTGATGCTGCACGGTGCACTAGACAACATATCCGTATATTGGGTTGCATACGGAAAAAAGCTTGCCCAGGTAGCGCTCTCCCACGGAGGCAACGATCTTACCGGCACCGCATTCTCCGAAGAGATCTATCGCGCGGCAGGCAAGCCTGCAGAGTCATCTGTGGAGGAGCTTGCCGCCTTGGTCGGCGAGATAAAAAGAACCCCAGTACAAAGGGACACGTTCTTCAGACAGGTCAGGGCATTTTGACGTCATTTCATGTGTGATTTAACAGAGTCGATCTTTTCATCTAGTCCTGTATTCCTGTCGCGCCTTGAATCGATCTTTGTGATTATTTCTAGCCGGTCGACTCCCAGGCTGTGAACTGCCTCGCTCATCTGCCGTACCGCGTCGTTGACGGCCTCGATCGTCTCGGCCTCTAGAACGGTGCCCATAGGCGTGATCACGTGCCTTAGATTCGGTATGTCCCGGATCGCCTGTATTGACTTGGCAATGTAAAAACTAATGCTAGTGGCACCGGTGCCGATTGGGTATATGCTAACCTCTGCATGAATCAACTACATGCCCACGTCCGGCTTTTTTTCAACCCTTTTGGCGCCGCCCTTTCTCTTCCTTCTTGCGCCAAGGGATACTAGTGCAAGTAGAAATCCCGTCCCGATCAGGATTCCAGCTAGCGTGTTCATGTCCTGTACCTCTTGTTGCTTTAAGGCCAGATCCAGTCTCTCCTCCTCGGACATTCCCGGGGCGCTTGCCGGTACAAGTGAGCTTATGTATAGCGATAATGTAATTCCAACGGCCAGCATTAAAACACCTCCCGTTAGGATACGCCTGTCTACTAGCATACACCTGTTTGTACCCTATTGTATTTAGTATTGTCGAAGAATCCAAACGTCGAGGGTTGAGTGTATAGCAGCACGCATCCATATCTCAAAATCGGTTATGAAACAGACTCGCGAATTTTACCGATGTACCAGTGAAGATACAATACCGCTAGAACCAAGATGACCTGCCGCGTCAACGTGATTCATTCACACGGTAACAGCTGTACCATACATCCGTGACGTTTCTTAGAGCCGCTCCCCGTCATTTCCTATCTGTCAGGACGCGATTTAGTCATCAATGCTTACATGACAAGGTGTAATAGTCGCGTGAATATTTTGGTGCGGCCATATAGTACGTTATAGGTAGGGTGGACTCAACGACATTGCACATTACCGAGCATGACATGATTACCACGTGGCCTATTTTTATGGATTAAATTGCCAAAGGAGTGTGTTACAAGGTCGTGCCTGTACACTTGCAGGAACCTAGGAAATCAAATTGTCTTTGCTGATCACCTGCGACGCCCTTGGCAACTATTAGTTGTTCATGATTGTATATATGATGGATCCGCGTGATTCCAAACAAACGTTTATGGCATCTAGTTATGCATGCGCAGATTTCCAAAAACTTGTCATGGATACGCATGATTCCAAACAAACGTTTATGGCTGCATTTACCGTACGGCCTGCACCTAGATCTAAAAACCCGTTTGATTATTTCGGGGCAATGCGCAGATCAAAGTCCGGAACTAGGTTATCTCTTTTTGCCATTTCCATAAATTTGCGAATGGCTTGCTCCCCGGCATCCCCCATGTTTACGGTCGTGCTATTCACGTACATCTTGACGAATTTTGAGATCAATTCCCTCCCGTTTCCCCTGCCGTATTGCATGGAATACTCTAGCGCATCATCAAAGTTGTCCATTCCAAACATTATGGATTCACGAAGATACCTGTCAAACTTTGCGATTGTGTCATCCCCGAGGTCGGTCCTCATGACGTTTATTCCAAGCGGCACTGGCAGGCCGCCGGTCTCTTCGGTCCACCACTCCCCCACATCAAGGATCTTGACTAGTCCCTCGTGTGGATATGACAGCTGGGTTTCATGAATAACTAGTCCTGCATCGACCCTACCGTCTCTGACCGCACTAGGAATGTCACCAAATCCCATCTCAACATGATCGAATCTCCCAATCATCAACTGCAACAGCAAGAACGCGGATGTCATCGTACCAGGAATTGCAATCCTTGCCCCTTTGAGTTCCTCGGCATTCATATCTTTCTTGGACACTATTATGGGGCCATATCCTATCCCAAAGCTTCCGCCGCTACGCAAGATCGTATAGCCGGGAATGTATGCGCATGCGTGCACGGAGACTGCCGTGACGTCAAGGTCAGGCTTGGTCGCCCTTTTGTTTAATTTTTCAATGTCCTCCACTATGTGGTTTACCTCAAAGTCTGGTGACTGGACTTTTTTGGCAAGCATCCCGTAAAACATGAACGCGTCATCAGAGTCCGGCGTGTGCCCCACAGATATATTCAACACAATGATGTTGCGGCCTCGGTATAAAAATCAAAAGTGGGCATGTTTTTGGGCCTGCCGATGCGCGACTGATCGCGTCCGATACACATGTGACAACCATACCATTTTACAGTCAAATCTAATAAGATATACCGGGATACGGATTCAGAATGGATACGGTATCTGCATTTAAAGCCGACATTGAACTGTATTTGGATTTTTTAGATGGCTTTGAGCCCGCTCCACCCTGTGTAGATCCATCATGTTGCCGTAGTATGTCATCCTAGTTCTGGTTATATAATTTTCTCATACCTTCCTAGCAAATCGATGAAATCCTCACAATATCATCGATTTTGTAATATATACGAGCATCGCTATATTATGGGCGACTTGAGCTTCAAAAGTAGACAACACTCGTGTATGCATGATAATCCCCCTTAGCGTGTCGGGACGCGGGCATGATAGACAAACACATCTACTCAGACTTGACATGAACACGGGTAGAAGAATTTGTGCCCAAGCCGGGGTAGGAGATAACTGCCTGTCAGATCCTTCGCGCGAGATTTGAGAGCATGCGCGCATCGGCTGCATCCGGTAGTTATATACCGAGTCAAACAGTCGTGTTCCAATTTAATCATAGATAGTGGGGGGGTGTACAAGGCCAGGTCTACTAGTGCATTATACCTGAAATTTCAAAACGAATAATACATTCGGGTATAAATCCCGAATCAACCCGAGTGTGTACGTTCTGTTTTCCCCAAGGTTTAATAGATGAACAGATTGGGTTGCGAATATGGCCAAGTACAAGTCGACCGACCAGGTCCTTAAAATCATCAAGAACAAGGATCAGATCAGGAACTTTGGTGTAATCGCCCACGTTGATCACGGCAAGACCACCATGAGCGACAGTCTCCTTGCATATTCTGGGATCATAGCCCCTTCTGCAGCCGGTAGCGCGCTGGCAATGGACTTTGACAAGGAAGAGCAGCAGCGTGGAATTACAATATACCAGGCAAACGTAACACTTCACTTTTCAAAGGACGACAAAGAGTATGTAATCAACATGATTGACACCCCGGGGCACGTGGATTTCAGCGGGAGGGTCATCCGTAGTCTCAGGGCAATCGACGGCGCGGTGGTAGTATGTGATGCCGTGGAGGGCATCATGACGCAGACTGAGACTGTGACTAGGATGGCACTCGAGGAGCGGGTCAGGCCGGTACTGTTCATCAACAAGGTCGACAGGCTAATCAAGGAGCTGAGGCTGACGCCTGAAAAGATGCAAGAGCAACTTGCAAACGTTGTTTCAAACTTTAACCAGCTAGTCGAGACCTATGCAGAGTCTGAATACAGGGAGAAATGGAAGGTTTCCATACAGGATGCCAGCGTGACCTTTGGCTCTGCAAAGGACAGGTGGGCAATCAACATAGATGTGATGAGGGAAAAGGGAATAACCTTCAAGGATGTCATTGATGCATATGCAGGTGATAATGTGGCCGATCTTGTGGAAAGGGCGCCTCTGGCAGACGCCGTCCTAGGCATGGTTGTCAAGCATCACCCAGCGCCGCACGAGGCCGTGATGTATCGTATTCCACAGATATGGAAGGGTGATCTGGACTCGGAGATTGGCAAGGCCCTGCTGGCATGTAGTGACGACGGGCCGACCATAATGATGATTGTTAATATGGTCCTTGACAAGGCCGCAGGACCTGTTGCAATCGGACGACTGTTTTCAGGAACGGTCAAGGATGGCCAGACAATTAATATAATTGACTCAAAACGCGAGGGCCGGATTCAGTCGGTCAACTTTTTCATGGGTAATCAAAGAGAACAGGTCGGTGAGCTTGGCGCAGGAAACATACCTGCACTGTTGGGACTGACCGATGCTAGAGCAGGAAATACAATATCGACAGTCAGGGGCATTCCAATGTTTGAGGGTGTCAAGTACGTGTCCGAGCCCGTGGTCCAAGTGGCAGTAGAACCAAAGCATCCCAAGGATCTACCAAAGCTAGTTGACGTACTCAAGCAGCTTACAATCGAAGATCCAAACCTCATAGTCAAGATCGACGAGGAGAGTGGGGAGACCATTGTGGCTGGAATGGGTGTGTTGCACCTTGACGTGGCAACACATCGCATCGAGGATGCCGGTGTTGATATCGTGACATCCGAACCCCTGATCAACTACAGGGAGACCGTCAAGGCAGGATGCGAGCCCATAATGTCCAAGTCACCAAACCGGCACAACAAGATCTTCATGAAGGTCGAGCCGCTAGAGCCGGACATTGCCAGAATGCTTAGGACTGGTGAAATAAGTGACATGAAGGACAAGAAGATCGTCTCGGATCTGCTCAAGGGGGCCGGTTGGGACACGGATACAATAAAGAGGGTGATGTGCTTTGATCCTCGTGGGAATGTCCTGATCAATGGTACCAAGGGCGTCCAGTTTGTTCAGGAATCAACGGACTCTATTAATTCTGGATTCGAAGAGGTGATGAAGGAGGGTCCCCTCTGCAGGGAACAGATGAGGGATTGCAAGTTTACGTTTACGCACTTTGTACCGCACGAAGATACAGCACATAGAGGACTCTCGCAGCTAGGTCCGGCGTCGAGGCGCGCCTGCGCAGGGGCGCTACTTACCGCCGGCACGACTGTCCTCGAACCCATGCTGGCAATCGAGGTACGCGTTCCGACCGATGTGGTTGGAAACGTGGCCACGGTGCTCTCTGGTAAGCGGGGCAGGGTGTTAGACATGATGCAAAAGGGTGCGTCAAGTATAGTGACGGGGGAAATTCCTGCCTCTGAGACGTTTACCTTGTCTGAGGAGATGAGGGGACAGACGGCTGGACGCGCGACTTGGAATACATCATTTAAGGAATGGACTGAGGTTCCCAAGTCGATGCTAATAGCTGCCATTACAGATATACGAAAGCGGAAGGGACTCGCACCTGATCCGCCCAGTGCTGGCGAGTTTATCGACAAAGAGTAAGTGTCCGCATGTGGATTTTTTCCTGCGCGTATCAGGTGTGCAATCCCGAAATTAGTTTGTCTCCTTGGCATCATAGACCTCCCCGACTGCCCGTCGGTGATCGCGGTTCTCCGTGGCGGCATCTTGCGCACAAAGGCCCGGGCAGGCGCCTCCAATGAATCCCAGTCAAGTAACATATTGGGCCCGATGTGGTTCCACCAGTGCAAGCTCGTCAATACCTGTAAAACATTTCTGCCTGCGCTGTATCTCCCCGTGGAAGCGCTTCAGATTATCGTTGGTCTGCGATTAGCTTACCCCTGCAAGGATGTACCTGATCTCCAGCCTGGCCAGATCCTACTCGAAATCAGAGGCGCCACATGCTACACGACAGAAAACCGTACGACGGCAGGAAGTATAGCGACGCTCGTAAATTCATGTACAATTTATTCCTGTACGCGCCGCTAAACTTGTCACCAACCCTACAAATTTCATCAGGAATAGTACAAGCTGCATACAACATCTAATTTTTGCAACACTGTTATCGATTAAAACA
>CAZDQM010000030.1:0-40849 GCA_964507825.1 uncultured Nitrosopumilaceae archaeon | reverse complement strand
GATACAGGATTTGTGAACCATTGAACGACTCTTCCTGTATGTACCAGCCTAAAACGGTTTGACCAATTGGCCTAACATGTTCCATCGCAACATTTTGATCCTAGCATTTTGCGACAAACCGCATGGGTGATGGAGAGGCCCCAGTACTACGAAGGGAGATGGCGACACTGCACGCTAGGCTTGATGAGGTGCAAACAATGATCATGTCCTTGAAGGAGATGTTAGAGGGGAAAAATGCAGAGAATGCAAGGCTCAAGGCCCGGCTTGCCCATTATGAGGCACCAGGTATGCCGACGTCACAATCCTTGCTTTACAACGCAAAGCGGGCGGCGTTCAGGAAGAGTCGCGTCGAGGATCCCGTTGGCAGTCACGGGGACAAAAAGAAGTCAGGTGAAGGTAACAGGACGGCGCGCGAAGGCGAGAAGAAAGATACCCAGTAGGACATGTAGGCATAGCGCATTGCAACAAGGCCACGCAACCGACCCGCCGCTATGGACTTGAATTTGAGGTATCCCCGTGTTGCAGTATTCCGCTTGTCGGACTCAGGCCCGGAATCAAGATGGTCAGCGACCTAAACGGGGCACACCGCATGCAACACATGATAACACTAGCGGCGCGCGGCGCGTGCACGAAATGCGGACGCATGTACGAAATCGTTTATCGGCGGCACGTCGTTTGGGCCCGTGACGCTTGGAATGATGCTATCTGTTTGGGATCGACGCCACGGACCGGAATGTGGCCGACTATTTCCGTATCTTTTTTGGCTTTGTGATGTCAGATAACGCCATGTGGTACGCCCGCAAAGATACAGGCTCGGGCAGTTGTTGTACATGACATTCTCTCATAATTCTGTCTGACGCAAGAGGGACGGTGTCAACCCGTGCCACCTTGTCTGACGACCTGACCTTGTATCGCCTAAATAAGATAAGATTTATGCCCCGGCTTTTGTCCCTGTATATATTGAAAGGCACGACAATAACACCGCGAATGGTCAGAGAATTCATCCCATCTCGTAACGCCGGCTCGCGCAAGGGCGAAAACGGAGCAGTCCTAATCGTCGGAGGTAGTCACATATATCACGGCGCGCCCATATTATCATCACTTGCCGCCTTGCGAAGCGGCGCCGACCTAGTTTATACAGCAATACCAAATATTCACGCGGTCCCCGCACGCGCGGCATCACCAAGCCTCATAATACTTCCACTAACCGATCAAAAACTCACACGAGGAACAGTCAACAAGTTACTTGGACTTGTTCCAAAAGGCCTCGATTCGGCGGCCATCGGTATGGGCCTAGCGATACAGGAGATCGGTGCGCTAAAGAACCTGATCAAGTCCCTTTTAGACTCCGACGTACGCCTAGTCCTTGATGCAGGGGCGCTCGTTCCAGACATCTTGCCGCTACTTGCAAACAAAAACATAGTCGTTACCCCGCACGAGGGCGAATTCAGGAGGCTCTTCGGCCAGAATCTTCCAAGTATCCTCGAGCAGAGGGTGCACGCGGCAGAAACACAGGCAAGGGAATACGGAGTCACCATCCTGCTAAAGGGTGCGACGGACATAATCACCGATGGACGATCATCATATGTTAATTCCAAAAAGACGCCGGCCATGACTGCCGGCGGGACCGGGGACGTCCTCTCCGGTATAGTTGCAGGACTTGCCGCCAGAAATAGAAGAGTCATCGAGTCTGCGGTGGCCGCCGCCTTTGTAAACGGGAGAGCCGGCATACGTGCGCAGAAAAAATCAGGTTTGCACATCATATCGACCGACATAATTGACGAAATTCCCGCAGTAATGATGCCCTTTGACAGGATAAAATGAAAAAAGTTCTAAGGCATGTCGATGACAATATGGATGGCCTAATCAGGGATCTTCAGGTGCTGATTCGGCAGCCAAGCGTGTCTGCAAAAAACGACGGGATCAAACAATGCGCCATTCTAGTCAGGAAAATGCTTGAGGAGGCAGGAATACGTGCCAGAATACTGCGCCTAAAGGATGCCGCCCCGCTTGTCTACGGATATGTAAACTCAAAGTCAAATCCCAAAAAAACCCTGATGTTTTACAACCATTACGATGTCCAGCCTGCCGAGCCTCTAGAGTTGTGGGATTATCCGCCGTTTGAAGGCAGGAGGCTTGGAAACAAGATTATTGGACGCGGGGCCACAGACGACAAGGGCGAGCTTATAACTAGGATCAAGGCCGTCGAGTCATTCCTCAAGACTACCGGTGATGTCCCCTGCAACATCAAGTTTGTCATCGAGGGCGAGGAGGAGACAGGCAGTGCGCACATAGGTGATTACCTTTCCAAATACAGTAAAATATTCGCATGTGACGGCGTGATCTGGGAGTTCGGATATGTTGATGCAAAGGACAGGCCGATAATCAGCCTAGGGATGAAGGGACTGCTGTTTGTAGAGCTGACCGCGCACGAATCGACTAGGGATGCACACTCTAGCCTAGCAGTCCTGATTAAAAACCCCGCATGGCGCCTAATCGAGGCGATCCGGACGCTTAGAGATACGGACGGAGGAATTCTGATCAAGGACTGGAACAAGGAAACAATACCGCTTACAAGTCGCGAGGTTGAATTGATCAAGGCCGAGCCCTTTGACGCTGTACCTTTCAAAAAAGAGTACGGAATACGACAATTTATCAGAAACATGACTGGACTATCTGCCAAAAAGGCGCTTGTTGGGGGCGCCACGTGCAACATTGCAGGGTTTTACTCCGGATATACCGGTGAGGGGGCAAAGACGATCATTCCTGCAAGCGCGACTGCAAAGATCGACTTTCGCCTGATTCCAGGAATGATTCCGTCAAGGCAGGTTAATAGGCTAAAACATCACCTGAAATCCGGCGGATTCGGGGACATCAAAGTCAAGGTGTTCCATGGTGAACCTGCCGCCAAAACCGATCCAGATTCTTCCATCGTGCAAACAGTCAGGGACGCGGCCGATGTCATCTTTGGCAGGTCCGTGATAAACGTTTCAAATGCAGGGACCGGCCCAATGTACCAGTTTGTCAACATACTCAAGGTACCATGCGTCTCGTTTGGCGGCACCCACGTCTTTGCACGTATTCATTCCCCAAACGAGTTTGCTAGGATTGATCTTTTACAAAAAACCACCAAAACCCTGTGCTTGATCATGGACAAGTTTTCCAAACAGATATAGAATCATATATGAATTCACGTAAACTCTGTTTCTTAATTGCGCCCGTAGATGTGGACCTAGATGAGTGTTTTTTGCATCAGTCAGGTATTTTTCATATTAAAAGTCAAATGTGCATGACACTATGTCCCATCGACAACCAAGATGATGGGACAAAGATGTCAAGCACAAGGTATACTTGCAGAATACTGATTTAAGTGTGATTAATAGACTTCATGATGAAATTTGTAGGGTTGGTAGCAAGTTTATTGACGTGTACAGGAATAAATTGTACGTGAATTTAGTACATACTCAGGTCGATTTGGGATTCATACCCAAATGTGTTATTCGTTTTGAAATTTCAGGTATAATGCATTAGTAGACCTGACCTTGTACGTATCCGATCCCCCAAGGCATTTATCGAAGACTACGAGAGGTATGATGTGGTAAGATTCTGCCATCACTATTATGGCAACAACTCGGGATTCTGCTTGAAATGCGGGGCCATGCGCCGCAACACTTCCGGAAGGGGGCCACGGCGCAACAGACGTTGGAAGCCGCGGAGGCGGCGATATCGCCAGAGCGGCCGTACACGAGGCATCATGTCTGGGATCGGCAGGTTCATCATATTTAGTATAATTGCCACTGCCGTCCTTTGGGGCGTCATGTACGGGATTGAATGGTTCTCCGACCGATACAAGCCACACATGTCTGGTACAGCTGACAATGCTTCCGAGACTATCGCTGGCGACTATGATCCGGATACCGGAAAGGCACACATGTCTGGTACAGCTGACAATGCTTCTGAGACGGGTGAAGGTGGTGGCATACAGGAATGGCCCGTAGCGCTTGATCCTGTATTTTATACTGCAGAGGAGGAATCAAGGGCCAACCTCGAGTATATCAACGGCATACGCGCGGAGCGTGGCAGGCCTCAGATCGCATTCGATGCAAGGGCATACGATCTTGCGCTTGCCCGCGTCCATGACACTCTAGAATACAACTACCGCGACCATGTGAACCCGTACACCGGGACCTGCCCATACACCATGAAAGGTGAGTACGGCTTTGCCACGCACGAACAGGTGGCCGAGAACCTAGCGTGGATAGACGGGGTAGGCCTCATGGGACCCAACGAGGCGACAGACCTCTGGATGGACAGCAAGGGCCACAGGTTCAATCTACTGTATCCGTCGCACACCGGCGGGGCAACCGCGTGCGACGGCGGCGTATGCATATTTCTCGGCGTGAACAATGACCTGTTCGGGGCCGAGTGCGCTACTGCCGCAGAGGGGGAAGCATACTGGAGCGGACGCCCCGGTGAATGATATGGCAACATGACGCGGCACGATGGCTGGCGCGTCAGACGCGCATCAGAACTCCAAGTTGGAATCCTGTATGTTACAATCAAGCATTGTAGCCGGCCGCAACAGTATCTCAGATCTGTCTCATGTGCGACGGCAGTCCCTCCGGCAAAATCTTTCCGGGCAGGCTCACGGCCTGATGCAGCAATGCCAGAGGTGGTTTGCAGGGGTAGCAAAAGCAGTTTGGACCATCTATGACGGCCTTTGACATCAGCGCAGCCCTAGCGGATCGGAGGGGCTGTCTTTTGCGTACAGAGTTGGCAGCTGTTCAGCTCCCTGAATCCAAGCACGTCTTTGCCCATCTCTGGATGCGGCCGCGCAAGCTGAACATCTACGGAGTTATACACAAATGTTAATTATTGACGCGTGGATGATATTAAAATGCGAATCAGTAAAGGAAAAGAGTCGTGGCTGATTGGCATACGACTGCGCGGCAACCTCCGATCCGATATACAGGACTATATGAAAGAAGTTCAATTTGATTTTCGTGACAAAAAGAGGCGCTTTCCACACATTACACTGTTCGGTCCATTTTCTACGCGCATGGCAGAACGACATATAAAATACACATTAATCAGGATGGCCAGGAAATATCCCAAAGCAAGATTCTCAACGGACGGGTTTTCATCATTTGATAATAGCGGATGGTTTTCTGCAGGCCGCGGCATTATAATGGCCAAAATAATACCCAATGAAGATCTAAAGCGAATGCGACATGACATTGCGCAGGAACTATTGCCACACTCTCAAGCGTCGAAGTATGATCAGGACGGAAAGAATGACTTCGAGTTTCACGCCACGTTAACGATCGGCATGACCGGAAAGCTCTTCGAGGATATAAACAAAGCACTCAAATCGCATGAATTCAACTACAAAGACATCACCCCGGAGCTGATTTTGTATTGCAATCAAGCCCCGGTTTTTACATATTTTGTAGGACACGATGTTACGACAACAATGCCTAGCAATTTGTGCGATGGCCCCGAAATAAGCCAGCCAAGTTATACTCCCCGCCTTGAAATAAACCACCCAAGTTACGATACCCTCGGTCCCCTCACAGACGAGAGCATGTGTAGAGGAAAAATTTTCCTAGTCAGTGATATGCACTTTGACCACAAAAACATCATAAAATACTGTGACAGGCCGTTCAGATCCGTCTATGACATGAACAGCACACTGATCCGCAATTGGAACGGCAGGGTAAGAAAGGGCGACAAGGTGTATTATCTAGGTGACATGACATTAAACAGAGACATTGACCCCTGGCTCTCTAAATTGAACGGCGAGGTACGGTTCATACGCGGCAACCACGACACTGAGAAAATTAAGAATGCAGAGGTCATAGAGGAGGGCAAGCTTCTCTTAAAGTATGATGACTATGAATTTCTTTTGACGCACGATCCTGACAGGCCACCGTCCTGGGACGGGTGGATTATACACGGAGACAAGCACAACAACCGCCCTATCACATACCCCCACATCAACAGAAGAAACAAGATGGTGAACGTTTGTGTAGAATATACCGAATACGCCCCAATGAACCTTGACGAGATCATTGCAAAGATCGCTGAATGAAGACGCATGAATCGTGTGAGCCAGTTTTTTACACAGAAAACGATACTCTAACCCATCTCACTGATATGACATTTAGATAAACCGTAGCTTTTGCATAGGTGATTTTGATCAAACCATAATCCTGCCGTATGGTTTGAGTTGTTTTTATGGTACAGTTACATGCCACCATGTTTACGCGTAATTCTATAGGTATAACAATGACTGGTATGCCGGTTTTTCTAGCTGCGCTTACGCGGCGGTTTTTTTGTTTAGCTTTCTACTTTTCAAGATATGTTACTTTTTACTTTATCTGGGAGATTCCCATAGGCAGCCCCTCGTCCTTTGCGCCGCATGGCAGGGCAGTACATACTCGGGCCGATTCGGAATTCGTGCCCGAATATGTTATTCGTTTTGAAATTTCAGGTATAATGCACTAGTGGACCTGACCTTGTACGCAGGGCACGCGGCAAGATTATTGAACAGCCTACTGATATACTTCATCCAATTGATTTTAAAATGACTGCCTCCTAGACGGATTGGCTGCGATGAGGAATCAGAGTTATATCTGACAAGTGATGTAAAGGCATTTGACCGAGCCGCCTAACCTGAGTCAATACGTTCCCTAATCTTGCCCAGAATTTCCGGGGACACTAGCTCCTCGCCGACTAGGATCTCGGCAATCTGTACGATATCGGTTAGACTATGCATTCTTACCCCCTCTGATTCGAGCTCCTTGGCGGCCCCCTCCATCCTATTCACGATCACACATGCATCCTCAACCCTGAGATTCACATCCTTTAACGCCCTGATTCCGTGAACCACGGACATACCCGTCGTTGCAACGTCGTCTACCATTATCGCCCTTGCACCCTCTATGATCCTCCCCTCTATCCGGCCTGCGGTCCCATGATCCTTTGCCTTGTTCCTGACATAGATGACTGGTTTGACGGTCTCTATGGCCAGCGCGGACGCGATAATCAGGCCACCCGTGGGCACGGACGCCCACGTGTCAAATGCGTCTAGTCCTACCCTGTCAGAAACTAAATTTTGCATGGCCTTTATCATCATGCGAAACTCCACGGGATAACTTGGCACAAGCCTAAGGTCTATGTAATAGGGGCTGTTTTTCCCGTTTGCCAGGGTGAAATCCCCGAATTTCAGAATGTCGTTTTTATGCAAGAATACTGCAAATTCCTTTACAAATTCCATCATTGAAACTAGTATGCACTGGATTTATTTTGGTTTGCGTTCTAGGTATATCGTGCCTGAAATATGGTTAAACTACGGAATATCTGACGTGGTCCTAGACATAAGGGCAGAAAATCTAGAGCAAAACATCGACTCGGCTGGCAGCAACCTAGAGGATGCCGGCCTGTCTGAAAAGATGCTTGCAGGACTAGATTTATCCGTGCCCATGGAGCTTGTGGTACTGCACAACTCAAAAAACACCCAAAAAATCATCTCCACCCTTTACACACTGTGCGAGCAAAAGTCTCTACCCTTTCCTAAAATTCTGGCAGACAAGAAAATACTGGGCCGTGTAAAATCAGGACTTCCTGAGGGTAGCATGATATCTGAGTTTGGTGATGCAAACCTATCTAACTCCAGACTAGTCTTTGTAGCAGAGATTGAGCTAGACGGACTGTTTGGTTTTGAGACCATATCGACAAGACTACTTCGGCAGTTCGGGCAGGAAAACATGCTGGCCGCATATGCAAAGCGCAACGGCAACCTGCCTGCACCGGGGCATCCCAGCAAGAGCATAGGCGAGGCAAAGACATTTGTGGACAACTTTGAAATCACGGGAATCGAGATCACTGCAAACTCAAAGGGTATCGTTGATGTATCCATCGGCCATCCGGCACAAACCATGGCCGCCGCAAAATCCCTTGAATCCGTAGCGATACGGGACATTGAACGACAAAGGGCCGTGATTATCAGCACGGGCAAGGATGCCAGCAACGACACCCTGGGCAGATCACTGTCGTCTCTGTGGAACTGTCATGGCGGCATAAAGGCTGGCGGCCTAGCCGTCCTGCTAGCAGAATGCGGGGGCGGCCTAGGTTCTGACGCGATTCGGGCGTTCATAGAGGGAAGGCCGGGCGTTGACAAGCTGATCAATCCCGTCCGGTATGTCGACGGCATGGAGAACCTGCTATACCTTGCGGAAATCCAAAAGACCTTTCAGATAGGCCTGGTATCGGTCCTGCCGGATCTCTATGTCAAAAAACTAAACATGGTTCCATTGAACGGAGCAAAGCACGCATTGGATCACATATTCAAAGTCCACGGTCCTAGACAAAAGGTGTCTATTGTATCAGATGGTTCAAGAACTCTATTAAGATAAAGCTGTCTGGAATCGGGGCGCACATGACGGCTAACGCCATAATTACGACATAAGAGATCTTCCTGTTGATAGAAAGCGGGGTGATCTCATCCATTATGAACACGGTGGGCTTTTTGAAGCTTATAAACAGGATAAACAGGGCGACAAACCACAGGTTTATCATAAACAGTATCACCACACTGACATATGTGGAAATTATTAGGGCCTTGCCGCCAAACATGGCCCTCATGAGGTGCCCGCCGTCAAGCTGTCCGGCCGGCATCAGGTTTGCAAATGTGAGGAAAAAACCTATCCAAGCAGCAAACAGCAGGGGGGTCATCAGGACATGACCTTCATCCTCCCCCTTTTCAAACAGCTCTAGGCTTGCGAGCATGAGGAGTGACTGGCCAAACTGCCATTCGATAAGCTCATCTGACTCGAACATCTCTTCTGCAAGCTCCGTTTCTATGAGGGGCGCAACGGACGCGCCGCATAATGCCACTATCATCGTAATGACTAGTCCTGCAGCAGGTCCTGCAATGGCCACGTCAAGCGTCTTTTCCCTGTTGATCATGGTACCCTTGGCCATGATCAGGGCGCCAAATGTTGGAATTCCAAAAATCGGAACCCCCGGGATGAAATACGGCATCGTCGTCTTGATCTTGTGTATTCTAAAAGCGACCAGGTGTCCAAGCTCGTGAACCCCCAGTATTCCTAGCAACGCAACCGTGTAAATTATCGCCATTTCCAGCGGATCGCCGATCGTAATCACCTCGTTTGTCCCCACCGTCCTGTAATACCCGTCGAGCATGACAAAACCGACTACTATTATGAACAATATCCTAGGTATCCATGGGGAATTCAGCCACTTTTGCTTCCTGGGCTCTACGCGAAGTATCATGATGTACAGGCCCTCCTTTCTCCTTTTGATTTTACATACCAAGTTTTGCTCTTCTAGTCTTTGAGCCAAATCTACAAATTTTGTCTTAAACGGTTCCTCCTTTATCCTGAACCAGAACGAGTCCTGCAGCTGCTCGCATTCAATTACCTTAAATGTTGAGGAGACTGTTAGTACAATCTCGTCCCACGTCGGCCCGTTCATTATACACTTGGTACATGCCTCTGCCTTAATGGTTTTTGCGCCTAACATTAAATATTTGTGATGCGGTATTCACGTCATGCAGGTGGTCCTCAGACAACATGGCGACTGTATAATAAGGCGTGCCAATCTGGGCGACTTGATCCCCGTAATGGAGATCAATCTCAAGACGCTACCCGAACACTATACGGACTATTTTTATGAAAGCCTGCTAGCCGAGCTGCCCGAGGCGTTTCTTGTGGCGCAAATAAACGAAAAATACGTGGGATACATCATGTGCAAGACCGAATTCGGATTTTCCAATTTTACAAAGCTTGGATTCGTCAAAAAGGGGCACATGGTCTCCGTTGCCGTCCTGCCCGAGTTTCGAGGCAGGGGAATAGGAAGGGCGATAGTCGAGGAGGCAGTACGCGGTGTCGAACTCAGAAAATGCGACGAGTTTTATCTTGAAGTCCGATGCAGCAACACGGGGGCGATCGTCCTGTATGAAAAGTTGGGCTTTGTCATCCGCCAGCGACTCGGCGCATATTACCGCGACGGCGAGGACGCATATCTCATGTCCCGCGAATTTACCTATTGAAAACACGAATAAATACCGATGTCTGGCATGTAGCGCCATGAACAGGCGCAAATGTACTGGAATTGCAATCTTTTGCCTGTGTATAGCGGGTTTTTTCACGTATGCCTATCTTGTAATGCTGTCTGAATGGGGGAAGATCGTCTTGGAGCTATCCATTCTAATGATAGTCGGCGGCGTCCTAGGAACCGTCGCCTGGATTGGATATACCATGGCCACGACTAGGCCCACGCCCCACTCGTACGAACGAGACGACTAGCCTAGGATTCTGGCATCGACGACCGTCTGATGATACCTGGGCCCTATATCCCGGACGTTCCTTGAGCCCAAAATCGAGCACCTTACGGGACAAATTCTTACAAAGTGCTCCTCTGCAACCCTTGGAGCATCCGTTCTTTTTTCTGCACTGGTATGCGCGTAAAAATGGATAATGCCGTCGTCTTTTGTTGCCTGTATTGCAGAACCTAGGAACTCATCGGACCTTTCAGGCAGGAGCATCAGCGTTCTCGTGGAGATGTTTTCGAGATTTTTGACCATATCTGTCGCATCCCCGTTGATTGAAATCACGTTTCCCGCCATCTTGTTGATTGCAATATTTCTTTCACACAGCATTGAGGCTTTGGGGTTGATGTCTATGCTGTATACCGTGCATCTTTTGCTCTTTGCGGCAACTATTGAAAACATTCCTATTCCTGCAAACATGTTTACTATAACATCTGAATCCTGTACCATATCTGCAATACGGAGCCGCTCGGTAGACAGCCTTGGGGAGAAAAACGCCTTTTCCACATCCACGACAAACCTGCATCCGTTTTCCCTGTACTCGGTTTCAGTAGAGTCTCTTCCTGCTAGCAGCTCTAGCCTCCTAGTCCTAAAGTCGCCTCCCACGTCAGATGACTGGCAGAATACAGATTCTGCCGTTTTGACCCGCTCTAGCAATGTCTCCCCTATAATCTTCCTTTTTTCAAGCAACACGTCTGGAATCTTGAGCACGATGATTCTTCCAACCTGATCAAAGGCCGAGAAGAGCTCGTCGCTTTCCCTCTCGCTTAGCACCCCATCGAGGGCCTTTTTCAACATTCGCGTCATTTTGTATGGTAGAATATCCCCGATGATTTCTGATCCTTGTCTAGCCTGCTGCCAATCTTGTTGACTCTTGGCCTCATCGACTTTTCATCCCTCCTAAATGACATGTCTAGCGAGCTTAGGAACCTGTTCATGGCCTGCGGCTTGGACATGGGATGCGTTGAGCGGCCTTGCCGCCCGGATGTGCCCTCGAAGATCACTATGCTGTCTGCAATCAGGTCCATCAGCTGCAGGTCATGATCGATCACAATGGCTGATTTTCCAAACGAACGGACAAACCTTTGCAGGAACTTTGCAACCGCAATCCTTTCCTCGACATCAAGGAACGCAGACGGCTCGTCAAGAGCATACAAGTCCGCCTTTTGCAGGAGGCAGGTGGCGATGGCAACCTTTTGAAGCTCGCCGCCGGAAAGGTTTCTCACCGACTTGTTGTAGAGTTTTTTGATTTTTAATGGATCGATTATCTGCTCTTCTTCTAGACTTCCCTCTATAGAATTACCGTTGGCCTTGTCCAACAGGGAGACGACATCTACGTCCGTATCGCTTTGAAGATACTGCTGCTTGTATGAGATCCTTATTTTTTTATCAATCTTGCCCGAGTCCGGCACTTCAACGCCCGTAATCATCTTCATCATCGTCGTCTTTCCCAAGGCATTGGCTCCCATGATGCCAACAATCTCACCCTTTCTCACGCTTCCGCCGTCGACGGACACCGAGAATGTGGGGTATTTTTTTTCCAGTCTTGGGTATGTGATGATCTCGCTTCCCTCCTGAAACTGGTCCGTCGAGGTGGATGATACGTCAAAGGTAAACTGCTTGTCCCTGAACCTTACGTTTTCATTTGGAAGGTATCCGTCAAGGAAGACGTTGATTCCCACCTTTGTTGAGAGCACGTTGGAAACTATTCCATATGCGGCAGGTTCCCCATATAGTACCCCGATATAGTCACTTACATAGTCAAGCAACGTCAAGTCGTGCTCGACTACCATGACGCTTTTTCCAATCCCCGCTAAATCCTGGATAGTCCTGGCAACCCCGGCCCTTTGGTACACGTCGTTATATGACGATGGCTCGTCAAAAAAGTAAAACTCGGCATCCTTTGCCGCGGCAACTGCCACCGACAACCTTTGAAGCTCCCCGCCGCTTAGCTCCTTGAGACTCTGCTCCATTGAATTTTCTAGCCCCAAGTCGGCTACTAGGCGCTTTGCGGCTCCTCTTTGATCATACTTTTCTAAAAGCTCCTTACCTGTTCCGTCAAATGCCTGAACCACATGATGTACCTGCTGCGGCTTTATTGACGAGCTGATCTGTCCATCTCTGATTTTTTCAAAGTGAGGCTTTAACTCCATCCCGCCAAAATGCCTTAGAATTTCGTCCCATTCTGGCGGGTCCTCATAGTTTCCCAGGTTTGGCTTTATCATTCCGGACAGAATTCCAACGATCGTACTTTTACCCATCCCGTTCCTGCCTAGCAGCCCGGTTACCTTGCCCTTTTTTGGGGCCCGAAGCCTGTAAAGTCTGAATGAATTCATTCCATACTGGTGAATCTTGTCCGCTGCAAGCTCCGATGCAAGATTGACGATTGTTATCGCATCAAATGGGCACACCTTGACACATATCCCGCAACCGTTGCAGATCTCCTCGTTGATTTGCGCCTTTTTCGTCTCCTCACTTAACGTTATGCAGTCTGCCCCTGACTTGTTTACGGGGCAATACTTTATGCATTCTAGGCCGCATTTTCGTGGCTGGCAAAGCTCCTTGTCCAAGACGGCCACCCTGTGGGTCATATGATATCCTCGTGGATCTTGGTTTAATACCCTTTTGACGGCGGTTTTGAGGGTTACCTTAATAGATAACTTGGTGAAACGCTTATCAAGCCGGCCATAGCGTCAGGGTGCGACCCAATCCCTTTCCGAACTTGGAAGTCAAACCTGATGTCGCTGTTGTGTTACTTAGATGCGAGAGCTCTTGGGAAGCAACAGTGCTGGCATCCCTTGGTTTTAATCCTAGCCTTCTGCATGCTACATGATGAGTAATTGCTCGATATGTGGGGAATCATGCGATAATGATATCCGGTTGCTGAATCACATGATGGAAAAGCACGGGTGGAGAAACCCTGATGCAGGAAGGCCTGACAGAAACAGCAGGGGTTACTGACCGTACATCAGATAGTCTAGCGCCATTCTTACGCCAAATCCGGTCGCGCCCTTGGGGTTGTACGGCTTTTCCTTGGTTGCAATCTGCGTCCACGCCACTCCTGCAATGTCAAAGTGTATCCACGGGGTTTTTTCAACGGCCTCCTTCAAAAACGCGGCGGCCGTTATCGTACCTGCCGCCCTGCCGATTCCCATGTTCTTGATATCTGCTACCTCTGACTTGATCATCTCCGCATAGTCGTCGTTTAGCGGCAGCTGCCATATGGCCTCGGCCGAGCTCTTAGATGCCCTCTTGAATTCCTCACCGAGACTAGTGTCGTTTGTCACCATTCCTGCCACGTTTGTTCCCAGCGCAACAATGCATGCGCCAGTCAGCGTGGCAAAATCAATGACTGCTTTGGGTGAGTATGTTTGCTCGGCAAAAGCCAGCGCATCTGCAAGAATCAACCTTCCCTCCGCATCAGTGTTGAGGATCTCGGCCGTCTTGCCGCTGTACAACTTGATAATGTCGCCGGGCCTGTATGATTCACCTCCGGGCATGTTTTCAACGGCGGGAATGATTCCTACGACGTTCCTCCGTATCCCTAACCTAGATACTGCCTTCATGATTCCTAGTACGGTGCATCCGCCGCACTTGTCAAACTTCATCTCGTCCATCTTTTCGCCCGGTTTTAGTGAGATTCCACCCGTATCAAAGGTGACCGCCTTGCCGACAAATACCGTTGGTTTTTCCCTGCTCTTGCCTCCGTTATACTCTAGGATTATGAGTCTGGGCCTGTTTTTACTGCCTTGGCCCACTGCGATAATTCCACCAAATCCGCGCTTTTTTAGCTCTGTATCTTGTACGATGGTACACCTTATTCTGCTCTTGTCTATTATCTTTGCAATGGATGCCAGCGTTGCAGGCGTGCAGTCATTTGGCGGCAAATTTGCAATTCTCTTTGTAAATATTACTGCGTCTGACACTTTTTCGGCATTATCTACTGCCCTTTTGATCCCTGCCGAACTCGGTGCTAGCAGTGTAAACTCTGGTGCCTTTTTGGCGCCGTTACTCTTGTACTCGTCAAATGAGAACAGTGACATCCTTGCCCCCTGCACAATCTGCGTTGCAACAACGGCCGTGTCGCTAGCGCGGACCTGTGGCACAATTATTGAAAATTCGGAAACGCCGATCTCCCTTGCCCTAAGAGCAACCCTTCCGGCGGCAAACCTGAACGTATCTTCTGATATCGTCTTTCCTAGGCCTGCCAGCAGGATTCTCTGTGCAGGCATGCCGCCAAGCGTACTGATAGTTGACGTTATTCCAAGTCTTCCATCAAATTCGCCAATTGCCTCCTTGATGGCCTTTGAAATCCTAGCATCCGTCCCCTTCAACCCAATGGCCTCAGACGTTCCCTCCATGACAAATGAGCACAACAGCTGAGTCCTTTTCTTTACGGGATCGACATTTTGTAACGTGGGCGCCACTTGTTGCACGTGTTTTTTCCGATATTTTAGACTTGGCTTATTCTAATCGTATTGCTGTGTGAAAGCAGGCTTGCCGATCGTAAAAACACGTATTTGACACTTTTGCACTCTGTTCCGCACGATTCGTCGGCCCACGCGCCTTCCCCGTGAACCTTCTTGGCAAACAGGATGGTCTTGATTAGCGGCAACAGGGCCGCCCTACCGCCGTATGCAGTATCCTTGTCTATAAACCAGAACATCTTCAACGCGTTATCACCTAGGATTTTTTCACGCAGGTCCTTGCCGGTTTTTGAATAATGGCCAGCCATCTTCACCTTTCCTCCGGCTAGTGCCCAGACGATTCTTGCAAACCTGATGCACATGTGGCATTGATTGTCGTATACCACAAGCGGGATCATCTGCCTCAAATCCATGCTGTTGATACGAGCGGATCGAATTAAAATTTTTACAAGTAGATTTTTATTCAATTTGCAAAGGTATACAGCAAATGGGCCTCAATTACTATCGGATCAAAAAAAATGTCTTGAGGGCCCGTAAACTGGTCATAAGTGCCACCACTGCGGCAGGCTCTGGCCATCCCGGAGGCTCGTTTTCCATGGGTGAGATAATGGGATGCCTGTTCTACAAGCATCTTAGGTATAATCCAAAAGACCCGCTGTGGGAGGAACGTGACCGCCTAGTCCTCTCCAAGGGTCATGCGGCACCCGGCCTGTTTTCAAATCTTGCAGTCTCCGGATACATCGAAGAGTCCGAACTAGACGACCTGCGAAAATTCGGCAGTCGATTACAGGGACATCCGGATTTAAAGTGTCCCGGCGTTGAGTTCTGCGGGGGCTCTCTTGGAATCGGCCTGTCCTTCTCCATCGGCCTAGCACTAGCCGGAAGACTGGACAAGAAGGATTATCATGTTTACACCATAATCGGGGACGGGGAGTCCGATGAGGGCCAGGTATGGGAGGCCGCGATGACTGCCTCCAAGTATGGAGTCGATAACCTTACTGCAATCCTGGACAGAAATTTCATTCAGCAGGATTCCTACACGGAAAAAATCATGCCGCTTGATGAAAGGCTTGAGGGGAGTGACCTGTCTGAAATGTGGCGGAATGAGTCTAGATGGAAAACCGGACAAAAATGGAGATCCTTTGGATGGAATGTCATCGAGGTGGATGGCCACAGAATAGAACAGCTTGACATGGCGCTGACCCGGGCGCGGGCCACCAAGGGCGCCCCTACGATAATCATTGCGCGTACAATCAAGGGCAAGTCGCTAGAGCACATGGAGGACAACCCTGCATGGCATGGAAAAGCCGCCAACCCGCGGATGGTCCCTATAATCAACGATGAACTAGACTCACAGTTCATGATATCCCCGTCGATTATTGCCGGAGACATGACTGATTTGGAAGGAGAGGTCAGGCGCTGCGTTGACGGGCGGGCGGACTATATCCATCTTGATGTAATGGATGGAAAATTTGTCCCAAACAAGACCTTTGATCACGTCAAGATCAGGGAACTGCGACCGCATGCAATAATCCCATTTGACACGCATCTGATGATAAACGAGCCTGTCAGACACGTGCAAAATTATGTCGAGGCGGGCAGCGACATCGTAACCGTCCATGCTGAGGTCTGCAACGAGTCCTCGTTTGGGGAAATCCATGACTATTTGAAACAAAACCAGGTGGGGGCCGGCATTGCAATCAACCCTGACACGGATCTGCCAGAATGGTCATATGAATTCCTGCCTACCTTGGATCAAATAATCGTCATGTCTGTGGTTCCGGGGAAATCCGGGCAAAGCTACATAGAGTCCACACATGAAAAAATGGCAGTGCTCAAACCGCTACTAGAACAGCATGGTTTTGCCGGAGTTATCGAGGCGGATGGAGGCATAAACCTTGACAATGCTGGATCATGCTTTGATGACGGCGCTCGGGCCTTTGTAGGCGGAAGTGCGATCATAGGCAGGCCTGATGTCCGTAACGTCATCAGGGAGTTTAGGAACAAAATCCTGATGGCAAGAAGAAGACATCTTTTGACAAGCGCGTTCAAGCTGGGCGGCCGTGATCTTGTATCTGAATGGATCGCACTTCATGAGATCGGAGCCAAGAGGGCGCAGCTGACAAAGCTGGCAGAGGAGGCCAGATACCTGTGAGCGGTGCTTCGACTTTGGATATGCGCACCGAATACAGCAAGGCACTAGTTGAGCTGGGGAGGGAAAATCCCGACATTGTTGTGCTGGGCGCTGATACGACAGGATCTCTTAAAACCGCGCACTTTGGCAAGGAGTTTCCGGACCGATTCTTCAATGTTGGTATTGCCGAGGCAAACCTTGTTTCGGTTTCTGCCGGCATGGCAATATCGGGCAAGATTCCGTTTGCAAGTACGTATGCAATATTCCTGCCCGGCAGGGCAGTGGATCAGATACGGAATTCAATCGCATATCCTACACGCGGGGACAAAAAGGGCCTAAACGTCAAGATGGTCGTCTCACATGGCGGACTGTCCGTGGGGGCAGACGGCGGATCACACCAGCAGATTGAGGATGTTGCAATAATGCGCGTCATGCCCAACATGAAGGTGCTTATTCCGGCCGACGGCATTGCAGTCTCAAAACTGACAAAGACAATCTCGGAGCAATACGGGCCGTTTTACATGAGGATGGCCAGATCGGCGACCCCGGTAGTGCATTCGGATTCTACGCGATTTGAGATTGGAAGGGGGATCACGTTACGGGAAGGCGCGGACTGCACTATTGTAGCATGTGGAATCACCGTCAGCATGGCAGTAGATGCGGCCGGCATGCTGGCCCGGGAGGGAATTTCAGCACGCGTACTTGATATGTTTTCAATCAAGCCTATTGACGCGGTTCTGCTAGAAAAGGCCGCTAGGGAAACCGGACGCATAATCACATGCGAGGAGCACAATATAATGGGGGGCATGGGATCCGCGGTCGCCGAGACGTTATCAGAGTGCCATCCGGTTCCAATCAGGCGCATCGGTGTACGTGACATGTTTGGCGAATCCGCGCGTGATGGGGAGATCCAACTACTCTTGGAAAAACACGGAATAACAGCTATTAATATAGCAAAGGCGGCAAAGGGACTTGTGAATAAAGGGACATGAAGATCTTTCTTGATACTGCAAACCTAGAATCCATTAAAAGATTCAACGACATGGGGTTGCTAGATGGAATAACAACCAACCCTAGCCTGCTTGCCAAGGAAAAAAGTGATCCGCACGCGTACATGAGGCAAATCACGGAAATCGTCAAAGGTGACGTCAGCCTTGAGGTCATCAGCACGAAATATGAGGGAATGATTGAGGAAGGCAGGAGACTAAGACGGTACGGTGACAACGTGGTCATCAAGGTGCCGATGACTCCGGACGGCCTGCGCGCATGCAAGACGTTTTCATCTGAGGGAATTCCGGTAAACGTGACCCTGATATTCTCCTCCAACCAGGCAATCCTGGCGGCAAAATCAGGCGCAAAGTACGTCAGTCCATTTATTGGAAGGCTAGACGACATCGGGCATGTTGGAATGGATCTGATCCGTGAGATCAGGGAGATATTCCTGAACTATTCCTTTGGAACCGAGATTCTAGTGGCCAGTATAAGGCATCCTCAACACGTGGTGGACGCGGGAAAGGTTGGTGCGCACATCGTCACGCTACCTCCGTCAGTCCTAGACAAAATGCTAAAGCATCCGCTTACCGACATTGGACTGGAGAATTTTTTAGCAGATTGGAAAAAGCTCCAATCAGCAACATCTACTCCTGATGCCTAGCTGCCAGTATTTTTGCTTTTTCGCGTACCGGTTCCCCTAGCAGTGACCCTTGTCCTGCCTGCAGTAGACTTTCTTGCAGATGGTTCCGGTATGTCCTTTAGCTTTGTCTTTTTGGTTCCGCGCCTAGTAGTGACCGTGGTGTTGCCCGCCTTTGCCTTTCTTTCAGCCTGCTTTTTCCTGTAGGCGTCTCCTGCCCAGTTCTGACTGTCATCCTCGGCCACCCTGCTACCGGTACCTCTTCCGGTTACACGTTTTATTTTTGCCATGCATATATTGATACGTGTAAATATTTAACATTTGCAATCCCTATTCGTCACGACATTCTAGCATACCTTGCCCCATTCATCCATGATTCTACGTTGACAAAGGGTTACTGGTTCAACGCAGGGCGCCGTTTTGGTCATGAAATCTGATTAATTCTTCCGTGTTACTAATCATTCATAATATGATCCATATGTGTGCAAATGTTAAAAAATTCGTTTTTTTAGTTACATTTTTTCAGTTTTTCAACATTAGTCATTAAATACGTGTTGTACTATCTATTATTATGAAACCGGTGGTTGAATATTAGATGCCTACAGCATACGTACTGATTAACTGCGAACTAGGTTCCGAGGAATTCGTCATTTCAGAATTAAAATCCATTGACGGCGTAATCGAGGTTCATGGAACATTTGGCGCATACGATGTTCTTGCGAAGATAAAATCCGATCAGGTTGAGAAGCTTCGTGAAATAATTACGTGGAAGGTAAGAAAGATTGCAAAGATACGCTCTACCCTGACTCTGATGGGAATAGA
Source organism: uncultured Nitrosopumilaceae archaeon (assembly GCA_964507825.1). Lineage (GTDB taxonomy): Archaea > Thermoproteota > Nitrososphaeria > Nitrososphaerales > Nitrosopumilaceae > JAWVZS01. The sequence continues at coordinate 21,482 of CAZDQM010000030.1, read as the reverse complement.
GGGCCAAGAGTAATCTGTCGGGTGATTCTTTGCAACATGCTTATGTGCTGATTAACTGCGAGCTGGGATCCGAAAGATCGCTTGTCTCCGACTTGAGGCGGATTGATGATGTTACCGAGGTCCATGGCACCTTGGGAATGTACGATGTCATCTTGAAGATAGAGTCTGACGGCAACAACGTTGATTCGCTGGTTATAGAAAAAATCAGGCGGCTGGAAAAGATTCGATCGACTATGACCCTGACCGGCTCCCGTGACAAGACAATCTTTGTTCCGCGTGCCGGCGCGGCCGGTATCGAGCCCGGACCAAACGTCTTGCATGCATACGTCGTGATTCACTGCGATCAGGGTGAAGAGTATACCGTTTTGCGAAAATTAAGCAAGATTCCGCAGGTCCGGGAAAGCGATGTCGTCTTTGGATTTTATGACGTTATTTGTAGGATTGAGGCATATGATCATCATGATCTTGAAAGGATCGTGACTAGGGAGATTAGAAACCTGGGGCACATTAGAACCACCATGACCCTCAACGTAATACCCGAACAGGAATAGATCTGTGCTTTTATACTAATTATGTAATGATATAGAACCCTTCGTTCAATGTGATTCTCCAAAGGAATCAAAACGCTGCAGGGGTGTTTTGTCCCCCTGTGGCACATCCGGTTATGTCATAATACCTTATCTCTTTTTAGTGGAAACCTGCATTACCCTAGTATGAAGAGCGATGAAAAAAGATCCCATCGCCTGAACTACCTGCTAAAATTCTACCTAAAATATCCCCACGAGATGGCCTTGTACAGGCGTGCCAAGCAGATGGGAATATCGGACTCTACGGCCCGTGATTACATGCGTACCGTTATTATTCAGGCCAGACGAATAAACTGCTAGGCACAGGCTCGGTTTTCAGAAATATTAAACAAGGTGGGACATCAACGAATCATAGGCATGTCAGATACCATCTTAGACGATGTTAATACGCTGATCCTCAAGGGATTGGGGGACAAGCGCATTCTAGAACAGATCAAGCGCGCCGCTGAACACAACGAAGTGATTTCAGTTTATGAGCGTAATTATGTCGCCAAACTCAGGGATGAATTGAGGCCCGAACGCAAAAAGCGTACACCTTCACTTCCATACTATGCTCAGACTCCGGTCCGGCCGATGCAACAAATCTCTGCCGCGCCGCAAGAACCCCAAGTACATAAAAGAAATCGGCGCACCAGAAACGTCGTACTTGTCGGTGTGGCACTAGCTGCAGTCATAGCCATCGGAATATCTGCATCTGGCATTATTGGAGGCGGACTCGGACCTGTCATCGCGGATCTATCTGTCGATGAGCAGTCGTACTCCATCGGGGACATCATCTCAATTTCCGGCAAATCTGACATCTTGATGGGCGGCCAGGTGGTACTGTCCATTGAAAGCCCGAACGATGATTTAGTGTGGACGGAAAATCTCAACCTAAAGTCCGACGGGGCGTTTTCAACCCTGGCCATCGCGGGAGGGACCGGATGGGGCTCCGATGGAACCTATACGCTGATTATGAAACATGGCAACGAAACTGCCAGCCTTGACTTTGACTTTCAGGGCTGATATCCAACCATGCGGTTTTATGTGATCCATGAAATGACAGTTATCTGCGGATCACATAGAGTCTGTCGGGAGTCGCAAGCGCGCCTGCAACCTAGTGGCGGCCAATCCACTGATGCCTGTATTCCTCGTCTATGATTTCGGTCACTAGAGAATCATCACTGAACTCTTTACTGGGCAGGCGCACTTTGAAAAAGCCAAGCATGCCCTTGCAGGGGAATGGCGCATCAAACATCCGTGCGTTTCTTAACATGAATCCAAAATCACTACGGTAAAACGACTTTGATGCCAGATGGAGTTCATAATCCTTCATCAACTCTGCTTTGGTATCGTATTTTTTAACGTCAAATATTTCTGCACTACCTATGACTGCACCGGTGACAAATTTTCCAGTAATTCCAAGCCTTGCCGCATCCTCCTTCCTGACCTTTAATGGCGCGTGGATTAGAAACTCGCCCCTGAATTTCGTATTCCAGCTGCGCAGCTCAATCCTTTTCCTACCGGAGACTATGAGGTCGGCAAATGGTTGTGACACGGACAGGCATTTCAATGCCTATCTTCTTGCAACCGTGATGTATTCGCTGGGATGTTTTGTTTCCGCCTCGGGCAGGTTTGTAATCCCCCCGTTTAGGCTTTGAACCTCTACACCTTTGCCTGAAAGGACCTTGGCGGCCATTAGCGACGTGTTTCCTGCCATGCAAACTAGGAGCGTCCTTCCGCTTGGACCTTTTAACTCCTTTGCAATCTCCTCGGGAATCTCATGTGTTGACAGCATCTGATCCACGCTGGAGGCCCCGGGTACGGCAATCTTTGACTTGTCAACCCCGAGTGATTTTGCAATGATCTCGATCCCCTCCTCCTTTGGGGCATACTGGGGGTGCACCCATATGATCCGTTCATACTCACTTGCAACGGATGCCGCATCTGCAAGTTCGACCTTGATTGGAATCCTGTCACTTGAAACCTGTTCCAGGTTTTTCCTATATTTTCCGATGCCGTCTGCCACTATTGTAACAAACTTGGAGGCCTTTCCGGAGTGTGCCATTTGTATTACAGCATACAGGGCAAGCGCGGTACTCTCCCCGATGTCATGCCCCTTTTCCACAAAGAACTTTAGCAGGAATTTGGCCTTTTCATAATCTACTTCATGCTCTGCGGCGTATGCTGGCGGATTGTACAGCTTTAGGCCATCAGCCTTGGCCCTCGTCCTGATTCCTGCAACATCCTGACCTGCCGGTGGAAAGACCACGTGAACGGATTTTTTCCCATAATTCTCAGATATGTACTCGCTCAACCCACCTGCGGTGCCTCCGGTGCCAAACGCGCAGATGACCTCATAATCTTTCAGTGATGCCCCGTTCTCACCTAACTGATCATCAATCTCCACGGCGGTAACCGTCTTGTGAACATCGATATTCAGCCTGTTTTCATACTGTGCCGGACAAAACAGGTCGTATATCTTGGATAGGAATATTGCCAGGTTGATGATGTCCTGCTTTGCAAGCAGCTCCTCTATCCTCACGATATTCTCATCAAACAGCGCCGGATCAAATCCCATCTCGGATAACTGCGATCTTACATTTGCGGCCGTAGCCTTTGCCGCTAATTCGTCTGCCTTGTCCTCCATTCCGGGGGCCGGACAGATGTCCATGTCCATGTCCATGATTCTAATGTTTTCATTTCTCAGCTCCTTAAAGACGCCCTCTTGCAGTTTTCTTGAAACTAGGGCCACTATTGTTACGTCAAGCCTTGACAACAAGCCTAGGGCAATTCCAAAGTTTCCAGACGTTGCCTCCATGACGGTCTGGCCGCTTTTTAGACGGCCGGATTTTATTGCCTCGTGAATAATGTGCAGGGCGGCTCTGACCTTAATTGAGCCGCTTGGCAATTTAGAATCAAATTTTCCATAAACCTTGAGATTCACGGAATCAAGATCCGTCTTGAAGATGCTTTTTGCGCACTCTTTTAGATCCACCGTCAGGTCTACTAGGGGCGTCGCATTTACAATCCTGCCATCCCTGACATGTGGAATTTTATTCCAGATCTCCTGCTCAAAGCGCTCAAGCAGGGCAACATCCGTACCTCCTCCGTCTTCCATACATGCTCCTGCATGCTTGCATAATTTAGAATTTTCTACGCCATGGCGATCCGGGGACACGGCCGTACATCGGGCCGGACTTGCCGTGTCCATATGCGAGGCGGCCGTGCTAAATCTACGAATTCTTGCCCCTGCCGGTTTAACTGGCAAAATGACCAAGCTCCGCTTAAAACTGGTCTAATATGCCTAAAACCCTGTTTGGAATATCCCTTAGCCTGCTGACTGCCACCGTCCTCTCGTAACCTAGCGTCTTGAGGTTGCTTGCAATCGTAGTGGCCCTGATGGTGTTTGGGCCAAATCCCAGGGCGACCATTCTGATTCCGATCGACTTTATGGATTTTATCATGGCGCGTACAGCATCCGGATCAGAGGGTTCCCCGTCCGTCAGCGTCAGGAAGATTTCCGGCCGGCCCGCCTGCATTGCGGGAAACATCTTGTCATATACTTCTGCTAGTGGTGTTGAGCCGTTGGCCACCACGCGAGCTAGTCTTTTTGCTGAGACATGATTCCATTTGGCATTCTCCGGCTTGATCAGCCAGCATACGACCGACCTGTCGTGCGTGCTGAATGCATAAACTGAAAAATTAATTTTAAGATATGACATGACCTCGCACAGTGCCAGCGTGGCTTTTTTGTACTCTGTCTGCTCTGTATAGATGCTTGACGAGTGGTCCAGTAAAATCACTATCTTTGTCTTGACGGTTTTTTTAACATCCGTGAAAAACGGTTCGGACCCGTCCATGTAGCTCTCCTCGTCAAACTCATCACCGGAATCAAGATGCTGTTCCTTCCAGCCGGATCTCCAATCCTTGAACTTGGTTCTAAGCCTGTTGATTAAATCAGAGTCGTAAATCTTCGTCTCATCAACACCGTCTGCTGGCGGCATTTTCACTCCCACGGTTTCCGTCCCAAGTCCCCTGTTTTCATTCTTCATGTTCTCGTTTACGATCACCTTGTACTCGTCATAGATGTCCTCGCCCCGTAGCGTGGCCGTCGGATCAACCTTGCCAAAGTCCCCGTCGCGCTTTTTTGAAATTTTGACTAGTGCGCGCAATATCTCCTCCTCATTTAGCGCCATCCCGCTCCTCATCCATGGCAATGACATGGGAATCGTCAAAAGCGAGTCGATATCTAGGATCCTGATTATTTCAGGAACCTGTTTTTCCATCCAATCGGTCCCGTGCCCGCCTTCGATCGCCGTCTCAAGCATGCGTCCTGCAAATTCGACGGCTCGTTGTATCCTTTCCACATGACTTGACTGCATTTCGCCCTTGATGCCGCCAAACAAAAACATCTGGTAAAACGCCTCGACTATCCTTGCCTTTCCATACAGGGAGCTCAAAGACGGCCTGTAGTTTAGCATGTATGCATAATTGAACATCAACTCCCTGTCCATCCCGCCCCATGTCTTCCTGCCTAACCTCTCAATGCGCCTTGTCTCAACCACGTTTAGGATGAATCCAAACGCATGATCGTTGCTTAGGATCTTCTTGCAGTGATTGAGGCGCACGGACTCGTACCATAACGAGGTTCTAAACTGCCTGTATTTCTGAAAGTCACTACCCCGGTACTTGTCAAACGGCAACAGCACTATCTTTTTCTCCTTCAACCACGTCCTAGGCTGGTTTTTCTCCGAGAATTCAACCGTGACGTCCTCCAATCCCGACCACCTTCTTGCTAGAAATGTTGCAATCTCTAGCAGCGTGTCGTTTCGTAGCTGCAGATGTGACATCAGCCTTCAAACATCGACGTGATGATGTCGCTGACTTTTTGGTGTTCGATGTTTCCCCACTGGGCATAAACATTTCCAAAGACTAGATCTGCCGCCTCTTTTTCGGGCACGTCCAAGTCAAGCATTTTTGCAAAAGAAATTGTCTCCCTGAGACTCGGCGCATAGTACAGCTCTTCGACTGCCGCCGCCTGCCTTAGGGTATTGGCAAGTCTGATTCCGCGCATAATCTGCTCGTCTTGGGACCTTGAAACATATTTTTTTACAATCTCCATCTCGATCTCTTCGGGTGGGTATTCAAGCCTGATCCTTACCGGAAACCTGCTTAAAATCTGCGGAGGCAACTCCTTTGTCCCGACATGTGTCAGGGGATTTATTGTTGCAATGACAAACCACCCGCGATCCGCCTTGACGACCTCCCCGGACGACTCTTTTAGCGCTATTTGACGTCTGTCATCTAGCGCCTCGTCTAGCCTTAGGAGCACGTCTGCCTCTGCAGCATTGATCTCATCAAGATATAGTATGCCGCCCTCCCTCATCGACTTGATTAAAATTCCCTCGTCGAACCCAACGGTTCCATCCGTCAGGGTCTTGGTTCCGACAAGGTGACTCTCCCTTGTTCTTAGGCTAAAGTTAATCGATTCTAATTTTGCGGACTTTTTCCTGACAAAATCCCGTACTAGTGTGGTCTTTCCGGTTCCCTTGGGGCCTATTATTAAGACAAATAATCCAGCGCTATGTGCCTTGTCTAGCGTGGATATGGAATCATTCCAGTCAAGATAGCCTGCCTCTTGAAGCATTCAAGCAATCTGCGTGACGTTTTACAAATAAGTCTTAGTTTTGGTACTGTGTAAGCTTGGAATTGGACTCGTCTAGAATCTGGTGCAGTCTTTTACTCCACTCGGAAAACCCTTCTGGCTCATCTGGATAATTATAGTAATGATCCGTTAGCAGCCTGTTTTGCTGTGTTGTGAACCGTAGGCCGCTTGCCAATTTCTTGTTCAGGGCCCCCCTGATCATCATGGACAGCTTGCCTAGGTTGCTAAAGTCGGGATGCTCCCCCTTTGAGATCGCCTCAACATCGAGATTTCCTAGGAAATGCTTCATTCCGTAGCTGATTTGGTCGTTTGTCAGGGTTTGAATCAGCCGTCTGAAGATCTCCAATCCTGCCGTCTTGTAGCCGTATTCGTTGACAAACTCCTTGTTGTATCTCCATAATCCCCTCTCGGTAACGTCTCCGGACTCGATTGCCTCCGTGGCACATTTTCCAGCTATGGTTCCGGCAACAAGTGCGGGGCCTATCCCGCCCGCATCAAGCGGCTTTGGCATCCATGCCGAATCGCCTACTAGCATGAATCCGTTTGCAACCATGCAGTCGTTCTGCCTCCTCACGGAGACCTGAAAGTTTCCAGTTGCGTTTTCCCTGTCGATATCATCATTGGAGACTTGGGGGTTCCTGATTGCGCGGTTTCTCTGAACATACTCGTTTATCAGGGTCGTTACGTTGTCCTTTTTTCCCAGTCTCTTGTTTCTTGCCTCTAGGAGCGTCTTTTCCACCCCCAGTCCGATGTTTACCTTGTTTTTTCCTTTTGGAAACACCCATCCATATCCGCCCGGGGCAATGTCCTGGTCTAGGTGGATGATGCAATAATCTGGATCAAACTCTGTCAGATCCTCTGCACCATCTTCAAAGTACATGATGTGTCTTCCAGTCGACTCTACGTCCCGTCTGTCAACCTTGCGCTCCATCTTTGTCGTGTTAGAAATCTGGTTGCGCAGCATCGACGTCATTCCAGTAGCATCAATGACTATTTTGGCAGTCTTTTTGTAATCTTTTTTGGTTTGCGAATTGATCCCCCTCACTCCAATCACCTGATCCCCATCGTAAATTAATCCCATCAGATTTATGTCAAAGTCAAAATCTGCCCCCATCTTCTGGGTGCGGCCGTTTTGTATTTCGGGCAACAACCTTCGATTAAGCATGTATCCGTCCCCGTCAAATGGAATTGCCGTTTCCCTGTCCGGCGAAAAAGCCATGACACCCTTTACATAATGTTCGATCTCCGGCTCTCCCCAGGACACCTTGATCCTGTCCGTCATAAAGTCCACCGCCTCCTTGCTAACCGCGTCCCCGCAGATCCATCCTGAGACGCTTTTTTGCCCTGGAAGGTTTGTCGGGTTTCTATCAACAACTAGGACCCTTAAACTCTGGTTTGAATGGTATAGTACGGACTGGGCCGTAACCGTGCCGGCCAATCCGCCACCTGCTATTATAACATCATAGTCTACCACGCAAAAAAACTTCATGCCTCTGTATTTAAAACCATCTTGCTTTTTTAGAATAGGTTGGGGTCGGATCGTCGCGGCGTCTTCAATGCTCTCGCTCAGACTGGAGCGGCTATTATCTCCTCATTCCCGTGTATTGACGTGGCCTTTCATATTTAATTTAACTGAAATTTAGCAGGCCCTTGTATTCCTGAATTGTCTCCTTTTTTCTGTATACGGGCTTGTATATCCTAATTTTGATTGCGTCTCTTTCCTCCAATGCAATCCTTCCCCGGACAAATCCCTGCTTGCTTATTCTGAGGTGGAGGCCAGAGCTGTCCATTCTCTCATCTATGCTGTCTAGGACCATCTCCCTTTCATGTTTTGGCAGGCCTGATGCGATCTTTTCAAGCACTATTGCTGCCGCGTCATTTGAAATCCTGGCATGAAGCATGAGGATTGGATTGTTAAAATGCCCCTCGACCTCGCGCGCTATGAACGCATCTTGGTCCATGCAGAACAATCCCTCAAACGAGTTGTAGAATTTATTCACATCCTCTGTTGCATGGATGATTATGTCGATGGTGACTTCCACCTTTAGTCTCATGGAAACCGCAAACGCTATGCTTCTAGCAGCACGGTCTCCGCCGCGGCAGTTTTGACCAGTTTGACCTTTTCAAGGCCCACATGCCTGACTCTGATTAGTTTTTTAGCTGATGCCATGATATCTGAGTTAATCTTGCCGTAGCATGCCGCCTGGACGAACTGCTCAATTGTCATTTCCGGAACTGATTTTTCGATTATGTCCTTTGCAATGAGCCTTAGCGCATGCTTTCTTGACGTGTTAAGCTGCCTGTGAGTCAGGATGATTACCTTGATTCTAAAGCTGTTCCCGTCCTTTGTCTTTGCATCAATGATAAAGTTAACCTTGGATGAGCCGCGCCTGATCAGGCTTCTCAAAAACTCTTTTGAATATTCATAACGCTTGAAGATTGAGGTTGCCTTGTCGTCCTTGACACTGTCGATTTGAAAGTATATCTTGTACTGGTGCTGTGACGGGTCCCCCTTTAGTATATCGAATAGTGTAATTTCAACCACCCTGCCAATGGCCTTCTCGTCATCCGTAATTGGAACCTGCGCTATCGGCGCATTGTTAAATGACTCGGGCGCGTATATGTTGATCCAGCGCTTTTCCCTCCACTTGTCCTTTACTCTGGTCTTTCTACGTGCCAATTACTAACGCCCTTTGAATCCAAAATATAAGTTGATCTGAATGTGATGCGAACATGGATTAGATCAGTATTATATTCCAGATGCATCTCGGCCTAGCCTGTATTCGATGGTATTGTACATGTATCGTTGAGCGCGTAAGGGTCCGGCGAGTCCGACGCGCGCCTATATTGACTGCTTTCCAGTATACTGCTGAAGCACCCTTGGAATTTCCACGTGACCATCCTTGGTCTGAAAGTTTTCCATGATGGATACTAGAACACGCGTGGTTGCAACTAGGGTGCTGTTCAGGGTGTGCAGGTACATCGTATCGTCATTTGTCCTGTCTCTAAACCTGATCTTGAGTCTTCTTGCCTGGTATTCCCAGCAGTTGGAGCATGAGACGATCTCTCTGTAGGCGTTCTGGCCTGCCATCCACGCCTCGATATCCCATGTCTTCGCTGAGATCTTTCCCATGTCTGCACTAGACAGCAACATGACCCTGTAGGGAATTTCCAGACTTTGATAAAATTCTTCTGCCACCGTCAGCATCCTTTCATGTTCTGCCTTGGACTCTTCGGGCCTTGCAAAGACAAACTGCTCTATCTTTTCAAACTGATGTACCCTAAAGATTCCCTTTTGATCGCGGCCGTGGGCGCCAGCCTCTTTTCTAAAGCACGGGCTGACTCCTGCATACCTTATCGGCATGGCATTGCCATCTAGAATCTCGTTTGCATGCATTGCTGCCATGGCGTGTTCGGAGGTTCCAATCATGAATAAATCCTCGCCTTCCACCTTGTATATTACCTCCTCAAAGTCATCTGCAATAACGGCGCCCTCCATGGAGTCTCGTTTGATCATGTATGGCGGCTGCACTAGCGTATACCCTTTTTCTTCCACAAAATCCAAGGCGTATTGAATCAGGGCATGGTTTAGCTTTACCAGATCGCCTCGTAGATAATAAAACCTGGCCCCTGAAACCTTTGCCGCCCTCTCCAGATCTACTAGGTTTAACCTGCTTGCCAAGTCGACATGATTCTTTACATCAAAATCAAATCGTGGTATGTTGCCCCATCTCCTCTCTTCCACGTTTGCGGTCTGGTCGTGACCGATTGGCACAGACTCGTCGATTAGGTTGGGGATTGCAAATGCCAGATTTTCATATATTTTACCTGACTCCTCTTGTTCCAATTCCAGCCTTGCAAGATCTGCAGAGATCTCCTTCATTTCGGACAAGGCTTGGCCAGCATCGTCTCCGGACTTTTTCTTCTCTGCAATTTGCCGCGCCATCGTGTTTTTTCTCGCCCTGATTTTATCAGTTCTCATGATTAGATCTCGCCGCTGCCTGTCTGCCTCTATCAGTCCGTTTAGATCAAAATCTACGCCTCTGTCTTTGAGCATTCCCTGAACCCTCCCTCGATCTTCCTTGAGTATTTTTGGGTCCAGCATTATTCAATCACCTTTAGCGCAACCTGGGTATGTTCTAGCACCTCGTCTATGGTGGCGATGAACTTTCTCATGTCCCCGCTGCCCTGAAAATCAAAAACAAGTCCATTGTCTGTATTTCTTACATCCAGACTTTGGCCTTTTGGGAAATCCACATTGTCGGGCTCTAGGGCATTTCTGACTGCCATGGCCTTTTCCATCGAAATGTTATTCAGTATTACCTGAACTTGATACTTTAACGACATTGGTTTCTAGATAATCCAAGAATCCATCTAATTTGTCTTTGGTTATCTTTGCGCCCGCCGCGGCATCATGGCCACCGCCAATTCCGTCGAATTTTTCAGCCCCGGTTCTCATCAACTCACTTAGGTTCACATCAGATTTGCAACCAAGGGATTTTCTGGACGAAAATTTGATGGCGCCTTCCTCACTATTGGTTCTCAGGATTACAATCTTTCCGATATTTTTCGGTGATCCTGCGATCAACGACGACATGGTCCCAGTCATCGTTTCTGGCACGACTCCTTCACCGTTGACCATTACGCAGGCCTCGCTTTCTGAAACCCTCCACCTCTCATTTGACAGGATGTTCATGTATTCCCTGATCATTGCCCTGTATTCGGTAAGGATGCCCTCACCCTCTGTTAAAATCTTGTTTCTGTCTCCCATGCAGATTGCTATGCCGACTCCTGATTTGTTTATGCGGCCGCATGAGTTTAGCATGGTTGAAAACTCCCTGCCGTCCCGCAGGAAGCTTCGTTCATCCTCCCTCTGGAACGTGTAGGTATGTCCGATTAATTCGGACATTATATTGGTTGCATTCTTTCCAGATGTAAACCGGGCTATTGCCTCGATCAGCGTTCGTTTTTCATCCTCGGTCAGTTCCGCAGGGACTCTCCATCTTCCGCCGTTCTTTAGTGGGATGCCTGATGACTGGAGTAGGGAGTAACACGAATCCCTGTTCCATGTGAGGCCTTCAATAAACGGCTGCGATGTAAATGCTAGTGCATCTGCAAGGGGCCTCGTCTCCCGTCCTACGAGTAGCAAGTCAAGATCCATGTTGAGCAGGCCGAGGTCCCTTGCCACATCTGCAATCTCGCCATTCTTGCCAACCATGCCCTTTTTTTCACCCTGATCCTGTCTGTCTCCTAGGGCTGAGACCACGGCAATCGCCGACAAATCCGAGTTTTTTTCACTCATTGCATGCGCAGCCAAGTATGCCATTCCTCCTGCACAAATATCGCGGCCCCCGTTGATGCCATATTTCCAGGAATTGATGATCCGGGGATTCTCCATTTCGTCTTCGGATATTTCGTGATGATCCAAAACAAACCAATCTTCGCCCAGCTTTTCATCCATCTCCGTTCCAAACCCGCCGCCAAGATCCGTTACTATGTGAAAATCTCTCTTGTCTTGGCTTATGGAATCTATCACTCTGGAGCTGAACTCCTTTGATGTCCTGACCGTCACGTTTGCCCCGGCCCGAATCAGGGCCTTTGTCATTATACTTCCTGAGGTCAGCCCGTCACAATCAATGTGGGTTGTTACCGAGATCGATTTCTCGGATTTTATGATCTCTGAAATTTTATCACTAAAGCCTGATAATGCGTCATCTAGATTCTGAACCATGTCTCACTCTAGTTGGGCTACCACTGACTTATATTTCCAGTTTTGAGGAATCCTGCCGATTCTTTTGTAATAGACCGAAAGCCTGTGAACCTTGGCCTCGATCAATTCAAGGGATCTGACGTTTCTTCTGTCGCCCTTGTTTGCCTTTAGGTGCCTTTGCAAGCCGACTGCCTTTTTGACAATGTTTTCAAGATCCTCTGGCATGTCGGCCTCTAGGTTGTTTTCTTTTAGAATCTGCCCCACAGTCTTTTTTGTAATTGGCTTTGTCAGCGGAATGGCATGTTGGTCCCTTAGCTTGATTCCAATCTGGCTTGGAGTAAGGCCGTCCTTTGAATATTTTATCACCAGTCCCTCCACATCCTGCGGGGTTTGCGTGATCCATGAGGGGGCCATAGCTGTGACCGGCCTGATCGAGTGTGATTTGCCGTGCCTGTGACTGTGAAGCCTTCCCATGTGGACGTGGATCTTGATTACAGAATTAAACGTTACTTTGACGGATTTCGCTAAAAATTATTGTGCCTGTGTCCAAAATAAAGATTAAATAAGCTTGGTAACATCATTGTATTAGGTAAGACGGTATGAATAAAACAATACTATTCGTGGGACTGTTGTCCGTAATCGCCATGGGCAGTATGGGATTCATCGGAGTCGCATATGCTACATACCTTGGTAACGTCGGCGAAGGCGGAGAAACAGGCAAACACACACTAGAAGAAGCCTTGGACATACAAAAACGAAGAATTGATGCTGTTATGGAAAACCCGGCTAGTGGTTCTGGCACACCTTACTTGGATGCAAGTGGTGTGCTTGGTGCATCTGCAATCGCAGGCGCAGTCTTTGGCGGAATTGCCGCAGCATTCTTCTTCAGGTCACGCAGTGGCAAGTACGCTGCCATGGGCAGAGGTTAATTCAACCATTACTCTTTCTTATTTTATTGGATTTTTCTAGTAATTGTTGCCATTCTAGGCATTGCCGTCGGCAAGGGGGATTTGACCGTATATTCGAGGCATGAAACTTGGTCCATTTTTGTAAGACTGGGCATGATTTGACACAAACCACGCTAACAGAAATCTATATATCGCAGAAATATGGTTCCTAACTTAATGACTCCAATAGTCGGAACGTTCCTTAGCATCCTGTCAACACTTACAGGGCAGCTGGGGCCAAACTATGACCCACTATTTTACGATGTCATGATTTACATCTTCGGCACGATGATGTTTGTTATTTTCCTTCTAGGAATTATTGCATTCTGGTTGCGTGTCCACGGCTGGTCATACAAGGACAACCGTGAGAGGTGGGTTGACGAGTTAGATAGACACTTTGAAAGAGAAGGCATCGGTCTGATTCCAGACAACGGCAAGTACTGGTAAGGCCTCTTTTCATTCTTTTTAATTCTATTTTTGTATAATCTGAAACTAAAAGTTTACAATGCAAAATTTCCCAAGTCGTTTCTCCCGTCTGGCATGTTTACTCATCAGGTCTCCCTCGCTGGTATTGAACACGGCGCGACGGGCCATAACAGTCGATTCACGGCAAACGCTACCGGAATAAAAGATACGCGGGTCCAAAGACTCCCAGTCAATCTTGGGTACAATGCATTAAGTGAGAAAAAGCGCTAGTCACGAGCATGAATACATCGTGCCTAACAACACACATGCATTCCTGCGCACCCTGCCTGCATTAATGTGCCACAGCAGGTCCAAGCAGGCTTGGCTAGTGATGTGGCCGTACTCTTGGATTCTATTAACATCCTGTGGCGCGAAACGCAACCACCTTTTGAACGAAAGTAAACAACACGTGCATCATTGCAGCCGAGTCGCTTGATTATGATGTCTAGGACCTATAGCGCCATGCAACATTATCATTTGTGCTTATACATCTGGAGGCAAAAAGTCTGTATCTCTGGCCGCGTCATATTCCTTTGTGGTAAACTCCGCCCTATAGGTCGCCCCGTCCTGGATTGGGTGTCTTAGGAATTGTTCTGATTTTACATCATTCACATACAGTGCGGATTTTGATATTTCCATGTCGCGAATTGGATAATCTGCAATCCATAAAAAGTGGCCAATTTCAAAGGGGTGCTCTTCAATCCATTCTGCATATACTACACCGTCATTTGCCAGGGTGTACATGGCCCTTTGGCATCCGTTATCCATAAATCCAACCCTTGCCGGCACCTCTAACTTGTTGCCATCGGCGTACAATTCCACATTAAATGAAATCTTCCAGTTTGTATCTAGATCATCGATGCATGCACTGTGTGGCTGCGCATCTAGGAACGGATTGACCACAAGAACCGTCAATATTACAGCTATAGCTCCAACACCTGCACTGATCGCCAAAAATCTGATTGTTTTTTTCCTTTTGTAAGGATCATTGGTTCCAGGCCAAATCATGACAAGAATTTTGTAGGATTACTTAAAGTCCTTTCTATTCACAGGCGCCCAAAAACCATCTGCTAATTCGTGATGATTAGGATGCAGACGGTCCTGCAGGTTAACTCTGAAGATTCTGCCTCGAGTTGTTTCCTTGGTATCACCTGCAATATCTATTTGATTTCCTAGCGCACCTTTCATGTTAGTAAATCGCGGATGAATCTAGCTTGTGATGATGGAAAATGAAAAGGAAAGGAAAGGAGTTTAGATTACTTGCCAAGGTCGTGTTGCGAATGTGATGACATAGCCTACGCCGATGATGATCGACTGGTATGCGATGTTGGTGTATGGAATCGCCTTGATGATTGGTTCACCTTCTACGACAACCGTTTGACCTGGACCAAGTCCCGGACCTACTGATGCGACATTGAGCTGTGTGTGTACGTGATATACGCCCGCCTCTAGTGCTTTTGCAGAGATGGCGTATGTAATTACCTCGTTGCCTGAAATGTCAAAGACGTTGCCTGGTGGGTCTCTTGACAAGACTTCCCACCTGTTACCTGCATTGGTAGATTCTGAGAAGATGGAAATCCATCCTCTAAGGTCTCTTTCTACTAAGCTGACTAGTTTACCATTTAGTACAAGAACTTCGCCAGTTTGTAGGGATTGTCTGTTGAAGGTCTCATCCTCGATCTTGATGAAACGACTCAGCAGTTGTGCTTGAACTCCGTGTGCGCTTGCCGTTGGCAAAATAGTTTCAACCCAGTTGAATCCTAGTGTGCCCAGTGTAAGTACTACGGCAAGTCCAGTTATGATAAGTTTGTTTGTAACCATGCTTATCCCTTATATCCAGAAAGATAACTTACGTTGTTATATGTTTTACCTTGTTAGTGCTGATCGACATGTTAAGTAGCTGGATAAACATCAATGTTTAACATTAGCCATGTCTCAAAAATGATTGTAATATTCATAGATTCAAATTAAAATTGTTATGATTTTTAGATAATTTTCATAATAAGACTCTGATATTTTTAGAAAAAAACAGGATTTACGAACTCTTAGTTTATATCTAAAATAAACTGTACTATATCATGGCACAAATGCCGGCATTAATCCCAAAAGAGGTTGAGATTCAGAGACTAAAAAAGATCTGGCTCATCGTCATTGCTATGGGATCAACAGCAGCATCGGTAGAAGTGGACAACTTCGTTGATGGCTCTCTGCACCAGACATCTATCAGAGACAGCGCATTTACTCCAGCACATTGGTGGCTATACTCACACTTTGTAGCATTGCCACTTGGATGGGGTTCGGTAGCAATCTATGATAGAAAAGTACCGGTTCTCAGAGGACCAAACAACTCCATGAACACGGGTCTCAAGATGACTATTCTCGGTTATCTGGCAACCATGTTTACGATTGGCGTCAACGAGATGTGGCACTTTTGGTTCGTAGAAGAGATATTTGCGGTTCCAAATCACTGGATGTTTAACATGGGTGTAGTTGTTGCATTCATGGGTGCACTCGCATACGTAGTCAGGGTTTATGCCAGACTCGTAGAATTGGGCGCAGAAACTCCTGGTGAGAATCCGTATGTTGCTGAAATGTACAAGATGGCTCTAGAAGGCAAATTGTACAGCAGAGCAATTCCATAAAAAGTACACTCGTACTTTTTTTCTTTTTTGTCATCTCTATTGGACTTTCTGCGCAATACATCTCACCGACTTGCGCAATCGACCAGAAAAATCTAGCACTTTTTTGCCCGTACTTACTCTGGGCGCCCCGTCTCTGCAAATGGTAACCGTTAATGTGATCTTGAGATCATTTTGACACAAGTTCAAGATAGGATGACGTTAACAGTTACTGCAAATGTATTGTACTGCCGGCCTTGGTAAAACCTGTACGCGGTACTCTGACCTGTTATGCAGATTATGCCAAGACATCCTTCCGTAATGTGTCTGAGCATCTCGGTGTATAGGTGCCGGACGTGAATCTTGTACTGGTTTCCGAGTTACTCCTAGCCTGAATCATTCCGAATGCGGCGCATGACCGGATTTCTTGACTATGCATCAAATTCGAAAGCGTATCATGAATACGGCCTCTGGATTTCTTGTGAGCGCGTTGTACCACTTTATCCGATAATATAATCGACTCTTGTTGGATGCCTGACTATATGCTCATACCGTCTGAGTTTCGTCCTCCCCGGCGGGGACAGTTCCCTCACGTCGTGGTTCTCGGCATGTTCCGCGTTGTCTTTACTGAATCTGCATTGGTCCTCCTCAGATCAGGGTTATCCTTTCTAGCAATCATGACCATGTTCTCTGCATACTCTTTTTCAACTTGCGCCGATCTGATCTTGGGCCGCATATCTCTACTACCTTTTACACTCGGGAGTCACTAGGTACGAATCCGGCAACGAATATTCTCACCATTGTTGGATTCTGAGTATTTTTGGGATACCGCATAAGATTATGCATATTTAAGCACGGCAACGCTATATCCTGTGCCTAAAATGACACGCCACATTTTTTGGTGAATTTTAGGCAGGGTTATGATGCAAACCTCGATTAAGAAAGATTTAAAAAGATTCTGTATGGAATAGACCTAGAATGACACTTCCTAAAGGATTCGGCTCAGCCGGCGGTTCTGGTGGTTCAAGCGCAGATGTCGAAAAAATGATCGGCAGACGTGTCGAGAACATGACTGGAATTATAACGCTAGCCTACATTGCAGCATGGCTTGCAACATTTGGAGGAACAGCGGCAGGATATTTCTATTATCCGTGGGCATATCCAACGCCAAGTGGCCATTATGCATTCATTGTACTCACAATCATCGAGGCAATCGGCTATATCTTCTCAGTCAAAGTCTGTGAAGAAGGTTCAAACAAGAAAAGCAATGGTATCGTAGCCGGTACTATAGCTGGAACTGCTGTCGGTACCGTCTTGATAGCCCTGTATGTGGGAAATTAGAAGGTTTTTCCTTCGGATTTTTCTCTTTTTCATTTTAACCTAGTTTTGATGATCTTCATCGCCTATTAAGCGACATAATCCAAACTCTGACCATGAAATTTGTCCGATCTTGGTTGGTTTAGGCCTAGGCTTACCAACAAACTACCGTCTGGTAAAATTTTATATATTGACTACTTTACCAACATACTAATGGTCTGGCTTAGACGTTGTACACACTATCTATTCATAGTAGTGGTTGCAGTTAATTCAACTCTGTTGACAATTAACGCAGGAGACTACATCTTCTACACAGACTGGGCCTGGACATCGTTTGTAGTATTTTCAATATCGCAAACGCTTATGCTCTCCGTAGGTGCAGCATATTATCTGACCTTCACGGGCGTTCCAGGAACAGCGACGTACTACGCATTAATCATGACAGTATACACATGGATTGCAAAGGGTGCATGGTTTGCACTTGGATATCCATACGACTTCATTGTCACTCCAGTTTGGTTACCATCAGCCATGTTGATGGACTTGGCCTATTGGGCTACAAAGAAGAACAAGCACAGCTTGATACTGTTTGGCGGCGTATTGGTAGGTATGTCTTTACCGTTATTCAATATGGTAAATCTGATCACAGTCGCAGACCCACTAGAAACGGCCTTCAAATATCCAAGACCAACATTGCCACCATACATGACACCAATCGAACCGCAAGTTGGAAAGTTCTATAACAGTCCAGTTGCTCTAGGTGCCGGTGCCGGTGCAGTTTTGGCATGTACGTTCACAGCATTGGGTTGTAAACTCAATACATGGACCTACAGATGGATGGCCGCATGGTCAAAGTGGGACTAAAAACCCAACCTTTCCTTTTTCATTTTGTTAAGTTGTTTTCTATGTCAGGTACCGCCTGCATACTTGTACCCGATGCAAACCTTCTAGCCTGTCACGACTCTATCCGCATTTGATGCGTGTCCGAACCGCCTCTAGATCGTCATTGTCGTGTCTGTAATCTCATTAATCTTTTTTTATAGATCAGGTCATCTAACAATAGTGAAACAATTACTTCCAAAACCTTTTGTAAAATGGGCAGGTGGCAAACGCCAGCTGCTTCCTGTTCTAGAGCGGAACATTCCTTCAGAGTTTGGCACCTATCATGAACCATTCTTGGGCGGCGGGGCGATGCTGTTTCATATTCTCATGCATTTCAAACAAAACTGCATCGTATCTGATCTGAATCCTGATCTGATACTGACATACGTCATGGTACGTGACAATGTTGATGACCTTGTCGCCTCGCTTAAAGTACATGCCAGGGAATATGTCAAGGATCCGGCCTCCTATTATTACTATGTACGGGAGGAAAATCCTACAAGCCCGCTAGAAAAAGCGTCTAGGCTGATCTTTTTGAACCGTACGTGCTTTAATGGACTATACCGTGTCAATAAAAGCGGCAAGTTTAATGTCCCGTTTGGCAAATACAAGAACCCTAACATTGTAAACGAGGAAAACCTGCATGCTACAAGCCGGATCCTGCAATCCGCTAGAACTGATGTATCATGTCGTGATTTTTCAGAAATTTTGGACATTGTATCGGAGAATGATTTTGTCTATCTTGATCCTCCGTATCACCCTACGAGTAGTACTGCCAATTTTACAAGCTATATGAACCGCGAATTTGGATACGAGGATCTTAAGCGCCTAGTCGAATTCTGTCTACATCTTGACAGCAAGGGAGCCAAGGTGATGATGTCCAACTCCGACACTGATGTGGTATCTGGACTATTTCCTAAACAATGGAACCAGCAGAGGATTGCCGCCAACAGGTTCATCAACTCGGACTCTGACAAGCGAACTGGACACCATGAGCTTTTAATTACAAATTACTAGGAAGAGCTCCGAGCGGGATCTGAACCCGCGACCTTTACCTTACCAAGGTAACGCTCTACCAGGCTGAGCTATCGGAGCATGAGATCTCCCTGCATGGAATCTTTATAATTCTTGATTAAGACAGGTGTAGATTGCCGTGTTTCAGGGTACGGGCCATCTGTACGCGTCTATAAAACATTAAATTTCTGTTCAATCCAGCCTATTCCGGAGGAGTAATCAAGCCTGGCCAAAGTAAGCTGTACAGCTTTTGGACATGCAGGACTTAAGATCGTATATGGGTGATCCTGTCTCTCAGGAGTTCGCGGGTTCAAATCCCGCCTCCTCCATGATTTTATTTTGGATTTTTGATTCCCTTGGAATGTAAAACATCATACACGTCTGGCAGTGACCAAACAAAGCCTATGTGTATGCAGTCTTTCTCTTCGCACAGCATGCAATACAGCTCCCCCTTCTGGACCGCAACTTCTACGATTCTATTTTTCAAATTATCCTTGAGAATTACCCTATCATCGTCAACTGAGATCTTTTCTAGTTTTGGAGCATACCTTGCAAAGGTTTCATCCTTTTGCATCATTTCCTCTAACATGTATGTTACATATCCTGCAAAGCTATTGACACCCTTCATTGCTAGGTTGTTTTTATTTTTTTGATAGACATCATGGAATTTGTCGTATATTGATTCTGAAACTGTGATTGATTTGAAACCGGCTTTTGGCAATGTACTTTTCCCTACCGTACAATAAAGTACTGATCTATATATTGTTTGCGGACTCGGTGCATTCAACGACTTGTATCTAGAACGCATACGGCATGTATTACTGATTCCTGTTGGTATGATTTTAGCCAGATTCCAGCATTCGGTGACCTATTTTGAAATTATGACCTGTTACAATTAGACTTTATACCGCGCCAAGGGAATTATCTGGTATGGCTCGGGGCTACCAAACTGAGGAGTTAAAGGAGAAGCTGGTGGATCTATTCCGGGATTCTAAGATTGGAATGTCCGGTGTTGAAATCTCCGAGCGCCTAGGCGTCAACCGAGTCACCATGACAAAGTATCTGGGGATTTTTGCGGCCGAGGGAATGATCAGGAAGAAAAACATAGGAAATACCACCATTTGGTTTATTGACGATGATGTCGAAAAGTACCACTTCCCTGACGACTATCATGTAGTTCAAAAAAAATTCATGGAGCTTTTATCGTCTTTTTCACAAAAACAGGCGCACTCCCTTATACGCAATTGTCTTCATTCAGGCGCCCCCGTATCCAAATTATCGACCGAAGTCATCCTGCCGTCAATTGGAACCGTGCAGGATCTGATCAATGAGGGAAAGATTGGAACCGCCGAAGAAAACCTGCTCCGAAACATAGTCTACGAATGCATACAAACCATGAATGCTTCTGCTCATGACGAGAACGCCGCCAAGAGCATAATCATCTTGGCCGCTGATTCAGAGAGTCACTTGATGGCCGAGGCGGCATCCGCATCATATCGGTCTAGGGGATGGAACGTATTCTCCCTAGGTGACATGTCCTCTGCTTCAGACATACTGTTTGATTTGGATCTTCAGAAACTACTGTCCAAAATATGGCGGAAAAAAACCGGTATAATGATAGTGTCCGTATTTTCCAATTCCAAGGAAGGCCTTGACTTTTTTGCCGATGCAATAGGAATAGTAAAAGAAAAGACCAGCAAGCGACTGATCTCCATAATGTCTGGTCCTGTGGGTAAAAATCACGGCATCAAGGCAGACCTAGTGTCTGATGACCTAGAAACTGTTTTAGAGTGGTCCGAGAATGTTTTTGAAAATAATGAGAATTGATAACTGATGACGTGATGCCGGCATGCTCCTCGTCTTGGGTAGTGCCATAACCTGTGGGTGTACATTCCTATCATTATTAGAGTTTATGCGTAATCAACTCTGTTTCCTAATTGCGCCCATAGATGTGGCCTAGCTGAGTATTTTTTTCGGCATTAGTAAGATATTTTTCACATTGAGTCAAATGTGCATGACACTATGTCCCATCGACAACCAAGATGATGGGACAAAGATGTCAAGCACAAGGTATACTTGCAGAATACGGATTTAAGTATGACGCGGCGGCGCGGCCCGTCCGTTTGGGAGGTGACTGCTCGTGAGCCGGACACGTGGCGCCGCGGTGATCAAGACGGACAACGAAAAGTACGTCAAACGCGGCGCAGATCTGATCATGGAATATGATCCGAAGTGGGAGGACGACATAAGGCGCGCAAACGAGGGCAAGGTCGGCGCCCCGTACCAGTACGCAGA
>CAZDQM010000029.1:0-19076 GCA_964507825.1 uncultured Nitrosopumilaceae archaeon | reverse complement strand
ATCTTCCTATTCTCGAACGCGTCGGCCGGACTCTGGCCGTGCAGACTTTGGTGCGGCTAGTTGTGGTATTCGACAAACCGGGCAGCTGGATCCGGCGCGGTGGTCTCCGGTACACCAAACGGGGCCGCCGTGCCGGGCGGGCCCGCGGGATGACACGATTCCCCGACTCCTCGTGTGCCGGACTTTGCCACAAACACTTTAAACCGTCGCGGGGCTCACGCGTTACATATTGTACCGGGGGCGACATATTGATGCAGGGAAGCATTCCTGACAATTACTTTGGCCTGCACAGGCGCCAGCCTCCGGCCGCCGTATCCAAGCAGATGCGTGACCACCTTGATATGCTATTCCACAATAACACGTATGATTCGGTCCTGTATATCGGGGCCAACAAGAGGAGGCAATACTTTCTTGACTGGTTCGAAAAGGCCGGATACAGCAGAATGGTGGTAATGGAGGCCTTTAAGGAGAACGTGGACTATTTGAAGGCACACATGGACGGGTGGCCGCCTGCACTTGATATCCTACATGCCGATATTCGGGATTCTAAAAGCATACCTGGAACATTTGACGTATCATTCTTTTGACACGGACCTGAGCACCTTGCGGGGGGGGGGATATCGCTGGCGTGCTAGCCAACCTAGAGGCGGTATCGCGGGTTGTAGTCCTTGGCTGTCCATACGGGGTGTACAAGCAGGGCGCCAAGTACGGCAACCCGTACGAAGAACACCTCTCATACCTGTACCCGGAATTTCTACAGGGTCTGGGATACAATGTAGACACCGTGGGAAACATTGACGAGCGCGGCTCCAACATACTGGCGTGGAAGTTTACCGATACTGCTCTAGAGGCGGACCTGCCCTAACCTGCACTGGTACTAGACATCATTACATACTATACCGGTTACTGTACCCGTGTAATTCGTGGTACATTTTAGGCAGGTCTTGCTGTTATCCGTGATATCGGGGCTAGTACCTAGATATGACAACGCTTCTGAGGTATCTCTACCTTGATTTATTAACCACCGCATGCGAATTGAACCATGAAGATGGCTATATCGATAACGATCACGGGTATAGCGATCGGACTCTTGCTGGTATACGCGGCCGACGTGGCAGCTGCAATGTTATCAGATTCTGATCACGGCTTTTTACCGCTTGATCACATGCAGAGGGGGATTGGTCTAGGCGGACCTGCGCTGATCCTGCCGATTATAGCGTTTTTCATATCTAGGAGCGAGCCGTCAAAGATTCTGGGCGCAATGATCATTGTATCGGGAATACTGATTATAATTGGCGGGGTGGTGATACTGGCAAACCCGGAACCTAGCGCAAGTGCATCCGAAAGGGACCCTGTATCATCGGCCGTCATGCTACTTGCCCCTGCCGTAATCCAGCTGGCACTAGGCGGCATCAAGATGGCAAAATCCTGACCATTATATCATCATGCCTGTCTGTGAAAAATGCTCAAAGGAAGTCAAAAAGGTATATGACTGCGAGCATACCTGTGATCTTGAATACTGTGTAGAATGTTATACGGAACTTCACTATTACATGACGGAGCCCGATAATAATTGAGCGAGGTCCAGGCGTTTGTGGACTGGGTGACGGGACTCGTTGCAGACAACGTTTACCCTGGTGTGTTTGTCGCGGCCCTGATTGAAACCGTATTCCCACCGATTCCGAGCGAGGCCGTATTCCCACTGGCCGGATTTGCCATCTTGGAGGGTGGCATGGGGGTGCATCACGTCTTTGGCGCCGGGATTGCAGGCGGCGCCGGCTCCACCGTGGGCGCGATAGCCATATATGTCGTGGCGCTGCGCTTGGGACGCGCGGCCGTCATTCGATACGCGGGAAAGATCGGAATCAAGATAAAGCAGGTGGACCGCGCCGAAAAGTGGTTTGCAAAATACGGGGACAAGTCGGTGTTATTTGGCCGGCTAGTTCCGGGAATCCGCTCCCTGGTATCGATACCTGCAGGCCTGTTCAACATGCGTCTAGGTAAATTTGTCGCCTATACGTTTGTAGGATCTTGCGCGTGGAGCATCGGCCTGACTGCGGCAGGATACTATTTTGGCACTGCATTTTTGGATATCTGGAATACGTGAAAACCGGTCACTAGTCTAGGATGCCGGAACGATGAATTTGTGACTCGCTATCCTCTTGAGCCTCTCTAGCATCCCATCTATATCATCACCGTCTCCTGCCACGATGTTTATGTGTCCTAGCTTGCGCCTAGGCTTTGATATCTTTTTACCGTACATCTTGAGAAACGTGTTCCTGATTCGTGGATCATTTACGGAATATCGGCCCTCAAAGCCGTCCTCGCCTAGGATGTTGTACATTATCGTGGCACGTGTAATCTCCGTACTTCCAAGGTGCAGCCCCATGACGGCCCTCAGGTGCTGCTCGAACTGTGACGTCTGACTTGAGTGCAGTGAGTGGTGCCCCGAGTTGTGAACCCTGGGCGCGATCTCGTTGATTAATAATTTATCATCCTCTGTCAGGAACATCTCTATACCAAAGACACCGGCGCCGCGCAATACCGTCATGGTCTTTTCCGCTAGTCTTTGCGCCTTTTTTGCAATGTACTCGTCGACTCGTGCAGGTGCTATCGTAGTCCTAAGGATGTTGTTCTCGTGCATGTTTTCGACTAGTGGGAACGTGGCGATCTCGCCGCCTGTATTTCGTGCGGCAATCACCGAGACCTCCATCCGGAACGGGACGAACCTCTCGACCATCATCCTTTTGCCCTTAAAGTAACTGTATGCGGTGCTGATTTGATCCTCGGTATCTATCTTGTAGTTGCCCCTGCCGTCGTACGCGTCGCGGCGGGCCTTGAGGAGTACGGGATATCCAAATTCCAGTACGGATTTCCGGATGTCATCTTCTGACTCTACGGAGCGAAACTCTGCAACGTCAATATTGTACCTGGCAAGCTCGGTCTTTTGTAGCAGCTTGTCCTGGATGACCCTAAGCGTTTCAGGCGACGGGTGGATTACGGTATCCTTTTCTAGCCTTTTTAGAACGCCGCTGTCGCCGGACTCGATCTCGTACGTGATGATATCTGACTCTTGCGCTAGCTGTTCGATTGCCTTTTGGTCCTTGAAATCCGCGACAATCTGTCTTGCTCCTGCCTGCGCCGCCGGACAGTTCTCTGTGGGATCAAGCACGATTATCTCGGATATGTACTCGGTCATGTTGCGGGCGGCCTCTGTCAGCATCATTCCAAGCTGGCCACCGCCGATTATTCCTAGAATTTTGCTCATTTTGTAACGTGGTACATGGCGTTTAATTATGGTTTTTGGAGGATGCCTAGTTGGTTTTGAGCATTTGGGATGTATATCCGGCGGCTAGAATCTGGAGATTACATGATATGTACGGGGACGCGCCTGCATGTTATTGTGAGTATTTTTTGGCATGGAATCGTGTCAGGCCGCGCCTCTTCATCTCGTCGGACTCTTTGAGGACGCCCTTGTGCTGGTTCTGCTTGTGAATTTGCAGTCTTTTCCTGAGTGTATCGGATTCGTTTGCGAGTATTTTAAGCGCGTAGATTCCTGCGTTTTGGGCCTTGTTGATGCCCACGGTTGCCACCGGCGAGCCGCTTGGCATCTCTGAGATCGACAGCAAAGAGTCCATTCCGCCAAAGGCTGAAAAACTGGTCTTGGATTTTTTATTCCCCTTGTCGTTGTATACTAGAATTGGGACTCCTATTACTGGAATGGTGGTAAAGGATGCAATCATTCCGGGCAGGTGTGCAGCTCCTCCGGCCCCGGCGATGATTGCCTTTAAGCCTATATCCTCGGCATGCTCCGCGTACTCTTGCAACCTTGATGGCGTCCTGTGCGCCGATACTATCTGATCCTCATGCGCCACCTTGAATTCGTCGAGTATCTCGGCCGCGTCCTTCATGATTCTGCTGTCTGAGCTTGATCCCATGATGATTCCGATCAGGGGCCTCTTTGTCGCCATGATTCTATGTGGATGCGGGCGCTTTTATCTATATATCAATGCCCGTATATTGGTATTGTAAAACACGAAGATTCTGGCATGTATTGGCAGATATCTGTTGATGCAGGTGCGGATATCTTGATCGCGATACATGAAATTATATATCATCAATTTGTAGGCGGGGGCCTTATTTCAGCCTGAACTCTATGCCCATGCCTCTTAGGTGGCTCACAAGCCTGTCGGCATGCTCCCTCCCCTCGGTCTCTAGGCTCAGAGTCACGCCTACAGAGCCTGCATTTACGCCCTGGCTTATCCTGTCGTGTATGACCTCCACTATATTCGCATTGACCTTTGTGATCTCATCTACTACGCTCTTTAGCGCTCCGGGCTTGTCTCTGAGCATCACCTCGATTTTAAGCAGCCGGCCCACGGCCGCAAGCCCCTTGTCTACTATCTGGCCTAGCAGGTACATGTCCACGTTGCCTCCTCCCATGACTACTGCGACCTTTTTGCCGGGCGCGGGCTTGTTTGCCTGCAGGTACGCTAGGCATACGGCCCCGGCTGGTTCCACTACCACCTTGCTTCGCTCCATGAGCAAGAACATGGTCTTGATAATCTCGTGATCATCTACTAGTACGATATCATCTATCTTGTCCTTTATAATGTCAAATGTCATGCGCCCTGGCGTTCTCACGGATATTCCGTCCGCGATCGTCTTTCGGCCGCCATCTGATGCCAGCTCCTTATTCTCGACGGATGTCTTCATGGCCGGAAACGAGGATGACTGGACTCCTATGACTCTGATCTCGGGACGGATGGATTTTACTGCCACAAGTATACCCGCGGCAAGGCCGCCGCCGCCTATTGGCACATAAATCTCCTCTATACCCGGCATCTCTTCTAGAATCTCTAAACCTATCACTCCCTGCGCCGCTATTACATGCGGATCATTAAACGCGTGTATCATGACCGCGCCGGTCTCCTCGGATATCTGGTGCGCCTTTACGGATGACTCTTCATAATTCATCCCGCTTAGGATCACATTTGCCCCGTATCCCCTAGTGGCGGCCACCTTTGCTGGCGACGCGGTCTTTGGCATCACTATCGTACATGATATGTCCTCGGCTGATGCCGCATATGCTACTCCCTGCGCGTGATTTCCTGCAGATGCGGCAACTACCCCCCTCCTCCTCTCCTCGTCGGTCAGTGTTTGAATTTTATGGAACGCTCCCCTGATCTTAAAGGAGCCGGTCTTTTGCTGGAACTCTGATTTGAAATAAATCTTCGATCCGGTCAGCGTGCTGAAGATGGGCGAGTATATCAGCGGCGTCCGTCTAATCTCGCCGCCCCTCATCTCGTCGGCCCTCTTTACATCATTTAGTGTGGGGTTCATAAGACCATGTATCATATCTGTGATATATTTGATTTAGTATACTGTATTGTGATGTCTGTCGTGCTGGTATCGTGCTGGTATCGTGACTGTAAATCGGTATTTGCAAGGCAACGCCTAAATACTCGCATAATGGCGATCAGGTATATCAGGAGGTCGGATCTCCCCTTGAGGCACCCCCCTCAGTCTCCGACCTCTTGATTATCCTATTAAAGCCTCAAACTCTGCAAGTTTGGTCATTATATCACTTCTTGTATTCTCTGGGATCCTCCTGGTATCAAACCTGCCCTCCCTTGCACCCTTTCTTACAAACTCTAGGTCAAACGTACACAGGAATCCTTCCTCTCCAGTCACCAGCCTTGCATCATCGATCATAACGTGGCTTGTCTGGTATGTCTCCATCAGCAGTCCGTTTAATTCGTCTAGCAGGTCTCGCTCCCTATTGGCGTTCTTTTCAGTGTCGGCATCCGCTGAATCTAGGATCTCCGAGTAAACCCTTTCACGTAATTCATCATCCTCGTAGATTACCTTGAAGAGTTCATCCGCGTCTAGGTCGGCATGCCCTGCCTCCTTGAGCCTGTCTGAGACGATCCTGTCTGCCTTGTCTGCTAGGGACTTCTTGGCGGCTGCGGTCCCGTCAAGGACTTTTGCGAGCTCTTTTTGGGCATCCACTACCCTCTGATCGAGCCTGTAATACAACAGGACATGAAACTGGACGGAGACATGTCCTAGAATCATATAATTTCCTATTTTGGTATCAAACTTGGCAAATATCCTTCTTGTATCCTCGTTGTTCGTGATTACGGGCCCGTGTATGGACCACCCGTCTAGTCCGCATACGATATCATTGAAATAACCCTGAACGCGGGCAGGATCAAACGTCACCTGTTCTGTGACCGTAGAGTCTCTGAGCATGACCTTGACTGGTACCTGCTCGACATACTCCTTCATGCGGGTGGCAAACCTTGCCTGAATCCTGTCGATTAGACCGTTTATATCCGAGATGCCCGCGTCGCCCGCTTTACCGCCTAACCGCATGATGGATGCTCTGCCATCTTTGGCATTAAACCTTGGGTGTCTATCTTAAATATGCAATATGCGTATCAAGCATGTGGACAAAATGACATGCAACCACTGTAACGGCATTCTTGTAGAGTATTATAATGGCAATTATGGGGGCAAGCGGGGCAGATGTGATGCCTGCGAGGTGGACTTTCCCCTCGAATAGGAGGCAGTTATGACCGACGAGTCCAACGAGCCTGCAACGACCGACAGGGGTACGCCTAGTGTAGTGGATATGATGCTGGGCAAGAAGGATGATATTGTCGTGGACTCTGATACACTGATCCAGCAGACACAGTCGCGTGTCTGGGGCGCCCTCAAGAGAGGATACGAGTATGCGGGCGTGACGGACAACTCTGAAGAGTTTCTAAGAGGCAACGTCTTTCGAAGAATACAGATGATTTCACTCTATGTTGATCTAGTGGGTTCTACCAAGATGACCTTGGAGCTGCCCAGTGAAAAGATTGCGATTATAATAAGCTCGTTTGCACAGGAGATGGCCTCTGTAATACATCAGCACGAGGGCTATGTACTCAAATTCGTCGGGGACGCGGTCCTAGGATATTTTGTGGCAGAAGACAACTCGTTGCGATCAGCAGACAACGCCGTAAACTGCGCCAAATCCATGATCATGGTGATTGATAAGGGGATTAATCCGATATTGAACCAGTACGACTATCCTGACCTGCTAGTAAAGATAGGGATAGACTATGGGCAAAATATCATTGTACGGTACGGCTCTGATCCGACAAAATCGCATGTGGATATCATGGGCCCTGCAATGAACATTGCGGCCAAGATTCAGTCGATGGCAAAGCCAAATCAAATCCTGATCGGCGGCGACGTGCATACAAGACTTCATCCTGAGACGCGGCAAGAGTTCCGACTGATACAGTGGCAGAATAACGAATGGAAGTACCGTTCAAGGGTCACAGGACAACTATATCCCGTATATGAACACATATCCTAGACGGTAAACCTGTCGGGACATTCGACGTGTTCATAATGGTGCTCGGTAAACTTTTCCCTGATTACATAGATCACAATCTTGTGTAGATCAGAGTCTGCGATCTCCTTTTTACACCTTGTACAGTACTTTTTTGGTCGTGTCATGTGCGTAATTGCGATCAAGATCTACTTTGGTATAAGGATCTGCGATCAGCTGTTTTTTACCAAAAATCACCTTTAGTTAACTTTTGGGCCGATTTGATGGCTACACACAGGCATAAAGTGACCTATCTGCTGTACAAAAATTAGGTTAGCCTAATTTTGGGAGGGTTGCAAAGGATTACTTTGGACTTTAGCGATCAAGAAAATCGATGGTGACGATGCTTGCAAACCGGCAAATCGGGTATAGTGCACCGGAGGTATGGGTACATCGAACATCGCGGCCACACTTGGAGTCAGCCAAAGGCATGTCTAGATACTATATGGAGCTCGGGAGAACCGGCATGCATCACGTACAGCGCAAGCTAGGAAGGACCAAGTCGTCCACCCCTGCATGAGATATCGTGAGAAAGGTGTTGCAGGCGTATGGGGCCTAGGCCAGCGGAGGTACTGTTGATGACTATACAGCTCAGAAGGAAAAACAACGATACAAGCTACGCCTGCATATCTGGGATCATGATGGATAACGGACTAGTGGCGCCGTCTGTAGCCAAATCTAGGAGGTACAAGTGAGTTCGCTATGAACGCAAATACTCAAATGCCATGTGGCACGTCGACTGGCATGATATGAAGGATCCGAGGTTTCGTGGCCTCAAACTAGTCACGTACCATGATGACGCCTCCCGATACGTGGTAGCAGCGCGAGTCTTCACCGGGGCCACCTCTGAGAACGCCGTGACAGTACTTGGGGAGGCAGTAAAGCGATTCGGCACGCCTGCAACCATACTGTCTGACAATGGCTCGTGCTTTGTAGGCAGAAGGGGGCGCAGGACGCCCACAAAATCCTGGCGGCCCACTGCCTTTGAGGTAGAGCTTTTGGACATGGGAATTGAGCTGATAAACTCTAGGCCGTACCACCCGCAGACCAACGATAATCTGGAACGATTCCACAAGAGCATCGAAGATGAGATATTTCACTACGAGAGCCTGTCTGCGTACGTCAAATACTATAACGAGAGAAGGTTGCACTTCTCCCTTGACATCCGCAACCGCCAGACGCCCCTGATGGCGTTCTCGGACAAAAAGGCCACCAAAGCGATCAGGAAAAACAACCCAAAATGGGCGGAGGAGGACCTACATGACTAGGCGAAATAATTTCGATATAATACAACCCAAAGCCCCGTAGTAAAGATTAATAGCGCATGGCGTGTATACGTGTAATGCATATAGTACCTGAACTTGTCATCCATCCGCAAAGGACTCCTACCCACTGGTACGAGAAGGGACTCTCGCGTTCTGACTCCAAGGAGGATCAAAATATCAGCACCCAAGATATAACGTATTACAGGGTGGATGAAGGGAAAAGTGTTGGCATGAAGATAAAGGTCCCAATAGATTTATCGCATGCAAAATCTGAGATAATGGGTCTTGGCCATGGTCCCATTGACCACTTTATTGGATTTGAAAACAACAGGACGCGTGAGCTAATACAGTTTCTTCATCTTCATGCAGATGAATGGTATGCCGATGTGCCCATCAATCACGGATACAATTGGGATGGGTATGTGTGGGGATGCCTAACTAACACGGAATCTGTGTTAAACGTGGTAGAGCTGTTCTTTGAGGAACTTCCTTGGTTTGACACCCTCCCGTTTACAATGCGCAAGTACAATCCCAACAACGATTAGGTGAGCTAGTCAACGTAGCGTCACGCAAACGATATCAATTAATGCAAGTACTTCAAATTAGCCTAACTCTATTATCTCTGGTGACTAGGGCGCCGCGGCCCCATTGTAATCCGTCTATAATTTCACATTCTTTTATACGCTTATGTGCCATTATGCAGTATTCTTTGGATTTTTCTATGCCGACCCACCTGCGACCTTCTTGTTTGGCCGCAATAGCGGTACTTCCAGATCCCATAAATGGATCTAAAATAACTTCAGCATCTGTGGATGCTATACATCGTGCCGCAAGTTCAACTGGGAATGGTGCAGGATGTGGATTGTTTCGTTCTTGTTTTATATCCCACACATCGCCCAGCCGCTGTGAGCCTTTCCTGAGCTTAAAATTGGGCTTTGTTATCATGTAAATTACTTCATAAGTGGGCAGGAAATAACCTGCGTTGAAGTTTATGCCGCCTTTGCGTTTCCAGATTATGATCTGTCTTACAGGAAAACCCGATACTATGTCACTTCGATCTTGAAGCAGACCTCTTTGAACTCGCCATTTGTGGTTGTAGAAGATAGCCCCATCGTCAGATAAAACGCGCATCATGGATTCAAGGCACTTTCTTTGCCATTCCACGTACATGTTATGCGGCATTGCATCATCATGTCCATTATATCCATTGATTAGTTCCGCCTGAGGCCACTTACCGCCACACCCACATTTAAGTCCGTTACCACTGGAGTTTTTGATGTTGTAGGGCGGCGATGTTACAATTAGATCGATGGTTCCAGACTTTAATGAATCCATGATTGAGATGGCATCACCGTGATAAATATGGTCGATTTTTACGTCTCGATTCATTATTTTTCCTCCGTGATCTTATCCATGAGTCGGTTGAACGTCTTGGATTTGCCATTTGAGAGCACGAACATAAACTTGCAGTCATTCGTGTAGGCGTTGCTACGCATAAACTGCATGTTCTTTTTGTAGTAGATCATGACATCATGCATGGTGAATCTAGCGGCCTGAAAGCCGATGCCTTGCCTGAAAGCCGATGCCTTGCCTGAAACTCGTAAGCGACCTACCGTCGTTGATCCTGTCGCCTACCGTCCACACGACCACGCCTCCCGGCTTTATGACGCGTAATAGTCCGATGGCCACCGCGTCAAAGTCAAACGTGTACCTCTTGTAGTCGCGCAAGTCGTTATATGGTGGGGACGTCACCGTGAGATCGATCGAATCTGACTCTATATCCTGCATCGGGACGACGCAATCACCGCACTTGATCTTTGTATCTACAATCATGCTCCCTATGACATAACGTGAGGTCCTATATTTATCAAGTCTGCGGCCATGATCTTGTTGCATAACTACTCACAAACCGTCTGATGTAATATAGATGATCATTTGATTTAACATGTCAAATCGAAAAAGCTAAAAATCATGGTTGCGCATTATGCCATACACATAGAGGTCGATTCAGGATTCATGCCCGAATGTGTTATTTGCTTTGAAATTTCAGGTGCAATTACTCAGTCGACCTGACCTTGTGCCGAGTTATGCAACAAACTTCTATATTGGTTTGATCGACTCTAGTGCCGTTTAGATCTTTTGGTCAGTGGCATACCATGTCCCTGTCACCCCCTATTCTCCCTCTGCGGGATTGAAGCTGTATGATTATCATTCCGGCGGGGTCCGGCAGCTTTTAAACGGAGGACATTTTTTCATCATGAGGCGCAGGCCTGCAATCGGGAGCATCATAATCATAGGCGGTGTTGTGATGCTGATGCTGGCACTAGTGGGCTTTGCAGTCGCGTACAGCCAGGTCATAGACCAGACATACATGGAGCTGGCCTTTGTTACGCCGGGCTTTGAGTATGCCATAACGGGCGGCCTTGAGACCGGCAACGAGACGTTTGAATCATACAAGCTCATGCGGTATATAGGCGCGGGCATGATTGGATTCGTCCTAGTACTGGCCGCCATATCCAGAATACTAGAGTCGACTGAATCCGGGATATCCGTTCCCGGAACCTCGAACCGCATGATATCAAAATCACTACTATTCTTGCTTGTATTCCTTGTATTTCCGCCAATGTGGGATATATCCGCTGGGGCCATGGAGAACGTGTCATACTGGATACTGAATCCCGTGTATTCGTTTGACGACGGGGATCCTTGTCCATCGGACTGGAGCCTTGTCGATTACCAGGAACAGTATAATCGGTCAAGGATATACCTCTCTGAGCAGGTAGATGACACGATAGACACGAATAATGTGGCAACCATGAAGATACTGTGCGAGCCTAGACTAAAGGTGAACTTTGTGATCGGATCGATGCTGCGCACCACGGAGGTGAACCGACTCGGCAGTGAAACGGGCGTTGGCGTTATCGTACCTGACCTGAACGCTTTAAACGGCACCGGGGTGACCGTAAGCCAAGCAAACCAGTGGATGGGCAGCATGCAGACTGGAATACAGACCGGCTCGTTTACTGAAAAGTTTCTGGATTTATTCCTCGGGCTGACAAAGGCCCTAGTAACAATCCAGGTGCTGATAATGTCGCTCTTGATAGGAATAATGACTGACATGCTTGCTGGCATGGTGATTGCGGCTATGCCGATATTCCTAATGCTTACTTTGGTTCCAAAGGCCGACGGGATAGCAAACAAGATGATAGAGGCGCTTCCTGCACTGCTACTATTGCCGATGATGTCCGCCATTATAATATCGGTCGGCGCCGGTACCATAGCAGAGTCTGCTGGCGATGTCCCGGCCGGCTCGGCGGACGTCTGGGACTATACGGAAGTATGGATCACGTCTATTGGCGTGGTCTTTTTTGCCGTGACTCTTCCCGTGATACTGATACCGATACTGGGCACCGTGACTCAGATGGCGCAGCAGACCATATCGTCTGCAATATCGACTAGCACGACGGTGGCCGGCATGGCGGCCTCGGGGGGTATTGGCGGCGCAGTCGGCGCGATTAGGGGCGGCCAGGGCGCAGGCGGCGCCGCACTTGGCGCGTTGGGGGGAATGGCGCGGGGTGGTCTGGCCGCGCATGGAAGCGTATCGGTACCCGGCGGCATACTGCCTGGCAATCTGGGCGGCAGGATGGATGCGATATATTCGAGCATGGCCGACTCTGGCGGCTCTACTAGGGAACAGCAGTGGAGAGCCGACGCACTAGGACGCGTCTCTGGCAGGATTACTGCCGACAACGGCAACGGAATATGGAACAACCGCGATATAATTACCAAAAAGGACAACATGGGCCGCTTTGCAAACACCTTTGGCACGGATTATGATGATACGCGATCACCTGCCCATAATTATTCAAGAGTACAGAATAACATTGACATCTATAATCTAGATGAAAAACCCGGGACGGATGTCGACTTTATGAAAAGGTACATCGGCGACACCGAATACGGCATGAGGTTTGACGGCGGGAATAATGATGCCGGCAGGGTCAATTACAACACGTCCCTGCTACGCTATCTTGGGGCAAACGAGTACAAGAAGATGCAAAGGATGCGCGAGTTTGAGCTAGAGGCCGTGGCCTCAAAGGAGGGCGGCGACATCATACCCAAGGAGGATGTAAATGCGTACAAGAGCCTCAAGAATTCAGAGGCGGCCAAGAAGAAGGAGGTGTTTGACAGGGTGTATGCAGAGCATTACAAGGACGTGAATCGCAATATAGCCACCAAGGGTCACCTAGCTGATGTCATGATAATTGATCCAAAGTTTGCCGATCCTGGATTTTGCGGTACTATGGCCGGGGTTGTGGGTGCCGGTACTATACCTGTAGGCACGCCTAGCTGGGGCGCGCCGGGTCAGGAGGACGTGGATCAGAATATCCGGAACTTTCTTCACGTATATGGGCATAATCCGAACCCAAAATCGTGGCGATTTGACGGGTCGAACGTACCGGTCCAGTCCGATATTGACCGTGCCATAGTCGATTTCTTTAGCGGCATACGCGTTGCAAGCCAGTCCGATATTGACATGGCCGTGATTGCATTTTTTAACCAGTATCGGTCCGTATAGAATTATAGCGGCAGGAAAATAATTCAGGCTGATATATGATACCATACATTATCTTGATTCGGATATTGCAGATTCAAAGTCGGTCTTTTTTGACATCGTCTGCACGGGTAAAAGCTCCTCGGCGCTTATTGTATTTGGGTCGATACCCTTTTCCATCATCTTGGCTAGCTTTAGGCCGAACAATATTTTATAGTACCACAACTCTCTGTATGTTCTGATTAGGCCAGACGCGATCACCATGGGCCTGTAGCAACACCTGTAAAATTTATTGTAATTCTTGAGTGACTTGATGTTGTCATCGATCTTCCCACCCTTGAACCCGAGGTGTACAACATCATTGACGACTCTGATCGGATGGGCCGGATATATCTTGTTTAGTTCCTTATCGTTGCGCTGTTTTATGTACATGGCCTTCTCCTGCCTCCAGCCTCTAATGGCGCCGTCCTCTGTATGATCCCTGAAATATTCGACGTTAAACTTTATCTTCCCCTGAAGGGTGGTTTTTTTGGGACCGCTTGACGTCTTCCAAACATCCCACTGTCTCTCCATCTCCTTCCACAACTCGCTCTTCTTGTCTACATCGTGAGTAATGTCTTCGGCCCTGTGCCTCTTCATATGCTCATGGTGTATGTACAGTGTGCCATCTGCATTTTTGATTATTTTTGTGCGATCCTCGGACATCTTGTCGAGCTTTTTCCAATAATCTTTCCTTCTATACCTCTTGTTGTTGCAAAACCACAAGTCAAGCATCCTTTCAGGCCTGTCCCAGACGGCCCAGTCGTGATAGTCTGTTTTTGCATAAAATATGGAATAGTGCAGCTCCTCAGACGTCACCTTCCTGCCGTCTTTCTTTTGTATTACAAACTCGCCCTGGAATCTGCCCCTTTCTGGCTCGTCCCAGTAGAGTATGATGGATTTCCTCTTTACGTCCCAGTCGAGCAGCTGTCCTAGGGGCATATTCATGGACATGCCGTTCCTGCTGTCCTCAAAGCATATTCTGCTAGTTGTAATAGTCAGGATGCCGTCTTTACCGCCCTTTAATTTAAGAGAACCCGGGTATGTGTGCCTGATGCGCTCGCCCCCTTCAAGTATGATCAAAAGATGAATCCTCCCTAGTAGGCACGGCACGGAACTTTGGTTCCAATGCCGCTGGCACCTTTATAATTGCCGGTATCATGCAATCCTAATCCTGAAATGTCGTGTTTAGTGTACCGGATTGACGGCATGATATTACCTGTTGCCATTCTAATATAGTATAACAGGATCGTATTTAAACACTATTTTTCGTGGTTTTTGCCTGTAAAAATGCAAAAAATTACAATGGTTATTTTTCGTGGTTATCTGTACACTTGGGTTATAATAAAACTGTCAAGAGCTTTTAATGATTTTATTACGATTATTTTTAAAATTTATATGATTTTTATTAAGTTTATATTATAGGATTAACAACACTATTTCAAGAATGAAGAATAATATCGTTATCGGAGTTGGTATCGCAATTGCTGTTATAGTCGGTATAGTCGTTGCGACCCAGATGGGAGAACCACAGTCCAATGTGCCCGGAATGGTTGAACAGCCCGAGGATGCGGCACTAGTACAAGATGAAAGAATCAAGGTGGTTGCATCATTTTATCCATATTATGAATTTACAAAGAACGTTGCCGGGGATCATGCTCATGTAGAACAGTTCCTGCCGTCTGGGGTCGAGGCGCATGACTGGGAACCATTGGCATCAGATATCAGATCCCTCAAGGATGCCGATGTCTTTGTATACAACGGACTAGGACTAGAGTCCTATATTGACAGCATGATTGGATCCGACGAGTTTGATCATATTGTGTTTATCAAGGCATCTGACTCTGTCGAGCTGCTAAAGTCTACTGATGATCATGGTCATGCTGATGATGGGCATGAAATGGAGCATGATGAACATGCTGGAGAATTTATCGAGGAACTAGCACACGTAATTGAAGAGTTTGAGGAGGGACACCTTGATGGAGCCGCGGCGCTTGAAGAGATAGATATGATTCTGCACCAACATGCAGATGACGGACACGATGAGGAGAGATACCTGATTGAGGGTATAGAGGAGATACTTTACGAGATAGAAGATGGCCACTATACTCTCAAAGAGGGTATAGAAGAGATTCATCATTTCATCATGGAGGAAAAAGAATACATGGGTCATGATGAACCTAAAGAAGGACACGAGGAAGAACATAATGGTGGACACGAGGAAGAAGGACATCACGACTTTGAATTTGATCCGCACATCTGGCTTGATCCGATACTGGTAAAGCAGCAGATTCTCAACATCAGGGACGGCCTTATCGAGGTAGACTCTAAAAACAAGGAACATTACGAGCAAAACGCCGCTGATTATATTGCAGAACTAGATATCCTTGATGCCGATATAAGATCCTCACTGTCTTCGTGTGAGCGAGATACATTTGTTCCATTTCATAATGCATTCTCATACTTTGCAGATAGGTATGGTTTACACATAGTCCCATTGGCCGGCATTGCACCGGATGCCGAGGCCTCGGCCATGGAGATTGCAGAATTTGTAGATTATATCATCGAGAACGACATTAAGGTAATATTTTCTGAGGAACTAGTCGATCCTAGACTTGCCGAGGTGATTGCAGGCGAAGCAGGTGCCGAGGTAATGTTGCTAAGCCCGGTAGAGGCGCTGGCCGCAGACGATCCGCCAGATACGTCTTTTATAGAAAAGATGAATCAAAACCTTGACGCCTTAAGGGTGGCCTTGGAATGTCGATAACCGTTCTTGAAACAAGAAACCTAAGCGCCGGATATAACAACAATCCTGTAATCGATCAGATCAACTTGGATGTGCGTGAGGGGGAATTACTTGGACTGCTTGGACCAAACGGCGCAGGCAAGACCACGTTATTCCGAGCAGTTCTTGGACTGCAAAATTATACCGGTACCATAAAGCTATTTGGACAAGAGGGTTCTAGGCGCAACAAGTTACTGCCATTGATCGGCTATGTTCCACAAAAGATGATGTTTGAGACAAATTTTCCTGCTACTGTATATGATATAGTATCTATGGGTATAGTATCAGAGTCCAAGCTTGTCGCCGGAGCTAGACTAATACAGGAATGCAACTGTTGCTGGAACAGGGTATACAAAAACATCAAAAGCAACGATGAGAAAGTGATGCGAGCCATTGCTACCGTGGGACTTGAATCCGTCCGAGACAGGAGGATTGGCGAGCTATCAGGCGGGGAGATGCAGCGAGTCTTTATAGCCAAATCCCTGGTCCGGGACCCGCTCTTGCTCATTTTAGACGAGCCGGTAAACAGTGTCGACGTCGAATCGCAGGCCAAATTCTATGATTTAATCACAAAGATAAACCGAGAAAACAGGATTACCATAATCTGGTCATCCCATGACCTTGATGCCATATCAAAGCATGCTAGCAGGGTTGCATGTATGAACAAGAGGCTGTTCTTTCACGGGAAAAAGGAGGATTTCTTCCTGAACAACGATCTTTTGAAGACCTATACAGAGTCTTCGATGCAGATGCACATGCGGCATCATGGGTCACATCACGGGTGATTGCGGTTATTGGTCCTCGAGGCGCTCTCTTACGGGTTCATTCAAAAGGCACTGATTGCAGGTGTGGCAGTAGGGCTGATATCCTCATTCATGGGATTTTTTCTTGTACTTCGACGTTACTCGCTGTTTGGCGACGGCATTGCCCATGTTGCCTTTGGAGGAATCTCCGTCGGGCTCTTCTTGGGCGTGTTCCCGCTGTGGACCGCGTTCCTAGTCTCAATTCTGGGCGGTGTTGGACTGCAAAAGCTGCGGCAGAGCACAAAGATATCTGGAGATGCGGCAGTTGCAGTGGTGCTTGTCTCGGGTCTTTCTGTCGGCGTAATCTTGGTCAGCTCGTCAGGGGGCTTTTCTGTTGATCTGTTTAGCTTTTTGTTTGGCAGTATAATGCTTATCGGCTATGAGGATACTGTACTAATACTTGCAATCAGCGCGGGGATCATAGCCGTCCTGACTGCCTTTAAGAGGCAGTTTCTTCAGCTGGCATTCAACGAGGAGCAAGCTAGGCTTGCTGGCATGCCTGTCACATTACTAAACTATGCATTTGTGATACTGGCTGCAGTCACGGTTGTAACCTCGATGAGGCTGGTAGGAATATTGCTGATATCTGCCCTTGTCGTCATTCCAAATATCACTGCCATGATGTTCGGACTGGGATTCAAAAAAACGATCGCAATATCTCTGATAATTTCTACTGTATCTGTCGTAAGTGGAATATTCATGTCGTACTACTATGAT
Organism: uncultured Nitrosopumilaceae archaeon; assembly: GCA_964507825.1. GTDB lineage: Archaea > Thermoproteota > Nitrososphaeria > Nitrososphaerales > Nitrosopumilaceae > JAWVZS01. Next base: position 1,525 of record CAZDQM010000029.1, on the reverse strand, counting down.
GTTGCACCGTCTGGAATCATAGTCTTTACGGCAGTATCGATCATGGTAGGAGTCCTCCTGATAAAATCGGCAGGGTTGCTGTCTAGAAAAGGCCGCCTTGAGACTGCATGATCAGCAAATATCTATATCCGTGACGTATGCATGATTTGCAAATAGCGCGATACCTCCTGATTTTGCTATACGTTAACCCGTATCTGGTATATTGGATTCTGCGTGGAGAGACGTGTACATTTTGTATTATATCACTTATCTGACATGGACTAGGTCCTTGAGGTTACGTCTGGGCTTGGGATACTTTTGCTTTTGTGGGTATCCGATGCACAAAATCGATGACGGGATCAGATCCGTACCGATGACATCCATTACCATCTGCTCGTCAAACATTCCTATCCATATGGAACTTAGGCCGAGCGCCTGCGCTGCAAGCTGCGAGTAGCCGGCTGCCAGCGTGGCGTCCTGGATTGCAAACTTTTTCAAGATGTATTCTGGAAAGTTGAATTTAACCCTCTTTGGATTCTTGCAGAATGCCAGGACGATGGGGGCATTGACGTACTTTTGGCCGTTGCATGCGTCGACTAGGCGCTCCTTTTTTCTGGGATCCTTTATGTAAAAGATCTCAAATCCTTGAAAGTTTCCCGCTGTAGGGGCCGTGTCTGCGGCTGCGATGATTTTATCGACCTTTGAGGCCTCGACCGGGGCGTCTGTGAATTTTCTAGTGGAGCGCCGCTTGGCCATCACCGCAAAAATGTCCGTGTCTACGACCTCTGAGGGTGCAGACTGTAAGATGGCATTGAGTATGTGGTTTCTTATCACTGAATCGTTCTTGACCTCGTGGGATGGCTCAAAACCGCGCGGATAAATCCTTTCTTGCTCCTCTGCCATGGTGTGGTTGTTCATCCGGTTGGATTTAACCATTTTAGGGTGTCCTAATTTTTTATCCCAACTTTGAAATACCATTTTATTCCAACAGATTCATGATCACGGGCTATGTGCTGATAAACTGCGAGCTGGGCGCGGAGGAGGAACTGATTGAGAAGATCAGGGAAAACGAGAATGTAAGGGATGTCTTTGGCACCTTTGGCGCGCATGATATAATGGTCAGGGTCGAGGCAGATCACCTGGAAAAACTCAGGGAAATAATCACCTGGAAGATTCAAAAGCTTGACAAGATCCGCTCGACGGTATCCCTAGTCAAGAAAGATGTCTGAAGGTATGGTTTGGTTTGATGTTATTATTTATACAATACAAATTGTATTCTGATTGATCAACGGTTAGTATAGAATACTAGTATTCGACAACGAATATTAATTCAATTCATTATAATTTCTCGGCCTGTGTATCTCCTAGCCTGATCGAGGCACATGAGATTACTGATTTGATACGAGACGCATTTGCATGGTATCGCCTTATGTGAATCATGGCAGATAAGGGCTGGCCAGTCTGACTGAATACCTTGGGCCACCGGGACGGACTAGTGCCGCATTTGGCTCTAATAACACATATCATCCCACCACGTTGAATCATC